>DATIBA010000001.1:0-10184 GCA_035457765.1 Gaiellaceae bacterium
CGCCCATCCAAGCTCGCCCGCACGATCGGTGACGCGTATCGAGCCGAGGGAGAATCGAAGGTCAAGACTTTCGAGGTGATCCACGTGCTGCGAGCGCAGGAGACAGCTGCCGTTTCGAGCTGACGCGTGCGTCTCCGGCCGAAATCAGGCTGTTCCATTTGCCATATCGAAAGCATTCCGATTGCTTACCCCCAGCTCACATCCAATGACTACGGTCCCCCGCTTCGTGTTTGCGAGTCGGGCTACCCGGGGTAGTGGGCGGCGATGAGACGCGCCGTTCGCCTCGTCGTCGTGGTGTCAGCGAGTGCCGCGCTCGCGGCACCGGCGGCGTTCGCCGGCGAGCGGATGTGGGTTGGGTTCCACGACGATCCGAGCTACCGCTGGGCTCCCGAGCGGCAGCCTCGTATCCAGCGCTCCGCGGAAGACGGAGCGACGATCGTGCGGCTCCTCGTGCAGTGGAATCTCGTGGCATCCCAACAGCCGTCGACGCCCGCCGACCCGTTCGACCCGGCATACAAGTTCGACGATGTCGACGAGGCTATCCGCGCTGCCCAGGAGCAAGGCCAGGAGGCGATGCTCACGATCTCCGGCACTCCGCGCTGGGCAGGCGGCGGCAAGCCGAACCGGATGCCCCGCCGGATCGGCGACTTCCGGCTCTTCGCGCAGGCAATCGCGGCACGGTACTCGGGCCGCTACGAGGGCGTCCCCTTCGTGCGCTTCTGGTCTGTTTGGAACGAGCCGAACCTGAATCTCTTCCTCACCCCGCAGTTCGACAGCCGTGGTCGCTCGGTCGCACCGGCGAACTACGCGAAGCTGTACGCGGCGGCGTACGCCGGAATCAAGGCCGGGAACCGGCTCGCACAGGTCGGGATCGGCGAGACCTCTGCTCGCGGCCGCGACCGACGCGTTCCCGGCGTCTCCGACACGCACTCACCCGGGAAGTTCGCCGAGCTCGTCGCACGGGCGAACCCGCGGCTCAAGTTCGACGCCTGGGCGCACCACCCGTATCCGTTCAACCCGAACTTGAGGCCCGGTCAGATCGCAAAGTGGCCCAACGTCTCGCTCGCGTCTCTCCCACGCTTCGTCAAGGAGCTGACCACCTGGTTCAAGCGCAAGTCGACGAAGATCTGGGTCACCGAATACGGGTACCAGACCCGACCCGAGGACACTTTCGGCATTCCCTACGCGAGGCAGGCCGCGTACGTTCGCAAGTCGATCGCGATGGCGCGGAAGATGCCGTTCGTCGGGATGTTCATCTGGTTCGTCTACCAGGACGACCAGGGGCAGCCATGGGATTCAGGCCTCTATACGCAGGCGGGAGCACCCAAGGGGCCCTCGCCCGCCGCTTTCCGAGCAGTGGCCGCTCCGCTCGACGCCCGAAACGGCGTCTACGCTTTCCGCCACGGAACGCTGACCCCACTCGTCAAGCTCTTCGTTCGCCGTTACTGTGCGAACGATCCGACGGGGACGCCCATCGGCATGACATGGCGGATCTACCAGGCGGGTAGGCTGATCTCAGTCGGCCAGCAGAGCTCGGCCTTGCTCCGCGACTGCACGGTCGCCGCCCGGCTTCGCTTCCGGCGTCCCGTCGCGAAGGGAAAGACCTATACGGCGACGTTCGAGCTCAATGACCGAAACGGCATTCTCCTCAACCGGCGCTTGACGATCCGCGGTACGTAGCGTCCCACGCGGCCCGACGTACGCGCGCTCACACCGAGGACTGAGGTGCCAGCAACCGACAGCCAAACCTCGTCATATCCCTGGTGAAGCCCGACTGGCGAAGGGCCTCGAGTTCCGGGCGGTCGTCATGGCCTGCGACGACGATGTCCTGCCGTCACAGGCGCGCATCGACACGATCGCGGATAGCGCCGACCTCGAGGACGTGTGCAAGACCGAGCGGCACCTGCTCTACGTCGCCTGCACGCGAGCTCGTGATCATCTTCTTGTCACGGGCGTAGCGCCAGGCTCCGAGTTCCTCGAAGATCTCGTGTAGCCCCGGGCGGGGAACTCGTCGATGTGCATGTCCTGTTGGCGTTCTCAGGCACGGGTGCTCGACCGGGGCGACGAGTTCACCGAGCCGCGGATGAACGACTTCCCGGAATCCCAGACCGCACAGCAGTTCGGAGAACGCGACTATCACGGCGAAGGCGAAGTGCGCTCGATCTTCGATGGTCGAGGAGCAAGGTGTACGACTGGCTGCGCAGTTCGGAAGATGCAGGCGAACCAGGTAGCGACGATCTTGTGATTCTCGGGTATCCCCGTGGGACCGGACATGTCCCAGTGAGCTGCTTCTGCCGCCGGAAGAGGGAGGTCCGGCGGATCCCCACTCCGGGTCTTCTTGTAGCAATCAACGATGAGGGTCTGAGCCGCCTGGCGCGCGAGGAAGAGGGCGGATACAACTTCACCGGGTCGATGGACGAGGTGAGGGCCATCCGCATCATGGCCCTCGGCGCGTAGGAACAAGACGGGCTGTTCGTGCCGCCGGATTTCCACGAGAAGTGGAGGAACCAGCTGCGGGCGCTGGGGCAGACCCTGCAGCGCGTCGAGGAGTTCTCGCCCACTGCCGACCCGACTCCTAACGATACGCACCGCTACCTGATTCTTGAGATCAGCGCGAATCGGGACTGGTTTGCGAACGCGTGCTCGCCTTACTTCAGGGCGACAGGAGAGATCAACCTCGAAGAGCGCACAGCCGCAGCGGCGACTGCGGCTGACAAGGCGGTGGACTCGGCGGGTCAGATCGAAGAGATCCTGGCGCGGCTCAAGACCGAGTCCGGAGAGTCGCTCGCTGGCGAATTGGCCGAGTACTACGACGGCCAGGCTTCGCGCCACAAGGACGGCGCTCGTGACGCCTACAGGCTCACGCTCGGGGCGATCGGGCTTTTCGCGGCACTTGTCGTCGCCTTCTTCTGGTTCTGGCCCATCCCTGAGGCAACGAACACCGAGAACGAGTGGGAGAACTTCGTCCGCGGTCTCGCGCCCCGTCTGCTGGTTCTCGGTCTCGCTGCCTTTGCACTGGCCTTCTTCTCGCGGAACTACCGAGTCGCCCGCCATCAGCAGGTCGTCAATGAGCACAAGCGGAACGCACTCCGCATGTACAACCGATTCCTCGGAGCGATCACGCGTGACGAGGAGCGCGATCTCGTGACGGCGGAGCTTGCGCGCAGGGTGTTCGAGAACGTCGAGAGCGGCTACATCACCGCGAGCAACGAGAAGACGGTCATCGAAACCACGCCGACCGTCCTGTCGGCAATGCGTCCGCAGTAGCTGTCCGCGCGCGGGAAGGCCCACCGGCCCGATTCCTACACTTTCGGCTGTCGCGGATAGCGCCCCCTACTACGGCGATGACCTCGACGTGCTGCGGCGGCACGAAACCGCTTTTCACCGACGACTAGCCACGTCTCGTAGAGCCATTTAGCACAGCGGCGGCGACCGGCCTACGCTCCGAGCGGGGCGGATCGCCAAGAGTGGGAACCGACCGCGGACGGTGTTCAGGCAGCCAGGGCCCGGCCCGCGCCTCACTCAGTACCGCGTCCGTACCCTTACGGCATGCCCGGTCACCGCTTCGAGTCCTTCACCACTGACGACGTTCCACAGCGTCCCGCTGACCCTGTCGTACGTCGCGCGAACGCTCGACGGATAGTTCGTCTCTTCCGTCCATACTGGCGCAGGCTCACTGCCGTCTGCGCACTGATCGTCTTCTCGGCGGCGATCGGCGTCATCTCGCCGTTCCTTCTCCGCGAGGTACTCGACGTGGCGATCCCGGAGGAGAACGTGAGGCTACTGACGTGGCTGGTTGCCGGAATGGTGGCGATTCCGATCATCTCCGGGGCTGTCATGGTTTTTCAGACACTCCTGTCGAACCAGGTCGGTCAGAGCGTGATGCACGACCTTCGGACGCAGGTCTACCGCCACCTCCAACGGCTGTCGCTGGCGTTCTTCACCCGCACTCGCACCGGTGAGGTGCAGAGCCGCATCGCGAACGACATCGGGGGGATCGAGACCGTCGTCACGTCGACCGCTACGTCCGTGCTCTCCAACGTGACGACCGTGCTCGCAACCGTGATCGCGATGGTGCTGCTCGACTGGCGCCTCGCTGCGTTCGCGCTCGCGCTGCTGCCCCTCTTCGTGTGGCTCACGAAACGCGTCGGAGCGCAGCGCAGGAAGGTAACGGCGGAGCGGCAGGCGTCACTCGCGGACGTCTCCTCGATCGTCCAGGAGTCGCTGTCGGTCTCGGGGATCCTGCTCGGGAAGACGATGGGCCGCACCGACGACCTCGCGCAGCGGTTCGAATCCGAGTCTGCGCGCCTCGCCGAGCTCGAGGTACGAAGCAGGATGACCGGCCGCTGGATGATGGCCGCGATCCAGACGACCTTCGCCGTGATGCCGGCGCTCGTCTACTGGTTCGCGGGCTTCACGATCGCCCAGGGCTCGGGGACGATCACGATCGGAACGCTCGTCGCCTTCACCACGCTGCAGACACGGCTCTTCTTCCCGATCGGGAGCCTTCTGGGCGTGCAGCTCGAGGTGCAGTCGTCGCTCGCGCTGTTCGACCGGATCTTCGAGTACCTGGACCACGAGATCGACATCGTCGAGGGATCGAGGACGCTCGAGGCTCCTCGTGGCGAGGTGCGGCTCGACTCGGTCTGGTTCCGCTACGACGACGCGGCCTGGACGCTGCAGGACGTCACCTTTGCCGTGCCGCCCGGCTCGAAGACCGCGCTCGTCGGCGAGACGGGCTCGGGGAAGACGACCTGCGCCTACCTGGTCGCGCGGCTGTACGACGCGACTCGGGGCACGGTTTCGGTCGACGGTGTCGACGTTCGCGAGCTCGCCTTCGAATCCCTCGCGGCGACCGTCGGCGTCGTCTCGCAGGAGACGTATCTCTTCCACGCGACGGTTCGCGACAACCTCCGCTTCGCGAACCCGGACGCGAGCGACGAAGAGATCGAGGAGGCGGCCCGCGCCGCACAGATTCACGAGCTCATCGCGACGCTTCCGGACGGATACGAGACGATGGTCGGAGAGCGCGGCTACCGCTTCTCGGGAGGCGAGAAGCAGCGGATCGCGATCGCGCGCACGATCCTCCGGAACCCGCCTGTGCTCGTGCTCGACGAGGCGACCTCTTCGCTCGACACGCAGACCGAACGGCTCGTTCAGGAGGCGCTCGAGCGCCTTTCCGAAGGCCGGACGACGCTTGCGATCGCGCATCGGCTCTCCACTGTTCGCGATGCCGATCAGATCGTCGTCCTCGAGCGCGGCCGCATCGTCGAGATCGGGACCTACTCCGAGCTGATGGCGCGGGGAGGTCGGTTCTCCCAGCTCGCGACGCGGGACGACGTGTTGCCGGACCACGTGTCCGCGGCGGGCGTACGATAGGGCGGCTTGTTCGACGTCCTGACCGAGGAGGAGCGCCGATGATCGCGACCGTCCCCGACCGCGACTCGCTCGCGGAGCACGGGATCGCCGTGCGCGGGAAGGTCTACTGGCACCCCACGACCGCGCAGCTGTACTCGCACGCGCTCGCTCGCGGCGAGGCGCGACTCGCCGAGGGCGGCCCGCTCGTGGTCGACACTGGAGAGCACACGGGGCGTTCTCCGAAGGACAAGTTCATCGTGCGTGAGCCCGGGTCCGAGTCCCGTATCTGGTGGGACGAGGTGAACGCGGAGATCTCGGAGGACGACTTCGAGCACCTGCGCGAGAAGGTCGCGGGGCGACTGGGGGAGGGCGACGTCTACGTGATCGATGCGTTCGCGGGAGCGGATCCCGAGCACCGTATAGGCGTTCGCGTGATCACCGAGAGCCCGTGGCATGCGTTGTTCGCGCAGACGCTCTTCATCGATCCGACGGCGGACGAGCTCGCCGAGATGGAGACGGACGCACTCGTTCTCCACGCCCCGTCCGTGGCCGCCGTCCCTGCCGAGGACGGCACGCGGAGCGGCACGTTCGTGTGCCTGCACCCCTCGCGCACCGAGGTCGTGATCGGTGGGACGTACTACGCGGGTGAAATCAAGAAGTCGATCTTCACCGTCATGAACGATCGACTCCCGCTCGAAGGGGTTCTCCCGATGCACTGCTCGGCCAACGTCGACGACCACGGGCGAGTGGCGGTCTTCTTCGGGCTCTCCGGAACCGGGAAGACCACACTCTCGGCCGACCCGACGCGTCATCTCGTCGGCGACGACGAGCATGGCTGGGCCGATCAGGGGGTCTTCAACGTCGAGGGTGGCTGCTACGCGAAGGTGATCCGGCTGTCGGCGGAGGCCGAGCCTCAGATCCACGCGACCACGAGAGCGTTCGGCACCGTGCTCGAGAACGTCGTCGTGGACGAACGCGGCACGCTCGACCTCGACGACGACTCGAAGACCGAGAACACGCGGGCCGCGTACAAGCTCGAGCAGATCGCGAATGCGCTTCCCGCGAAGCGCGCGGGACATCCGAGCTCGATCGTCTTCCTGACGGCCGATGCGTTCGGGATCCTTCCTCCCATCGCGCGTCTGTCGCGCGAGCAAGCGATGTACTGGTTCCTCTCGGGTTTCACCGCGAAGCTCGCGGGCACGGAGATCGGGGTCACGGAGCCGCAGCCGACGTTCTCGGCCTGTTTCGGGGCGCCGTTCCTTCCCCAGCCTCCCGCCGTCTACGCGCGGATGCTCGGACAGAAGCTCGAGGAACACCCGCACGTCGGCGTCTGGCTCGTGAACACGGGCTGGACGGGCGGGCCGTTCGGCGAGGGCCGACGGATGCCGATCGCGGCCACCCGGACGCTCCTGGACGCGGCGCTGTCCGGGGAGCTCGAGGGTGCCGAGTACCGGCTGGATCCGACGTTCGGTCTCGAGGTGCCGGTGGTCGTGCCCGGCGTCGAACCGGCGCTGCTCGACCCGCGCTCGACCTGGGCCGATCCGGCGGCCTACGACGCGAAGGCGCGTGGACTCGCCGAGATGTTCCGCAAGAACTTCGAGCGCTTCGACGACGTCACTCCCGGCGTCGCCGCCGCCGGGCCTCGCACGGCATAGGCGAGCGATCCCCGGGGTCTTGTGGGCTCTGAGCCACGAGAGTCTCAGAGCCGACGCTCCGACACGGGCGGAGCTCGTTCCGTCTGACACGTGACACGCGACGGAATGCAGTCGTCGCACGCTTCCCGCCCGAGGTTGCCTCGGCGTTGAGTGGATTTTGAGCAGCGCCTGGGAGGGTCGAGCCATGAACGAGCGGCTCCACATCGATTCGGACGAGCTCCTCCTCGAGATCGCTCGCTACCTCGCCGCGGTCGACGTCTACCGCGGCGAGAACTGCGAGCCGACGTGGCTGCCCGAGTCGGCGCCGTCTTTTGTGTCCGTCGAGGCCCAGCAGATCAGGGCCGAGCACGCTTCGTCGGCGCACTGACTTCCGCTAGGCCCGAGTGTCTTGAGCGTTCCTTGAGCGCACCCGACCACCATCGCGCCCAATCAGCAACCAGAGGAGGTGCGCGATGCGCATCACACTTGCCGTACTCGTCGGAATCGCCGCACTGCTGCTGCCGGGGACGGCAGCGGCCATCCCTCCGGCGAACGACAACTTCGCGAACGCAACCGTCATCGACCTGTCATCGCTGCCGTACAGCGAGACGGTCAGTCTCGTGGAAGCGGGCTACGAGGGTGGCGAGTCCGCGTACTGCGGTGCCTCGAACACCGTCTGGTACTCGTTCACCCCGAGCAGCGACGCTCTCATCCGTGTCGACTCGTCCGGCTCGGGCTTCTACGGCGCCGTGTTCAACGCGTATCGCCAGAACGGGTCCGGGATCGGCGGGCTGAGTCAGATCACGTGCTCGCCGTACAGCGGTCCACTGCTGCTGGCAGTGGAGGCGGGGACGACGTACTACGTCCAAGCCGGCAGCGCGTACTGGGGCTCGGGCAACCTTCGTCTGACGATCGAGGAAGTCCCTGCACCCGGGAACGACGACTTCGCGGACGCGACCGCAATCGGCTCCCCGTTCCCGGACTCCGTCGACGCGACTGCCGCCAGCATCGAGTCCGGAGAGCCGACCCCGTCCTGCGGGTACGGGCAGTCGGCCGGAACCATCTGGTACGCATTCACGCCGTCGGTCAGCCGCTCCTACGCGGTGACGAGCACGTACACGGGCCTCTGGCCGCAGGTCGCCGTCTACACGGGAACCTCGCTCAACAACCTCACGAGCCTGGGTTGCCGGACGTTCGGCAACCTGCTCACGTTCCAAGCAGAGGCCGGAGAGACCTACTACCTCCAGCTGGGCGGGCTGTTCGGGGACCGCGGCACGATCAGCTTCAGCATCGATGTCGCACCCGATCCCGTCGCCAACTTCGGTTGGTTCCCGGGCGACCCCTCGATGTACGACAACGTCGGCTTCTCCGACTTCTCGCACGACCCGGCCGGGCTCGGCATCCAGTCGCGTTCGTGGAGCTTCGGTGACGGATCGACGGACACGAGCTGCTGCCCGACTCACCGGTACGCGGTGGACGGCACGTACGAGGTGACTCTGACCGTGACCACTCCCGACGGCCGATCGGCATCCGTGTCGCGGCAGGTCGAGGTGCGAACCCACGACGTGACGATCACGAAGATGCAGGTTCCTCAGAGCGGGAACGTCGGGCAGACCCGGCAGATCACCGTGGGTCTCTCGAACAAGCGCTACGGCGAGACGGTGCAGGTGCAGCTCTACAAGAGCGGTCCCGGCGGCTTCGAGTTCGTCGGAACCCTCGTCCAGAGCGTTCCCATTCGGGGTGGTGGTCGAACCACCGACTTCAAGTTCTCGTACACGTTCACGAGTGCTGATGCCGTTCTCGGGAAGGTGACATTCAAGGCGATCGCCCAGGTCGTCAACGCGCGGGACGCGGTGCCTGCGGACAACGAGGCGATCTCGCTCCCGACCAAGGTCAACGGCTAGAGGGGGGAAGGGGGCACGAGTGTGGGGCCGCGGAGCGCGGCCCCACACTCACGAGCTCCCAAGCACTATGCGCGCAGGAACGCGAGCACCGCCAGGACGCGGCGGTGCTCGTCCTGCGCGGGCATGAGGTCGAGCTTGAGGAAGATCGAGTTCACGTGCGTCTCGACGGTCTTCGGGCTGATGACGAGCTTCTCGCAGATGCCGCGGTTCGAGAGCCCCTGCGCCATCAGCTCGAGGACTTCCCGCTCGCGGGCCGTGAGCTCGTCGAGCGGCCCGTCGTCGCGGCGCCGGCCGACGAGCTGGCCGATGACCTCCGGGTCGATCGCCGTCCCGCCGCGACCCACGCGGCGCACGGACTCGAGGAAGTCGTCGATCTCGAGAACCCGGTCCTTCAGGAGGTAGCCGAATCCCTCGGGCCGCTCGCTGAAGAGCTGCATCGCGTGCGCGGCCTCGATCACCTGCGACAGGACGAGGATCGCGACGTCCGGCTGCTCTGCGCGGATCTCGACCGCGGCACGCGCGCCCTCGTCCGTGTGGGTCGGCGGCATGCGCACGTCGACGACCGCGATGTCGGGTTTCAAGCGCCGTACTGCCGCGCGCAGCTCGTCCGCGTTCGCGGCCTGCGCGACGACCTCGAAACCGCCCTCGGTGAGCACGCGCGCGAGCCCCTCTCGGAGCAGCACGGAGTCGTCCGCGATCACGACGCGCACGGAATCTCCCCGAGGATCCTGGTGCCGGAGCCCGGTGCGCTCTCGATCCGGAAGTGGCCGCCGTGGGCCTCGACACGGTCGGCGAGCCCGCGCAGACCCGTGCCGTCCTGGGTCGAGGCGCCTCCGACGCCGTTGTCCTCGACCTCGACCACGAGCCACCCGTCCGTGCGCTGGGCCCGGATCGACGCCTGCGTCGCCTGCGAGTGCTTGACGACGTTCGTGAGCGCCTCACAGGCGACGAAGTACGCCGTTGCCTCGATTTCGGGTGGAAGCCGTTCCTGAGCCACGGCGACCGACACCGGAATCGAAACCCTCCCGGCGAGGGACTCGAGTGCCGGAGCAAGGCCTCCCTGCGTGAGGATCCCCGGGTGAATCCCCTGCGCGAGGTCGCGGAGCTCCTGGAGGGCCACCTGGAGCTCGTCAGCGGTCGACTCCAGCAGCCGGTCCATCTCGGGATCGCCGCCCTCACCGAGTCGTCGCTGCGCGCTTCGGAGCTCGAGCGCGAGCGCGACGAGGCGCTGCTGGGCACCGTCGTGGAGGTCGCGCTCGATACGGCGCCGCTCCTCGTCCGCGGCGGT
>DATIBA010000002.1:0-10927 GCA_035457765.1 Gaiellaceae bacterium
TGGGTCAGCTCGATCCGCAGCCCGAGCACGGCGGCGGGCGCGACCGCCTCCGTGAAGCCGGCGTCGAGGTTGCTCTCGTAGACGGGGAGCTCGCGTTCCGATGCCGTCAGCAGATCGAGGAGTGGCGGACGTGGGCGACCCGCGAGCGCCCGTTCGTGACGTACAAGGTCGCGATCACGCTCGACGGTCGCGTCTCCGTGCCGGGGTCGCGTTGGGTCAGCGGCGAGGAGTCGCGGCGTCTCGTGCACGTCCTGCGCGCCCACTCCGACGCCGTCGCCGTCGGCATGGGAACCGTTCGCTGGGACGACCCACGCCTCGATGCGCGGAACGTTCCCGTGGCGATGCAACCGCGGCGGATCGCCTTCGGGAGGGGGCCGCTCCCCGACGAGTCGCCGCTCGAGCTCCTCTCTGGGCCGCTCACGGAGGAGCTCGAGGCGCTCGCGCGGGACGGCGTCCAGTCGCTCCTCCTGGAAGGGGGGCCGACACTTGCGGCCGCGTTCCTCGAGCAGGATCTCGTCGACAAGCTGCTCGTCTTCGTGGCTCCGACGCTCTCGGGCGAGGGCCCCGGGATGCTCGCCGGCCTCTCGGGAGCGAAAAGCCTGAGCCGGCTGGAGGCGCGCACGATCGGCGAGGACCTGCTTCTCCAGGCGTACGTCCACGAGCCGTAGACCATCTGGCAGTACGGTTTCGGCGTGTTCACGGGGATCGTGCGGGAGCTCGGGACGATCGTCTCGGCAGACGAGCATGGCGGCGCTCGGGCGCTCGTCGTTCGCGCTCCCGGTATCGCTGCGAGCGCGAGCACAGGCGACTCCGTGTCGATCAACGGCTGCTGTCTGACAGTGGAGTCCGTCGCCGGCGAGCGGCTCGCGTTCCATGCGGTGGCGGAGACGGTCGGGAGAACGACGCTCGGACAGGTCCGGGCCGAGGATCGCGTCAACGTCGAGCCTGCGGTGAGAGCCGGAGATCCCCTTGGAGGCCACTACGTCCAGGGACACGTGGACGGGATCGGCCGTGTCCAGTCGGTCGAGGCCGAGGGCGAGGGGCTCCGCGTCTTCGTCGAGGCTCCGGACGACGTCTTGCGCTACTGCGTCGAGAAGGGCTCCGTAACCGTGGACGGCGTGTCGCTGACGGTTGCCGAGCTCGCGGACGATGCATTCGCCGTCGCTCTCGTACCGCACACGCTCGAAGTGACGACGCTCTCCGAGCTCGCGCCCGGTCGTGAGGTCAATCTCGAAGCCGACGTGCTCGCCAAGTACGTCGAGCGCGTGGTCTCATGGGGTCGGACCCCACGGGTATAGCCTTCCGATCGGGCTACGATCCAGTGGTGAGCGTGGACGTGTCACAGCGAGAGACGGTGTCACCTTTCGCCACGATCGAGGATGCGATCGACGACATCCGGGCCGGGAGGTTCGTGATCGTCGTCGACGATGCGGATCGCGAGAACGAGGGCGACCTCACGATCGCGGCACAGTTCGTCACGCCCGACTCCGTCAATTTCATGGCGACTCACGGTCGTGGTCTCGTCTGCCTCTGCCTGACGGCCGAACGGTGCGACGAGCTCGAGCTACGGCCCATGACCGACCACAACGAAACGCCGCTCGGAACGGCGTTCACCGTCTCCATCGAGGCACGGGAAGGCGTGTCCACCGGAATCTCCGCCCACGACCGCGCGCGCACGATCCAGGTCGCGATCGACCCCGGATCGACGCCGCACGACCTCGTCCAGCCCGGTCACGTGTTCCCGCTCCGGGCGCGTCCCGGTGGAGTCCTGCGCCGGGCGGGCCAGACCGAGGCGGCTGTGGATCTCGCTCGGCTGGCCGGGCTGATCCCCGCCGGTGTCGTCTGCGAGATCATGAACGACGACGGGACGATGGCCCGCGTCGCAGACCTCACCGCGTTCGGCGAGCGGCACGGGATCAAGATGGTGACCGTCGCGGACCTCATCGAGTACCGGCGGCGCACGGAGAAGCTCGTCGAGCGCGTCGTCTCGGTCAAGCTCCCGACCGACTACGGGGAGTTCGAGGCCGTCGCGTACCGCGAGGTTCTGACCGGGAAGCACCACGTCGCGCTCCGCAAGGGCGAGGTCGACGGCGCGGAGGACGTCCTCGTCCGCGTCCACTCCGAATGCCTGACCGGGGACGTGTTCCATTCGATCCTCTGCGACTGCGGCGAGCAGCTCGAACAGGCGCTCGCGCGGATCGAAGCCGAAGGCCGCGGAGTCCTCCTCTACATGGGCCAGGAGGGGCGAGGGATAGGGCTGCTCAACAAGCTCAAGGCATACGAGCTGCAGGAGTCCGGGCTCGACACCGTCGAGGCGAACCTCGAGCTCGGCTTCCCGGCCGACGCGCGCGAGTGGGGGATCGGCAACCAGATTCTCGCCGACCTCGGCCTGACGACGATTCGCATCCTGACGAACAACCCGCGCAAGCTCACGGGGCTCGACGGATTCGGGCTCACAGTGGTAGAGCAGATCCCGATCGAAGTCGAGCCGAAGCCCGAGAACGCGCGCTACCTCGCGGCCAAGCGCGAGAAGCTCGGGCACACGATCACGAAGCTGCATCACCAGGGCTCGCGTCTGGAATCCGAATCGGCCTCCGAGGATCTGGCGTGAGCAGCCGCGACATCGACGAGTCGAGCGAGAACGTCCTCGCAGAGTGGTCGGATCGGGAGGTGGCGGAGCTCGCCGAAGCCGACGACGAAGCCGCTGCGGCTGACGACGGAGGGTCGGCCTGGGGAACGTCGAGCGCCGGCGTGGCGAACGAGATCGATGCCGATGCCGACGATGCGGAAGCCCTCGCCATCGCCGCGCCCGAGCTCCAACCCGAGCCCGAGCTCCAGCCCGAGCCCGAGTCGGAACCGCAGTCCGAGCCCGGGTCCGCGCCGTTCGAACCGGAGCCGTTGGAGCCCGGCGGCACGCCGATCCACGTCGAGCTCTCCCACGAGCATGCGGCCGGCGATCTCCACATTCCGGACGGCTACGCGGTGCTCGAGGGCGTGGCGGAGGGCGGCCGCCGCGCGGTCGGCGTCGTCGTGTCGCGTTTCAATGGGAAGGTGACCACCGAGCTCCTCGATCGGGCGCTCGAGGAGCTGGCCGCCGCCGGCGTGCGGCAGGAGACGATCACGATCATGGTCGTGCCCGGGGCGTTCGAGCTGCCGCTCGCGGCGACTGCGCTCGCGAAGACGCGTCGGTTCGCCTGCATCGTCGCCCTCGGCTGCATCATCCGCGGGGACACGCCGCATTTCGACTACGTCGCGAGCGAGGCGGCGAGCGGTCTCCAGCTCGCGGCGCTCGAGACGGGGGTTCCGGTCTCGTTCGGGGTGCTCACCCTCGACCGCGTCGAGCAGGCCGAGCCCCGTATCGAGAAGGGAGCCGAGGCGGTTCGCAGCGCGCTCGAGATGGCCGATCTCTTCTCCCAGCTCCGGGCTGCAGCGGCACGCTGATGTTTGCGTCTTCGTGGCTCATGGCCACAAAGTCGTCGCGCTGGCGCTAAGCCTGAGCGTCAGCGGGTACACTGCGCGGCCGCATGTCCAAGGTCTGCGCCATTTGCGGGAAGAAGCCGGGCTTCGGCCACAGCCGCAGCCACTCGATGGTTGCCACGAAGCGGCGATTCAACCCCAACCTGCAGCGCGTTCGGGTGCTGATCGACGGGCATCCGACGCGCGCATACGTCTGCACCCGCTGTCTCAAGGCCGGCAAGGTCTCGAAGGCACTCTGACGCCGCAGGCCGCCGATCGTTCCCAGCCGGGCGAGCCAGCTTCGGCGACCGGCTGACGACGCTCGCGGCGCGATGCTGCGGACTCGCCGCTCGTCCCGTTATCACGCGTACCGACCTGCGTGGCTCGCTCTCGCCTCGCTTGCGAGCGCCCCGTCCCGGCGCCAGGGATCGCATGCCTCAGAACGTTAAGCTCGCGCTGTGACCGGGGCAGTTCGTTGAGCGGAAGCGCCTGATGGAGCTCGGGGCAGCCCGGCATCTTGCGCGCTTCGCGCTCCAGAACCTCGAAGCACACCGTCGCCGGATCGACGACCTCAACGTGTATCCCGTGCCCGACGGCGACACGGGGACGAACCTCACGCTCACCCTGCGATCGATCGTCGAGGCGCTCGACAGCTCGACTGCCGAGACGAGCGCTGCCGTTGCGAAGGACGTTACGCGGGCCGCGCTCATGGGCGCACGCGGCAACTCGGGCGTGATCTTCTCCCAGATCGTGCGCGGGTTCGTCGACGATCTCGGCAGGACGAACGACGTCTCGACGCCCCGGCTTCGTCGTGCCTTCCGTGGTGCCAGCGACGCCGCCTACCGGGCGGTCAAGCACCCGGTCGAGGGGACGATCCTGACGGTCATACGCGAGATGGCAGAGGAGGGCGAGAGGAAGGAGAACCGACGGCTGCCGCCACCCGAGTTCCTCGCCGCCGTGCTTGCTCGCGGAGAGGATGCGCTCGCGCGCACGCCCGAGATGCTGGACGTCCTTCGTAACGCGGGCGTCGTCGACGCCGGCGGAGCGGGGCTGATCGAGATCGCGCGCGGCATAGTCCACGGAGCGTTGGGCGAGCCCATTCCCGACACACCCGTCGAAGGCGAGGTGTTGAGCTACGAGGCGATCCATCAGGAGCTTTCGAGGTACCGGTACTGCACCGGTTTCGTGGTCGAGGGGGAGAACCTCGACCAGACCGCTCTCGAGGAGACGCTCGAGCAGATGGGCGATTCGTTGCTGGTCGTCGGCGACAGGAGCGCGCTCAAGGTGCACCTCCATACGGACAATCCCGGTGCGGCGATCTCGGCAGCCACGATGCTCGGTGTCGTCGATGGTGTCGAGATCGCAAACATGCATCGCCAGACGGCGCAGCGCGAGGACAGATTGCTGGAAAGCGCTGGGGCCGGCGTTCCGACACTCGAGACGGGGCTCGTCGCAGTCTGTCCGGGGCGCGGTAATCGCCGTCTCTTCGAGAGCCTCGGCGCCACGCGGGTGATCGAGGGCGGACAGACGATGAATCCGTCAGCTGCGGAGATCGTCGAGGCCATCGAGTCGGTTCCCGCCGGGGAGGTGCTCGTGCTCCCGAACAACTCGAACGTGATCCTCACCGCGGAGCAGGCCGCAGAACATGCCTCGAAGCCCGTGCGCGTCGTGCCGTCGCGATCGGTGCAAGCCGGGCTCGCCGCGATGACTCGATACGTGTCGACGAACGCGCCCGAGGAGAACGAGCAGGACATGCTCGACGCGCTCGGTTCGGTGGCAACGGGCGAGGTCACCGTTGCGTCGCGCGATGCCGAGCTGGATGGAATCGAGATCCGCCAGGGCGACTTCCTCGGGCTCGTCGACGAGGCCGCGGTCGCGGCCGCGGACGACATGGCTTCCGTTGTGGAGGCGGTCGTCGCACGCGTCCTCGCCGGTGAGCGGGAGTGGCTCGCCATCCTCACCGGAGAGGGTGCACCACAGCTCGACGGGCTGGTCGCCGCACTCCAGCGCGATCATCCCGAGCTCGTGATCGAGGTGCACGACGGCGGGCAGCCCCACTACCCGCTCCTCGTCGTCGCCGAGTGACCAACGCTCGCCTTCGGCTCGCGTTCGCGGGGAAGAGCAGGTTTCCCGCGCATGCTCCCTTCTTCCTGAACGCATGGGGAACCTCCCGGTTCCCCACACGCCTCCACGCTCATGGGCCGAAGGTCGGCCAATGAGCGACCTCGAGCGGTCGGTTCGTGTTCTGCTCGTCGAGGACAACGACGTCTACCGCGAGTCACTCGTCTTCCTCCTGCGGCGGGTCGAGGGCCTCGACCTCGTCGGTGCGGTGGCTGTGGGAGCTGCTGCGGCTCCGGCTTGCCGCGAGGCCCGAGCGGACGTGGTCGTCGTCGACTTTCGCCTGCCGGACGTCGACGGTGCGGAGGTGGCTGCTGACCTTCGGTCTCACTGCCCTGGCGCGGCCGTCGTCTTCCTGAGTGCGTCGGCCGGCCAGGCCGAGTACGATGCCGCGTCGAGCACAGGCGCAGCGCTCGTGCGCAAGGACGAAGGCGTCGCCGCGCTGGTGAGTGCGGTGCGCGCCGCCGCCGGGAGGAGACGCGAGTGAACCTGACCACCGAGAACACCGCGGTCGTGCTCGACTCGACGTCGGACTATCCAGAGGCCCCGTCTCGCTTTCCGAACATGCGCTTCGTCCCGTTGTACGTGCGCTTCGGAGACGAGACCTACCGCGACTACGTGGAGCTCGGCCCTGCCGAGTTCTACGAGAAGCTCCGCACGTCACCGGTCACTCCTTCGACCGCCCAGCCGACTCCTCAGGACTTCCTCGACGCCTACGAGGAGCTCGCGTCGTTCGAGCGGATCTACTCCCTGCACGTGTCCTCGAAGGTCTCCGGGACGTTTCAGAGTGCCGAACTCGCCGCGCAGGAGATCGGTGGCGAGAAGGTCCGCGTCGTCGACTCGCTGAGCGCGTCGCTCGCGATCGCGATGCTCTCCCATGCGATTCAGCGGAGGCTCGCGCGGGGAACGACCGACGAGGAGATCGAGCAGCTCGTCGATCGCTTCCATCGCGATGCCGACGTCGTCTTCACCGTGGAGACGCTCGAGTACCTGCAGCGCGGCGGGCGAATCGGCAGAGCGGCCGCGATCGCCGGCTCGCTCCTGAACGTTCGGCCGATCCTCGGGGTGCAGGACGGAGTCGTCGTCGCCGTTGCCCGGGTGCGTGGCCGCCAGAAGGCGCTCGCCGAATTCGAGCGCCGTCTCGTGGAGGCGACGACCGACGGACCAGGACTGCGCATCGCGATCGCGCATGCCGACGCCGCGGACTGGGTCGGTACGCTGAGCGAGATGGTCTGGCGCGTACGCCCACAGGCCGAGATCGAGTTCACCGCGACCCTCGGGGCGGTGGTCGGCACACACGCCGGGCCCGGAGCCGTCGGGTTCTTCTGGTTCCAGGATGAGTAACTGGTGAGAAGACGCGC
Organism: Gaiellaceae bacterium; assembly: GCA_035457765.1. GTDB lineage: Bacteria > Actinomycetota > Thermoleophilia > Gaiellales > Gaiellaceae > GMQP-bins7. The sequence continues at coordinate 6,936 of DATIBA010000002.1, forward strand.
TCATCGCGGCCGCGAAGCGGACGCCTTTCGGGGTTTGCGCGCTGCCGAGATCCGCTGAGCGGATCCTGGCATGAGGCGCAGAGCACAGCCGAGTGTCGCGATCGTCTTCGAGACGCATTCGACCTCGACCGACAACGAGCGCTGGATCGCCTCCGGCTGGCTCGACGGTCAGCTCTCGCCACTCGGGAGACGACAGGCGAAGGAGCTCGGCGAGCGTTACGGCGCCGACCAAGTCGCTGCTGCGTTCACCTCGGATCTCTTCCGTGCGGCCGAGACCGCGCGTATCGCGTTCGGCGGTCGCGGCATTCCGATCTTCCACGACTGGCGCCTCCGGGAGTGCAACTACGGAATGCTCAACGGCGCCCCTGTTGCGAGGCTTGAGGCTACGAGAGGGCAGCACGCGTACGACCCCTACCCGGGCGGCGAGAGCTACAGCGACGTCGTGGCGCGCATGCGAAGCTTCCTGCACGATCTCGCGCCCAGGTTCGAGAACGAGCGCGTCGCCCTCATCGGGCACTCGGCGACGAAGTGGGCGCTCGATCATCTCCTCGAGGGCGTGCCGCTGCCCGACCTGGTCGAGGCCTCGTTCCGCTGGCAGCCGGGTTGGCAGTACACCTTCCAGGTCGACGTCTGAGAACGGCGACGGTCGTCCGAGCGGTGGACCTATAGTGACCTGCGGTTGTGAAGGGGACGATCGCCCGAGCGCGCCTCCCGGTCGGCTTCGCCGGTCTGGGCCCACCTGACACCTGGCCCCGACCGCGCTCCGCGCCGCGGCCCGAGCGCCTCGACGCCTCCACGGTAGTCCTTCACGGCGTTGGCCCGACGCTCGCCCGGCGTCTGACGCGGATCGGCCTGCGGACGTGCGGAGACCTGCTCTGGCAGCGGCCGCGTCGATATGAGGAGCCGGCACCGCTGAGACGGATCTGCGATCTCTTCGGCGAGGAGGAGGCAGTGATCGACGTCGTCGTGCGGTCGGCGTCGAGCAGGCGGCGCGGCCGGCTCAAGATCCTGACCGCGCGCGTGGCCGACGACACCGGAGAGATCAAGGCCACGTGGTTCAACCAGCCATGGCTCGAGGAGAAGCTGTCTGCCGGGACCCACGTCAGATTGCGCGGACGTGCGAATCGGTACGGCTTCGCCGTGTCGGCGTACGACCTCGAGGGCGACGACGCCACCGCCGACTTCGCACCCGTCTACCCTGCGAGCGAGGAGCTTGCACAGAAGAAGGTCAGGGACCTTCACGCCCAGGTGCTACCGCTTGCTCGCGACGCGGGCGAGCCGCTCCCGGGGTCAGTGCTCGAGGGTGAGGCGCTGCCTCTTCGTGCGGACGCTCTCGCAGTGGTGCACGGCCCGCGCACGCTCGGAGAGGCCGAGTTCGGGCGGACGCGACTCGCATTCGACGAGCTCCTCGTCCTTCGGTTGGCGCTCGCGCGGACGACCTCCGAGCGCGAGCGGGCATCTGCCGTGCCGCTCGGCAAGCCCGGCGAGCTTCTGACGCGCTATCGGGCATCTCTCCCATTCACGCTCACGGACGACCAGGAGCGCTCGATCGCGGAGATCGACCGCGATCTCGAGCGCTCGGTCCCGATGCAGCGACTGCTTCAGGGAGACGTCGGTTCGGGCAAGACCGTCGTGGCGCTCTACGCGCTCCTCCGGGCGGTCGAGCTCGGTCGTCAGGGCGCGCTCATGGCGCCGACCGAGACCCTGGCGGAGCAGCACTTCCTGACGATCGACGAGCTCTGTGCTCCTCTCGCTGTTCGCGTCAGCCTCCTCACGAGCTCCTTGCGAGCACGGGAGCACTCCGCGGCTCGACAGCTCATCGCGTCGGGCGATGCCCAGCTCGTGGTCGGGACACACGCGCTCATCCAGAAGGAGGTCGACTTCCGCGACCTCGCCGTGGCGGTCGTCGACGAGCAGCATCGCTTCGGAGTCGGGCAGCGGACAGCGCTCGTCGAGGGACGGAGCCCGCATGTTCTCCACCTCACCGCCACGCCCATTCCTCGGACCCTCGCCCTCACCGTCTACGGCGACCTCGAGGTGAGCGAGCTCGCCTTGCCTCCGGCGAACCGCAAGCCTGTCATCACCGCCTGGGTGACCCAGGATCGAAGCTCGGAGGCATACAAGCGCCTTCGCCGCCACCTCGACGATGGACGGCAAGCGTACGTCGTCTGCCCGTTGATCGTGGAGTCGGATACGAAGGTCGCACGCGCCGCCGAGGCCGAGGCCGAGCGTCTCCGTGGCGCCGAGCTCCGCGGGTACGGTGTGGGCTGCCTGCACGGTCGGCTTCCACCGGCCGAGCGGCGAAGCATCATGGCGAGCTTCAAGGCAGGTGAGCTGGACGTGCTCGTCGCGACGACCGTCATCGAGGTCGGCGTCGACGTCCCGAATGCCACGATCATGATCGTGCAGGAGGCCGACCGGTTCGGACTCGCTCAGCTCCACCAGCTCCGCGGGCGCGTTGGCCGGGGCGCGGAGCAGTCGTACTGCCTCCTCGTTTCGCGCGCGAAAGAGGAGCTGACGGAGGGCGCGAGCGAACGGCTCGAAGCGATGGTCGCGACCACGGACGGGTTCGAGCTCGCGGAGCGGGATCTCGAGATCCGGGGCGAGGGCCAGCTCCTCGGCGCGCGTCAGTCCGGCTACTCGGACCTGCGTTTCGTCCGCCTCCGTCGCGACCAGGCCTTGCTCGAGCGCGCTCGCAACGTCGCGCGCGAGCTCGACGACGAGGGGCTGCTCGCCGACGACGTCGACCGCCTCCTCGGCGAGTCCGAGCACCTGGGCGAAAGCTAGTAGTGAGGATCGTCGCCGGGTCGCGCAAGGGGCACAAGATCGCGGCGCCGACGGGAGTCGTCACGCGGCCGACGGGCGACCGCGTCCGAGAGGCGGCGTTTTCCTTGATCGGCCCGATCGAGGGCGCGTCGGTGCTCGATCTCTTTGCGGGCTCGGGCGCGATGGGCCTCGAGGCGCTTTCGCGTGGTGCATCTCGCTGCGTCTTCGTCGAGCGCGACCGCGCGGCGTGCCGCGTGATCCGGGCCAATCTGGAGAAGCTGCGTCTCACCGGCGCGGTCGTCGTCAATCGAGACGCGGTCTCGGCGCTACGCGACGAGCGCGCCCGAGCCCGCAGGTACGACCTCGTGCTCGCCGACCCGCCGTACGACGAGTGGGACGAACATGCAGCCGCCATCGCCCCGCTCCTATCGGACGTTCTCGAGCCCGACGCGCTCGTCGTGGTCGAGACCTCGTCCCGCGTCGAGCCCGAGCTGCCCCTCGACCTCGTCACGAGCCGCCGCTACGGTTCCGCGCGGATTACGGTGTTCTCGCAATGATCGTCGCGATCTGTCCAGGCTCATACGATCCCGTCACGAACGGTCACGTCGACGTCATCCGACGGGCAGCCGCGATCTTCGACCGCGTCGTCGTGGGCGTCGTCCGTGACCCGACGCACAAGCAGACGCTCTTCACCGTCGAGGAGCGTGTCGCGTTCCTCGAAGATGCCCTCGTCTCGTGCGAGAACGTCGTCGTGGACGTCTTCTCCGAGCTCGTCGTGGATTTCGCGCGCAAGCACGAGGCGAAGACGATGGTGAAGGGTCTGCGCGTGACCTCGGATTTCGAATGGGAGTTCCAGATGAACCACTTGAACCGTCAGCTCGCGCCGGAGATCGAGACGGTCTACGTCATGGCGAACCCGATCTACAGTTTCGTCTCCTCGAGCGGCGTCAAGGAGATCGCCACGTTCGGGGGCACGGTGGACGAGCTCGTGCCCGCTGCTGTCGCGCGGCGCTTCGCGGAGCTCTACCCGGACGGCCGCCCCGGGGCCCCCGTCTCACCCTCCGAGTAAACTTCTCGACCCATGGACGTACTCGTACTCATCGACCGGCTCGACGACCTCGTACACAACGCAAAGGCTGTCCCCCTGACCGATCAGGTGCGCCTCGATCGCGAGGAGATCTACGAGATCCTCGACCAGATGCGCGCCACCATTCCGGAAGAGATCA
>DATIBA010000003.1:0-4661 GCA_035457765.1 Gaiellaceae bacterium
GCCTCGCTCGCCTCCGCGGCGTGAGCCGGATCGGTGATGCGGATCGCGGACGCGACCGTCGTCGCGCGGTCCGCGGCCTCGCCGGCGACGATCCTCGGCATCCCTGCTCCGGCCTCCTCGAATCCGCGAGCGTATGCACGGAGGTTGCCGCCTCCGCCGTAGGGAAGCGCGATGACCGTCGGTGCGCCCCCGAGCTCCTCGACGATCTCGAAGGCTGCCGTCTTCTGACCCTCGAGCCGGTGGGGATTCAGGGAGTTGACGAGAGCGTGGGTCCCGCGCTCGGCCAGTGCACGCGCGGCGAAGAGCGCCTCGTCGAAGCTTCCCCGCACCTCGACGACTTGCGCGCCGAGCGCTGTCGCTTGTGCGAGCTTCGCGGGCGTCACGGCGCCCGCTGGTTGCAGCACCACCGCGCGGAGCCCGCCACGCGCGGCATACGCGGCCGCCGACGCTGCCGTGTTCCCGGTCGATGCGCAGATCACGGAAGGGACGCCCGCCTCGAGCGCTCGGGAAATCGCGACCGTCATCCCACGATCCTTGAAGCTCCCGGTCGGATTCGCACCTTCCCACTTGAGATACAGCTCGATGCCGAGCCGCTCCGAGAGGCGAGGTGCGGGCAGGAGGGGCGTCGAGCCTTCACCGAGCGTCACGACCGGTGTGGAGCCGCTCACCGGGAGGCGATCGCGATACCGCTCGATCAACGAAGGCATCGGCTGTGTTCTAACGGTTCAGGCCCAGCCGAGCTCGACGACGCCGCGGTCGGAGACGACGGGCAGGGCCGAAGGCGCCCCGTGAATCTGGGGTAGCGCCGTGATCTCGGCGAGTGCCGCGTCGACCTCACGCTGCGGCGCCTCGTGGAGGACGACGTGCAGCGTCGCGCCCGACCCCGCGGGCACCTGCGTCAGCCTCGCCACGGAGACGTCGTGCGCGGCGAGCCGCTGCGACACGTCGGCCAGGACGCCGGGCCGGTCGTCCACTTCGAGATGCACATAGAAGGGCGAGCGTAGGTTTCCCGGCGCCATGCGCTCGAGGGTCCGCCAGCACGGGTCATTGTGCAGGAAGCCGGTGCCGGTCGTCCCGATGATGCTCACCATGTCCGCGACGACGGCCGAGGCCGTCTCGCTGCCCCCGGCGCCCGGCCCTTCTAGTGTGATCTCGCGGATCGCGTCCCCCTGGAGCATGACCGCGTTGAACGCCCCCTCGATCGCGGCGAGCGGATGGTGGCGGTCGACGAGCGCGGGTCGGACCCGCACGTCGACCTCGCCGTCGAGGAGCGTCGCCGCGCCGACGAGTCGCACGACCATCTCGAGCTCGCGTGCGGCGGCGGGAAGCGCAGGCGGGAGATCCTCCAGTCCCCGATACGCGACGTCCTCGAGCGCGACCCGCGAGCCGAACGCGATCGTCGCGAGGATCGCCATCTTGGCCGCGGCGTCTGCCCCTGAGACGTCGTCCGTGGGGTCGGCCTCCGCGTAGCCGAGCCGCTGGGCCTCCGCGAGTGCATCCCCGTACGACGAGCCTTGCTCCATCTCCGTCAGGATGAGGTTCGTCGTCCCGTTGACGATGCCGAGCACGCGGTGGACGTTCGTGACGACCAGCGCTTCGCGGAGCACCTTGATGACCGGGATGGCGGCGCACACGCTCGCCTCGAAGCGGAGCTGGACGCCGGCCCTCGCTGCCGCCTCGAATAGCTCCGCGCCACGACGGGCGACGAGCTGCTTGTTGGCCGTGACGACGGGCTTTCGTGCCGCGAGCAGCTCGAGGACGTGGCTGCCGGCCGGCTCGATCCCGCCCATCACCTCCGCGACCACGCCGATTGCCGCATCGTCGCGGAGCTCGGCGAAATCCGTTGTCAGGACGCCTGCGCCGGGACGGAAGCCGCGCTCCTTCGCGGGATCGCGGACGAGCGCCCGCACGACGCGCAGCCGGTGTCCGGTCGCACGCTCGATGTCGTCGGAATTCTCGACGAGCAGTCTGTGAATCGCGGCGCCGACCGTCCCGTACCCGAGCAGGCCGACGCCGACTTCCTTAACGACCAGCCTTCACCTCCGCCCCCTCGCGCCGCATCAGCGCGCGGAGCTCCGGGCCCACCCGCTCGAGCACCTGGTCTGCGGCCTGCTTGCGAAGCTCGGTCAGACGCGGCTCGCCCGCGTCCATCTCGGCGATCCACTCCTTCGCGAACGCGCCGGACCTGATGTCCTCCAGGAGGCCGCGCATGGTCTCGCGCACGTGCTCGTCGATGACGCGGGGCCCGCGCGTGAGATCACCGTACTCGGCGGTGTCGGACACCGAGTAGCGCATTCCGGAGAGCCCGCCTTCCCAGATGAGATCGACGATGAGCTTCAGCTCGTGCACGCACTCGTAGTACGCGATCTCGGGCTGGTAGCCGGCCTCGACGAGCGTCTCGAATCCGGCGCGAACGAGCTCCGTCACGCCGCCGCACAGCACCGCCTGCTCGCCGAAGAGGTCCGTCTCCGTCTCCTCCGCGAAGCTCGTCTCGATCATGCCCGCGCGGGCGGCCCCGATCCCGGCCCCGTACGCGAGCGCCAGCTCGAATGCGCTCCCGCTCGCGTCCTGGGCGACGGCCACGATCGCCGGCGTCCCGAAACCCTCCTCGAAGAGGCGCCGGACGATGTGCCCCGGGCCCTTCGGCGCCACCATGATCACATCGTGTCCCGCCGGCGGCTGGATCCGTCCGTAGTGGACGTTGAACCCGTGGGCGAAGAGCAGCGCAGCACCCAGCGCGAGGTTGGGCGCGACGTCCCCGTCGTATACCCGTGGCTGCACCTGGTCTGGCAGGAGGAGCGAGACGATCTGCGCATCGCGGACCGCCTCCGGGATACCGGCGACGGTGACGCCTGCGTCCTCCGCCGCCGCACGCGAGGGGCTTCCCTCGCGCAGACCCACGACGACCTCGACTCCCGAGTCGTGGAGGTTGAGAGCATGCGCGTGGCCCTGGCTCCCGTAGCCGACGACGGCGACCTTGCCCGAGAGGAGATCGAGATTGCCTTCGCGGTGGATCGTGGCCATGAGCGCTCCTTCGGGTCCGGGTTAGCGGAGGACGTGCTGCGGACGATGATTCTGCTTCGGTGTCGAGGCCCGGCCGAGCCCGATCCGTCCCGTTCGCACGAGCTCCTTCAGCCCGTGCGGGCGCACGAGCTCCTCGAACGAGTCGACCTCCTCGGGGTGGCCGACGACCTCGAAGACGATGGCATCGGCCCCGAGGTCGGCGACCCTGGCGTTGAACGCCTGGGCCAGGGTGATGAGCTCGCCACGCTTTGCCGCTGGGGCGGCGACCTTGAGGAGGGCGAGCTCGCGCTCGACCGCCTCGTCGGGCTCGAGCTCCGAGACCCGAAGGACGTTCACGAGCTTGTGCATCTGCTTCTCGATCTGCTCGAGCGGGTGCTGTTCGCAGTCGACGCGGAGCGTGATCCGAGAGACGTCGTGGCGCTCTGTCGGGCCGACCGCGAGGCTCTCGATGTTGAAGCCGCGCCGTGCGAACATGCTCGAGATGCGCATGAGCGCGCCAGGCTTGTTCTCGAGCAGTACCGAGAGCGTGTGCCTCATAGAACCTCGACTCTCTCGACTCTCTCTCGCTCCTCGTACTCGACGAGGTCGAGCGCCGCCGCGCCGGCGGGGATCATGGGGAAGCAGTGCTCGCGCGGATCCACCCGCGCGTCGACGACCGCTGTCTGCCCGCACGAGAGCGCTTCCTCGAGGGTGTTCTCGAGCTCATCCTCGCTCTCCACGGTGAACCCCATCGCCCCATAGGCCTCGGCGAGCTTCGCGTAGTCCGGGATGTGGTGCGTCAGCTGCACCTCGGAGAAGCGCTCCTCGAAGAACATGTCTTGCCACTGGCGGACCATGCCGAGGTAGCCGTTGTTCACGATTACCACGACGATGGGCAGGTTCTCGAGAACCGCGGTGGCGAGCTCCTGGCCCGTCATCTGGAAGCAGCCGTCACCGTCGACGCACACGACCGTCGCCTCGGGCCGCGCCGCCTTCGCGCCGATCGCGGCCGGCACGCCGTAGCCCATCGTCCCGAGCCCTCCCGAGGTGATGAAGGAGCGCGGGCGGTCGCACTGCAGGTACTGCATGGCCCACATCTGATGTTGACCGACGCCGGTCGTCCAGACGACGTCCTGCCCCGCGGTCAGCTCCTGCAGTGTCTCGAGGACCGGTTGCGGTTTGAGCATGTCGCCGCCTCGGCCGTAGCGCAGCGGAAACTCCTCGCGCCAGGCGGCGAGCTGGCGCAGCCACGGCTCGGTGCGGGCAAGTGCACCTGTCCCAGAGAGTGCGCGCAGCTCGTCCGCGAGATCGGCCAACACCTGCTTCAGGGGCCCGACCACGGGGATGTCCGCCTGGCGGAGCTTTCCGATCTCCGCTGAGTCGATGTCGAGGTGAACGACGGTGGCTCCCGGCGCGAAGGCCGAGAGCTTTCCCGTCACGCGGTCGTCGAACCGGGCACCGACCGCCACCAGCAGGTCGCACTTGTTCATCGCCCAGTTCGACCACTTCGGCCCGTGCATCCCGGGCCAGCCGAAGTGGAGCTCGTGGCTCTCGGGGAAGGCGCTCTTGCCCATGAGCGTCGTCACGACGGGCAGGCGCCCGACCTCGGCCAGCTCGAGCAGCTCGGCGCAGGCGTCGGCGTTCAGCGTGCCGCCGCC
>DATIBA010000004.1:0-3389 GCA_035457765.1 Gaiellaceae bacterium
CCGGTCCCGGCATCCGCCATGCGGGCCCTACAGGCCGCGTCTAGCCGCATCTAAACCCTCTCCCCAGTGCCCTCGAACGGTTCCCCCGAACGAGGTAGTGGTCACGTTAATAACAGAAGACGTGGCCGAGTTCAATAGGCGCGGCGAAGAAAATTCCCTGACCTACGAAAAGCTGGCCGAAAGGCGAGTCTTCATTGACGGATCGGCGAGCATTCGCGATATTCAGTGGGTACGTCGAGAGGAGGAGGAGGGTGAGTACAAGCTGGGGGCTCGACGCTCGCCGGTCGCGGCGTGCGCTCATCGCGCTCGCCGTTGCCGCCGCGGCGCTCGTGGTGTTGGTCGTCTGGCGGCTTCAGGGGAGCGCCGAGGCGCAGGCCTCGCAATCGCTCGCCACGGCCACGCGTGGTCCCATCGTCGTCACGGTCGGGGGTGTCGGACAGGTCGTCGACGGGCTCTCGGGGAAGAGCACGCCGGCCGGTTCGTCCGCGAGCGGCGGCGCGTCAGCGCCTGCCAACGCCGTCTACCCGAGCGCGACCGGGACTGTCTCGAACGTCCTCGTCCGCCCCGGCCAGAAGGTCGTCGCCGGACAGGCGCTGGCCGTCATCGACGACGGCGGGGTGACGAGCTCGGCCGCTGCGCAGGCGCAGCTCGACCTCGAGACCGCGCTGCTCGAGCTTCCGCCGTCCGCCCGAACGGGCGCGCTCGGCGTCGCAGTCGCCAACGTCTCACTCGCCAGGCAGCGCCTCGCCCAGGCCCGAGGGCCCGCGTCGCGATCCGACCTGGCAACCGCCGACGCCGAGATCGCGAAGGCGCGCGCCGATCTCGCCGCGCTCAAGAAGCCGGGCACGCAGCCGCCGACGGCCGAGGCGCTCACGGCAGCCCGGACCGCAGTGAGGGTTGCCGAGCAACGCCTGGCCAGGCTGACCGGACCGCCGGACCCGGCCGCCGTCGCCACTGCCGAGGCGGAGGTCAAGAAGGCAGAGGCCGACCTCGAGGCGCTCGTCCGGACCGACCGGACACAGCCCGTGACACAGAGGGAGATCGACGCGGCGCGGGCCGCCATCGCTGCGGCGAAAGCCAGGCTGGCCAAGCTGTTGGGCCCGCCCGACTCCGCGGACGTCGGCACCGCGCAGCTCGAGCTCGAACGAGCTCAGGCCGAGCTCGCCGCACTCCTGCGCCCCGCGGCGGCTCCGTCGCCCGAGGCGATCGCCGCCGCCGAGCAGGCGCTCGTCGCCGCACAGGAGAGGCGAAAGCGTCTCCGACAGGGCTCGCCGAGAGCTGACGTCTCGGCCGCCCATCTCGAGCTCCTGCGTGCACAGGCCGACCTCCGAACTCTGAGGATCGCGATGCGCAAGGCGTCGAACGGCTCTGGCTCGACCGCGGACGTGCCGGTTCGGCTCGGACTGCTCAAGATCCAGGGCGCTCAGAACCGGCTGTCCGCGGCCCGCGCTGCGCAGGGCCTGCTCGAGGTGACGTCGCCGTGGAGCGGCACCGTCTCCGCCGTCTTCGTCTCGGAGGGCGCGCGAGTCGACGTGACGACTCCCGTCGCGTCGGTCTCGGACCTCGACAATCTCGCCGTCAACGTCAACCTCAGCGAGTTCGACGTCGCGCAGGTCGAGATCGGGATGCCGGCCGCCGTGAGCGTCGACGCCCTCGGCGGCGAGACGTTCCAGGGGAAGGTCGTATTCGTGGCGCTCACCGGAACCGATACGGGAGGCATCGTCACCTTCCCGGTCCGGGTGGCGATCGAGGACACGGAGGATCTCAAGCCCGGCATGAACACGAGCGTTCGGATCGTCGTCGCGAAGAAGGCGAACGTCGTTCGCGTCCCGCTCGAGGCTGTGAGCACGAACGACGCCGACCAGGAGTTCGTGATCGTCCTCGACGACTCCGGACAGCAGATCGAGGTCGAGGTGGAGACGGGGCTCGAGAACAACGAGCGAGTCGAGATCGTGGAGGGACTCGAGGCCGGGGCACGGGTCGTCCTTCCGGAGGTGACGGCCGTGGAGGAAGAGTGAGCCTCGCTCTCCGAGCACCGACCGCCGTGGGGGGACCACCAGGTCCCCCCACGTTCCTCCGCCACCGCAGGCGTCCGAGCGGAGCCGCCGGTCGATGAGCAGAGACCCCCGCCAGGCGGTCATCGAGCTCGACGACGTCACGAAGGTCTTCCGCTCCGGCGAGGTCTCGGTCGAGGCGCTCCGCGGCGTGAGCTTCACCGTCCGCGAGCAGGAGTTCGTCGCGATCATGGGCCCGTCGGGCTCGGGGAAGACGACGCTCCTCGGGATCCTCGGCTGCCTCGATCGGCCGACGGATGGTTCCTACAAGCTCGTCGGGCAGGAGATGACCACGCTCGACGAGACGCGACGCGCCCGCGTCCGGGGCGAGCGGATCGGTTTCGTCTTCCAGGCGTACAACCTCATCCCCCGGACCACGGCGTACAAGAACGTCGAGCTGCCGCTCGTCTACGCAGGAGTTGCGGGTGGAGAGCGCCGCAGCCGCGTTCTGCAGGCCCTCGCGAGCGTGGGGCTCGCCGAGCGGGTGGACCATCTCCCGAACCAGCTCTCGGGCGGTGAGCAGCAGCGCGTCGGGATCGCCCGCGCGCTCGTCGTCGAGCCGAGCGTGATCCTTGCGGACGAACCGACGGGGAACCTCGACTCGGCGAGTGCCGAGGAGGTTCTCGCCATTCTCGGCCGCCTGAACGAGGAGGGCGCGACCATAGTCATGGTCACGCACTCGAGCGAGGTGGCCGAGCACGCATCGCGCATCATCCGGTTCGCCGACGGGCTCGTGGTCGCCGACGAGTCGACCGAGAGCACGAGGCCGGCGACGCCGCTCGGTGCGGTCGGATGACGACCCTGCTCGAGCACAGCCGGATCGCGCTCGCCTCGCTCCGAGCGAACTGGTTTCGCGCTGCGCTGACGGCGCTCGGAGTCGTCATCGGCGTCGCCTCGCTCGTGGCGGTGACCGCCGTGAGCGCCGGCGCCCAGAAGGAGGTCGCAGACTCGATCCGCCGGCTCGGTGGCAACGTCATCAAGGTCGACGGCGAGTTCATCACCATCGGCACACGCCAGTCCGCCAGCGATCGGACGATCACGCCCGCCGACGTCGCGGCGATCGCGCAACTCCCCGCGGTCACCGCGGTCTCGCCGCATCAGAGCATCGAGAGCATCACCGTCGCAGCCGGCCGCAACTCGGCGAACACGTGGCTCGAGGGCGTCACCGCGGCATACAGCGGCGTCCAGAACCAACAGGCCGCCGAAGGGCGGCTCATCACCGACGCCGACGTCAACTTCGGGCGGAGCGTGATGGTGGTGGGTCTCGACGCGCAGGACCTGCTCTTCCCCGGCGAGAGCGCGATCGGCAAGACCGTGCGCGTCGGAACCAGGGAG
>DATIBA010000005.1:0-5976 GCA_035457765.1 Gaiellaceae bacterium
CGAGGTCGACGCCCTCGGTTCGGCAGTAGCCATCCCTGAAGTATCCGGTCACCGGATCGAAGGAGCACGGCTCGAGCTCGCCGCCGAGAACGTTCACGCCGAAAGACTAGGGGGGTCAGGCCCGTGGCGTCTGACCCCTCAAGCCCAGCCGGTGACGAGCCAGCGGCCCCGGCGGAACCGCGCGGTCATGAGCGTCAGCCGAACGAGGATGAGAGCGACGAGAGCGGCCCAGACCCCGCGGATTCCCCAGTCTCCCGCCAGCGAGCCGAGGAGCACCGCGGAACAGATGAGGAACGCGACCACCATCGAGCCCGCGAGGAACGGCCCGTCTCCTGCGCCGATGAGGATCCCGTCCAGCGCGAAGACGGCTCCGTTCAGCGGCTGCATGAGGGCGAAGAGCGGCCAGAGGAGCGCCGCCTCGTCGAGCACGGAAGCATCGCCCGTGAATGCGCGTGGGAGCACGCTCGACAGGAGCAGCATCAGCGCCCCGAACGCACCACCGATCGCGACCGAGAGCCAGATCATCCGCTCGCCGGCGCCGTAGGCGTCGTCCCGCCGTCCGGCGCCCAACTCCCGCCCGACGATGATCTGACCGGCGATCGCTACCGAGTCGAGGACGAGCGCGAGGAAGATCCAGAGCTGGAACGCAATCTGGTGCGCCGCGATCGACGCGTCTCCGAAGCGTGTCGCAACTCCCCCGGCGAGCACGAACGCACCCATGAGAGCAGTCGTACGGATGAAGAGCCACTTCCCGAGCGAGAGCACTCGCCGGGCCAGAGCGAGCTGCACGCGCGCCTCGCCCGGCCTGAGCTGGCGGAGGATCACGACGATGAACGCGGCGCCCATTCCCAGCTGGGCGATCGCGGTCCCCCAGGCCGATCCTTCGATTCCCCAGCCGAAGCCGTACACGAAGAGGACCTCGAGCACGACGTTCGCGGCGTTGGCCGCGATCACGATGAGGAGCGGGGTGCGGAGATCGGCGATGCCCCGAAGGTAACCCTGCCCACCGAGCGCGAGGAACGCCGCGGGAAATCCGATCGCCGCGATCCGCAGGTACGTGACCGCGTACTCGGCGGCTTCGCCCTCCCCGCCCATGAGCGCGACGAGTGGATCCGCGAGGAGGGCGACGAGAGCCGAGACGGCGATCCCGAACCCGAGGGAGAGCCACACCGCCTGCGCGCCGAGACGGCGCGCCGTCTCGCGCTCCCCGGCTCCACCGGCACGCGCGACCTGCGCCGTCGTCCCGTACTGGAGGAAGTTGAAGATCGCGAACAGCCCGCCGAGCACCGTGAACGCGATCCCGAGCGCGGCGAGCTGTGCCCGTCCCAGGTGGCCGACGATCGCGGTGTCGACGAGGAGGTACAACGGCTCGGCGGCGAGCGCCCCCAGCGCGGGGAGTGCGAGGCGGACGATCTCGCGGTCGTACGGCGACCGCAGTCTCAAGCCTTGCCGGTCGCTTCGACCGTCGCCTCGTAGGCGGCGACGTAGTTCCCGACCATGTGCTCGGGCGAGAACCGCTCCTCGACCTCGCGCCGGATGATCGTGGGATCGAGCGAGTCCGCGAGCTCGAGCACGGCCGGATCCTCCATGTCGCGGTAGTTGTCGACGACCACTCCGGTCCGACCGTGGTCCACGATCTCGGGAACGGCTCCACGGCGCGTCGAGATCACGGGCGTTCCGCACGCCATCGCTTCGATCATCATCAGGCCGAACGGCTCCTCCCAGTCGATCGGCGAGATGAGCGCGCGCGCCCCCATGAGGAGCTCGACCTTGTCGGCGTGTCCGACCTCGCCCACGTACTCGATCGGGCCGCCGAGGTGGGGCCGGATGAACTCGTCGAAGTACCGGATCTCGAGCGGCTCGCGGCATTTCGCGGCGATCTTGAGCGGCAGTCCGGTCTCGAGCGCGACCGCCAGCGCACGATGAGCACCCTTGTCCGGGCTCATCCGGCCGAGGAAGACGAGGTAGTCGCCGCCCGGCTTTCGGCGGAAGGGGTACATCGAGAGATCGAGAGCGTTGGGGCAGTTGGCGATCCACGGCAGCCCGGGCTTCGGCTTTCGCTGGTTCATCGAGATCGAGATGAGCTTCGCCTTCGGCGCCAGCTCGAGCACCTGCTCGTACAGCCGGCCCGGCTGGCCGTCGAGCGGTCCGTGAACCGTGTGGCAGAACGGAACGCGCAGCAAGCCCCCGAACGCGAGCCCGAGCATTCCGGTGTGGTCGTGGACGATGTCGAACTCGTCGCCCCTGCGGAACGCGTGGAGAGCGTGCTGCATCTCCCAGTACGTGTGCCCGATCCACTCGCTCGGCGCCGTGTGGAAGACGGATTCGAGACGTGCGCGGGTCTGCGAGTCGCCCGACGCGAAGAGCGTGACGTCGTGACCGGCGTCGACGAGTCCGTCCGCGAGGAGCGCGACAACACGCTCGGTGCCGCCGTAGGCCTCCGGAGGAACCGGAAACCACACGGGACAGACGATTCCGACCTTCATACGCCTTCGGCAATCGTTACATGGCCGCGCTCGACGGCAACGCTCCACGTGCGACCGTAGGCGCGCACGCCCTCGATGCGCAGTCCGTCCAGCCAGCTCGGGAGCTCGTCCGTCACGGTCGAGATGAGGCGTTCCCGCATACGATCGGGCTCGATCCCGAGGAGTACGCGAACGAGGAGGATCGGCGTGCCGGCCGCCCATGCCTGCGGACGCGCAGCCGTGGGGTAGGCGATCGGGAACGGCGTCTCGTCCCGGGAGTAGCCGGCGAACACCTCCGGAAGCGACCAGTCGAAGTGCGCCGCGGCCTCGATGAGCGCCCGCGCGATGCGGCGGGCCTCCGCCACGTAGCCGTGACGGGCGAGCCCCCAGACCGCGAGCGCGGAGTCGTGCGGCCAGACGGTCCCGTTGTGGTAGCTGATCGGGTTGTACGCAGCCTCGTCGCTCGCCATGGTGCGAATCCCCCAGCCGGACCAGAGGCCTTCGGAGAGGAGCTGATCCACCGTCGATCGGACTCGCTCGGGAAGTGCGATGCCGCTCCACAGCAGGTGGCCCATGTTCGAGCAGCGTGAGTCCACGGGCCGCTTCTTGCCGTCGAGGGCGAGCGCGTGGAACCCGCCGCGCTCCTCGACCCAGAACGCTTCGTCGAAGCGCCGCCGAAGCTCGTCCGCTTCCTCGTCGAGCCGCTGGGCGAGAACCGGATCTCGCCAGACCTCTCGCGCGAGCTCGGCCAATCCCCGCTTCGCGTCGTACACGTAGCCCTGCACCTCGACCGGGGCGATCGGCGGCTCGGCGAACCTGCCGTCGTGGAAGCGCTGCGAGTCGCCCGAGTCCTTCCAGGACTGGTTGGCAAGGCCGTGATCCGCGCGCTTGCTGTACTCGACGAACCCGTCGCCGTCGCGGTCGCCGTAGCGATCGATCCACTCGAGCGCGAGCATCGCGGGCTCGCGAAGCCGCCTCGTGAGCACGGCGTCGTCGGTCCAGCGCCAGGTCTCAGCGAGCAGGACGAGGAAGAGTGGTGTCGCATCGATCGAGCCGTAGTAGCGCGGGAACCACGTCTCGGCGCAACGACCGCCCCGCACCTCGTGGATGATCTTCCCGGGCTCGGCATCGATGTCCGGATCCTCGACGTGCGACTGGAGCTCCGTCAGAGCCTCGAGCGCGCCGACGGCAATCTCCGAGCCGAGCAGGAGGGTCTGCAGCGACGTGATGACGCTGTCGCGTCCGAAGACCGTCATGAACCAGGGCATCCCGGCCGCGAAGAGCGGCCGGCGGTACTCGCCGGTTCGCATGCGCAGCGCCGCGAGATCGGCGATCGAGCGGTCGAAAGCGCGTCGCAGGTTGTCCCAGCCACCGCGCACGCGGGGGACGCGCAGTGTCCACGCGGCGACCACATCACTCACCGTCTCGCGTTCCTCGTCGAGTCGCTCTCGCGGGTGCGGGCCCTCCTCGGCGCCGAGCGACGGCACGACGTCGACCGCCAGCTCCCAGTGCTCGTGCGAGTCGAGCGCGAGATCGAACGTCATCGTCCCCTCGTCCAGGCGGCCCGGCTGCGAGAAATCGAGCCGGGTGTGGAGGTCTCCCGCCGGATCGACGATCGAGAGCCGCCGGCGCGCATCGTCGTACGTCATGGGTGCAGGTGAAGGCAGGGGCCGTGCCAGTTCGGGGTCACCGAGAGCGAAGTCGTGCAGCTTCACCGAGATGATGTCCGCGAAGTCCGCGGCGAGGTCGACGGCGACGGACAGCTCGAGCCGCTCCGTGCTCTCGTTTCGCACGGTGATCCGCTCCTGCATGCCCGTTCCGACGAACCGCTGGCGGGAAATCGAGAGCGCGTCGCGCGGCAGAGCCTCGATGTTCGGGCTGCGCAGGTAGAAGGCTGCGCGAAAGTGCTCGACGCGCCCAGAGGAGAGCAGCAGAGGGACCGCGTTCCCGACGCGAAGCACGAAGCGCGATAGGAAGCGGGTGTCGTGCGCGAAGAACCCGCTCGTTTCGGTGGCGATGTCGCCGCGCTCGTCGCAGATGCAGAACGTCGACCCTTCGAGGATCGTGAGCATCGAGGGCAGAGCTACTCCTCGCGGCGCACGATGCGGGCTCCGCTCGACTGGGCGAGAGCCTTGATCACGATCTCGTCGACGTTGACGTGGAGCGGCCGGGTGAGAGCGAAGAGCACGCAGTCGGCGACGTCCTCCGGTGTGATCGGATCGACGCCCTGGTAGACGTCCTTCGCCTTCTGTGCGTCTCCCTTGAAGCGCACGAGCGAGAACTCCGTTCCAGCGACGAGGCCGGCGTCCACCGTCGTGATCCGGATCGGACGCCCGAGCAGATCCTCGCGGAGCGCGTAGACGAAGCCGCGCAGCCCGAACTTCGCCGCGACGTACGAGGCTGCGTTCTGGTACGCCTGCCGGCCAGCGACCGACCCCGTGAAGACGATGTGCCCTTCGTCGCGGATATGTGGCAGACAGATCCGCGTCATCCGCATGACGCCGTCGACGTTCGTATGCAGGACGGTTGCCTCGTCCTCGGGGTTCGACTCCCAGAACGGGTAGCGCCCGAGCGCGAGCCCCGCGTTGTTGTAGAGGATGTCGACGCCACCGAACTCGCTCACCGCACGACCGACGAACGCGGCGCAGCTCTCCTCGTCGGTGACGTCGAGCGGAAGTGCAAGATCGGCCTCGATGCGCTCGACACGACGAGCGCCGCCGGCCACTCGCACACCGGCCTCGCGGAGCTTCCGCACGGTGGCGGCGCCGATCCCGCTCGAAGCGCCCGTGACGATCGCGGTCTTGCCCTCGAGCTCCACGGTGTGAGCCTAGTCGTACGGACGAGACGGATCTCGGCTACGCGTTGGGAATCAAGGTGACTCGAACCGACTCGATCATGACCGGTTCGCGCGGTTGGTCCCGCGCGTCGCGATCGACGTTCGAGATCTGGTCCGCCACCTCCTGTCCAGACGTGATCCGCCCGAAGACCGTGTGCTTGCCGTCGAGCCACGGGCACGCCTGGGCGGTCACGATGAAGAACTGCGAGCCGTTCGTGTTCGGCCCCGAGTTGGCCATCGCGAGGTAGCCGCGTGCGACCGGGTGGTCGTTGAACTCGTCCTCGAACGAGTATCCCGGCCCGCCCGTGCCGTCGCCGCGCGGACAGCCGCCCTGGATCATGAAGTCGGGAATCACGCGGTGGAACACGAGGCCGTCGTAGTACCCGTCGGAGGCGAGCTTCGAGAAGTTCTGGACCGTGCGCGGAGCGTCCTCGTCGAAGAGCTCGAGCTCGATCGTCCCCTCGCTCGTGGTCATGACGGCGTCCGACACGTCCGCGACGCTACCAGCCGACGCCACCCGGCCGGCCGATCACCTCACGATCCACGCGAACACGAGGATCAGGCCGATCGCCCCGAGCAGGATGAGTCGGTACACGCCGTCCATTCCTCGTGAAGGAGAAGGGGCCGACGTGACAGGGCCAGACCGCCTACGACGGCCCTTCCCCCGAGCATCTG
>DATIBA010000006.1:0-6111 GCA_035457765.1 Gaiellaceae bacterium
TGTTCAAGGTCCTCGGAGGCGTACTCGCGACGGCGATCTTGGTCGTCCTTGCTCCTGCCGCGGACGCGATCTTCGGCGAGGCAGGAGTCGGAGCGGCACTCCTTGCTGCAGCGCTGATCCCTCTCGTCCAGGCGCCCGAGAGCGTGGGTGCGACCGCGCTCCTCCTGCACAGCCGCTACGACCTGCGAGGCGTGTATCAGCTGGGCTCGGCCGTGCTCAGACTCGTCGCGATCGCCGTCGGCGTGCAGCACGGTGTCGTCGAGGCGCTCGCGGCAATCGTCGTCGCCCAGTGCGTGTCGACCGCGGTCGTCTGCCTCGTCGGAGTCGTCGCGCTGCGGCGGTTTCCGCGGGGCCGGTCTCGTGGGCTGGGCGAGGACGTCCCGGGAATCCGCTCGTTCGTGATCCAGTCGAGCATCGCGACGGGCGTCATCTCGGCGAGGACGACACTCGTTCCCGTGGTTCTCGGAGTCGTCGCCGGACCGACTCAGGTCGGCCTCTTCCGCATCGCCCAGACACCACAGACCGGGCTCGCGGCGGCGAGCTCCCCGGCGCGACTCGTGCTGTTGACCGAGCAGACCCGTGACTGGGAAGGCGGCGGGCACGTGAGCGTTCTCGCCGGGATCCGCAAATACACGCTCGGAGCCGGCGCCCTCATGCTCGTCGCCGTACCCGCCTTCTTCGTTGCGATGCCGTGGCTCGTGGAGGTCGTGTTCGGCCAGGAGTACGTGCCCGCCGTCGACGCGGCCCGCATCGTGCTGCTCGCAGCCGCGATCCAGTTCGCGATCGGATGGACGAAGTCGCTCCCGGTGACGATAGGTCGGCCACGATTGCGTGTCTTCACGCACGGGCTCGAGACGATCGTCGCCGTCCCGCTCGTCGCCGTCCTCGCAGCCGAGTGGGGCGCCACGGGGGCGGCGGTCGCCGTGCTCGTCTCGACCATCGTCTTCGCCGCCACGTGGGCGGCGGTGCTCGCACGGCTCCACGCCGAGATCGGCGACGATCCCACGCGCCTGGTCGGCGACGCGTCCGCGTGAAGGTCGTCGTCGTCTCCGGGATCTGGCCTCCGGACGCGGGCGGCCCCGCGAGTCACGCCCCCGCGCTGGCCGACTTCCTGCACGGGCATGGTCACGACGTCGAAGTGGTCACGACCGCGCACTCGTCGCCCGCCCCGCGGGAGTACCGGGTCCACTGGGTCTCACGCCGATCCGTTCTCAGGCACGCTCGCTGTGCTCTCACCGTTCGCACCCACGCGAGGGGCGCCGACGTCGTCTATGCCACGAGCATGGTCAGGCGCGCCGCTCTGGGTGCCAGGCTCGCCCGGAGGCCGCTCGTCGTGAAGCTCGTATCGGACGAGGTGTTCGAACGCGCGACTCGCAGCGGGAGGTTCGAGGGCACGCTGGCAGATTTCCAGCAGGTCGGGGGCGGGGGCGTGCGAACGAGGTTCCTTCGTGCGACGCGCAACGCTGCCGTGCGCAGCGCCAACCACGTGTTCAGCCCGAGCGCATACCTTCGTGCGATCGCACTTGGCTGGGGCCTCGACCCCGATCGGATCTCGGTACTTCCCAATCCCGCGCCCGAAGTACCGCCGCTGCCGCCCCGGGACGAGCTCCGCGCAAGTCTCGGCCTCGACGGATTCGTGCTCGTATTCGCCGGTCGGCTCGGACCGCAGAAGGCGGTCGGCGTCATCCTCAACGCGCTCGAGGACGTTCGCGACGTCACCCTCGTGATCGCGGGTGACGGGCCGGAGCGCGCGACCCTCGAGCGACGTGCCCGTGAGCTCGGACTCGAGGACCGTGTCCGCTTCTTCGGCGGTGTCCCGCGTGAGGAAATCCTGCGGCTCTTCGGAGCCGCCGACGCCTCGGTCCTCCCTTCGGCGTGGGAGAATCTCCCCCACACGGTCGTCGAGGCGCTTGTCCTAGGGTGTCCGGTGATCGCGACCGCGGTCGGTGGCGTCCCCGAGGTCGTCCACGATGGCGTCAACGGGCTCCTCGTGCCGCCCGGCGATTCCGAGGCGCTGCGAGATGCGATCCAGCGGTACTTTGCCGACGGCGAGCTGAGGCGCCGACTCGCCGAGGCGGCTCCGGCGTCGGTCGCCGGCCATACGGAACAGGCCGTGTTCGCACGGATTGAAGCGGAGCTCGAGCTGGCAACCAGGACGTGAAGCGGAAGCTCCTCATGGTCGGGCGCACGCGCTACGCGCTTCCGCTCTCGCCCTCGCTCGCACGGAAGTTCGGAGCTCTCTCCGACGAGCTCGAGTTGCGCGTTCTCGCAAGCGAAGCGAGATCGCCGGGATCGGATCGGCGGTTCCGGCTCGTGCCGCCGGTGCGGCCACGCGTCCTGGACGGCGCGAGCTTCTACGCGCTGCTGCCTTTCCGTGTTGCGCGCGAGCTCCGCGACTTCCGGCCCGACGCCGTTCTCGCGCAGGGGGCTCAGGAGGCGGCTCTTGCGGTCCTCGGGCGCAAGCTGGCGCGCGTACCGACAAAGGTGATCGCCGACATCCACGGGGACCCCGCCGCTCCGACGCGGCTCTATGGATCACCGTCGCGAAGGGCGCTCGCGCCGCTCGCCGACGCCCTCGCCCGATACGGGCTGCGACATGCAGACGGAGTGCGCACCATCTCCGCCTACACCTCCGGCGTCGTGCGTGCGGCCGGCGTGGAGCCGACCGCAGAGTTCGCAGCTTTCATGGATCTGGAGCCGTTCCTCGAACGCGCTCCCGCCTGGCTTCCGCAGCGCCCCGCCGCTCTCTTCGTCGGTGTGCTCGAACGCTACAAGGCGGTCGACGTGCTCGCACAGGCGTGGCGGCTGGCGGCGCCGCGTCTCCCCGACGCAGTGCTACACGTCGTCGGTCGCGGCACCCTGCGAGAAGTCGTCGAACGCCTCGTGGCCGAGTTGCCGGAACAGACGCGGTGGACCGAATCGCTGTCGACCCCCGAGGTGGCACGGGCTCTGGACGAGGCGACCGTGCTCGTACTGCCCTCGCGCTCGGAGGGGCTCGGCCGCGTCGTGGTCGAGGCCTTCTGCCGCGGCCGCGGAGTCGTGGCGAGCGAGGTGGGTGGGATTCCGGACCTCGTCGAGGACGGAACGACGGGTCTCCTCGTACCACCCGGTGATCATCGAGCTCTCGCCGACGAGCTCGTGCGCGTGCTCCAGGATGGGGTCCTCGCGGAGCGGCTCGGTTCGGCGGCTCGGATCGCCGTGGAGCCGTGGCTCGCGACGCCCGAGGAGTATGCGGAGGCGATTCGGGATCTCGTCGAGAGGGTCGTTAGGGGCTAGGCCTACACTCACCCCGTGCTTGCATTCCGAGCGCTGCAACTGGCGAAGAACGGCCTCTATCGCGTGACGGGCGAAGCCGTCAACGCCCTCCGGGCCGTCGACGACGGGGCCGGTCGAACGCTTCGCGTGCTCATGTACCACAAGGTCAACGATCTCTCGCCCAACCCGATCACCGTTCCGACCGCCGTGTTCGCGGAGCAGATGGCTCTGCTTCGCACCCTCGGCTACACGCCGGTCTCGCTCGATGTCGTCACGGACCACTACGTCCTCGGCGCCGCTCTTCCGGACCGTGCCGTCCTGATCACGTTCGACGACGGCTATCGCGACAACCTCCTCAACGCCTTCCCGATCCTGCGCGAGCACGAGTTCCCGGCCGTCATCTTCGCGCCTGTCGCGTATCTCGACGGCTCGCGCCCGCTTCCACACGAGGAGGCACTACTCGGTCTCGGGATCGAGAACCCGACGCTCGACTGGGACGAGCTCGCCGAGCTCGAGGCCGGCGGCGTGCGCATCGAGTCGCACGGCATCGGCCACCGGCGCCTCGCTGAGCTCGAGCCCGCGGAAGCGCTTCGCGAGATCGCGGTCTCGAAGCTCCGGCTCGAAGAGCGTCTCGGTCGGGAGGTCGACGCCTACGCGTACGTGAAGGGCTCTCGGGCCGACTTCAGGGCCGAGCATGCAAGTCTCGTGCAGCAAGCCGGCTACAAGCTCGCGTTCACGGCGGTTTCGGGTGCGAACGGACCGGGAACAGATCGTTTCCAGCTGCTCCGCTACAACGTCGAGCCGTACTCGTCCCGCACGTTCGAGCTCGTGCTGGCAGGTGCCTGCGACGCTCTCTCCGTCAAGGACACCGTCGTCGGCACGCACCTACGACGCGCGCTGACCAAGAGCCTCGGAATGGCCTCGCGTTGAGCTTCAAAGTGGTCCGTTATGCGCCGGATCGCCGCGCTGCGCTCGTCTCGCTGCTCGCGCGTGTCGGGACGACACAGCTGTCGGACGACGAGTTCGCCTGGTGGTTCGACCGGAACCCGGCGGGGGAGGGAATCGTCTCGCTTGCGATCGACGGGGACGAGGTCGTCGGCGTCGCGGCCATGAGCTTCTTCCGGACTGCGCTCGGCGGCGTCGAGACGCGGCTTGCGATCCCGGTCAACGTCGCGACGGATCCGCGCTATCGCGGCCAGGGAGTCTTCTCGACGCTCGAGCGCGAAAACGAGGCAGCTGCTGCCGCGTCAGGGTCTCCGCTCACGGTCACGTTTCCGAACGGAGCGTCGTACCCGATCTTCACCAACCGTCTCGGCTGGATCGATCTGCCTCGGCTCCGGCTGTGGGCGAGACCGCTGCGCGGAGGAGCGGTCGTTCGCTACGCCCTGGGACGACCTGGGGAACGCGGGGGGCTGCGGGCTCCGGATTTGGCGAATCGAACGCTCCGCGGTCACGAGGTCAGGCTCGTCGACCGCTTCGGCCCCGAGATGGACGAGCTCGGGCGGCGAGCGGCGGCGGGCTACGGGAGTCATTTCGTCCGCGACGCCGAGTACTTCAACTGGAGATACCTCGACTCACCGCGCGACTACCGGTGCTTCGGGGCCTACCGCGGGCGTGAGCTCGTGGGAGTCGCCGTCGTCGGACAAACGTTCAAGCACGGCGTCTCGGCGGGTTTTCTCGCCGACCTCGTCGCCGCACCCGGAGGGCGTCAGGTCGTGCGGGCGCTGCTCGCCCGAGCCGTCGAAGAGGTGCGAGGAGGCGCGGATGCGCTCGTGCTCCTTCCGCCCCCGTCTCGGGGGCATCGTCGCGCGCTGCTGCGGGCGGGATTCCTGCCTACGAACACGAAGCTCCGCTTCATCGGCAAGCCGCTCAAGGACGGCGCTCGAGTCGATGAGCGCGCCGGGGCGTGGCACTTCACGCTCGGCGACTTCGACTTCTTCTGATGGTCAAGGTCGTCTTCATCACGCAGCAGGTCGATCCGGGCCATCCTGCGCTTGCGGCGACGGTCCCGAAGCTCAGAGCCCTCGCGGAGCTCGTCGACGAGGTTCTCGTGCTCGCCGACGGAGCCGTCGACGACGTCCTGCCGGCGAACTGCCGCGTCCGATCGTTTCGCGCCGGCCACAAGGCAGCACGCGGGCTTCGCTTCGAGACGGCGCTCGCCCGAGAGCTGGGTGGTCTCCGGAGAGGCGCCGTCGTCGCGCACATGTGCCCGATCTACGCCGTGTTGGCCGCACCGCTCGTACGACCCCTCGGTGTCCCGCTCGTCCTCTGGTTCACGCACTGGCGTGCGAGCCGGCTGTTGCGGGCGGCGGAGCGCGTGTCGACGGCGGTGACGAGCGTCGACGAGCGTTCCTTCCCGCTGCACTCGCGCAAGCTCCGCGCGATCGGTCACGGCATCGACCTGGCCGAGTTCCCGTGCACGCCACCGAGAGAGGGGCCGGGAACGCGCCTGCTCTCGCTCGGCCGTTACTCGACTGCGAAGGGGCTCGACGTAGTGCTCGCGGCCGTTGCACTGGCCGGTCCCGACGTCCGGCTTCGGATCCACGGCCCGTCGCTCTCCGACGACGAGCGCGCTCACCGCTCGGAGCTCGAACTGGTCTCGAGCGAGCTCGGACTCGACGGACGGGTCGTGCTCGGCGATGCGGTGCCGCGCTCCGAGCTGCCGGAGCTCTTCGCAGAGCACGACGCCCTCGTCAACAACATGCGCGCTGGGGCCCCCGACAAGGTCGTGTACGAGGCTGCCGCCGCATGCCTTCCCGTGCTTGCCTCGAACCCGATCTTCGACTCGCTCCTCGATCGGGAAGCTCGCTTCCCGCGCACCGACCCGCGCGCGCTCGCGGACAGGATCCAGGCCGT
>DATIBA010000007.1:0-2420 GCA_035457765.1 Gaiellaceae bacterium
GGCATCGACGCGACGCACAAGCTCCCCGAGGAGGACGCGCGGCCCTGGCCCGAGGAGATCGTCATGTCGGACGAGATCCGCGACCTCGTCACGCGCCGCTGGAGCGAGTACGGACTCCCGGACCGGAGTCGGACGGGTGGCGTCTGATCCACTGCGGCACGCGTCCTTCGCAAAGTGCAGAATCCCCCGCGTCGCGACAGTCGTTACGTCGTTGACTGCCGGACGGCTGGGCGATTGAATCCCGCAAGCACGCTTTGACCGACACAGGCCACGACACCCCGCACGCCCCCGGGCCGAGCCTCTGGCCGATCGGCTTCGCGATCGGGGTCGCGTGCCTCCTCCTCGGCCTCGTCATCAGCTGGATCGTCGCGGCCATCGGCGCGGTTCTCGCCATCGTGTTCGGGCTGCTCTGGGCGCGTGACGTCACGCGCGACGTGCGGCAGGAGGTGCCTGACATCGAGCCCGAGACACGCGCCGTCTCGGACACGGCCGCGGCAGCCGCTCCCGTCGCAACGAGGGCTCCGCTCCCCACCTACACGCGCTCCCGATTCCTCGAGGCCTCCACGCTTGGCATCGGAGCCGCGATCGGAGCAGTCGTCACTCTCCCGGTCCTCGGCTTCACGATTCTCCCCTCGTTCACGAATCGCCAGGAGGGAGAGGCCGATCTCGGGCCGATCGAGAACTTCCCGGTGGGCCAGTACATGATCGCGAGCTACCTTGCAGACCCGCAGCAGGGCGAGGTCAGCAGGCGGACGACCTTCATCCGCAACAACGGGCCCAGCGAGGCGGGCGAGCCGAGCTTCACCATCCTCTACAGCCGCTGCGTGCACCTCGGCTGCCCGGTGCAGCCGAACGGTCCGATCGACGAGGAGGCGAGGAAGGAGGTCGACGGAGTCGAGCTGCGGCCGGTGCTCGCCCAGTCGTTCGGCTGCCCGTGCCACGGTGGTCTCTACGACGCCGAGGGCAACCGCCGGGCAGGCCCGCCGGTGCGCTCCATGGATCGCTACACCTTCTCGATCAGGGACGGTCGACTCGTCCTCCATGAGCTCTTTGCAGTGGGGAACGTCTCGGGGACCGGAGCCAACGCGACGATCTCGAGGTACCCCTGGTCGACTCCCGGCACGCACGTCGACGGGATCGAGGCGTGGCTGTATCCGATCGTTCCCAGTCAGGTCACGGGCTGATGGCGGCGAAGTCGAAGAAGGATCAGATCGTGGAGCTGGCCGTCCTCGCCCCGCTCGACTGGGTGGACGAGCGCACGGCGGCGGTTCGCGGAACGAAGTGGTTCCTCTTTCGGAACGTGCCGCGCGACATCAGCTGGGCGCAGACGCTCGGCTCGGCGGCGCTGACGGCCTTCATCGTCCAGACGCTGACGGGAGTGATCCTGGCGCTCTACTACGAGCCGTCGTCCTCGATCGATCCTGTCACCGGCAAGCCCGTCGCGTACTCGTCGATCGAGGCGATCACGAACGACCTCACGCTCGGGTGGCTCGTGCGCGGGATGCATCGCTGGGGGGCGAGCGTCTTCATCATCCTCCTCTTCCTGCACATGGGCCGCGTGTTCCTCTTCGGCGCCTACAAGTACCCGCGCGAGCTGAACTGGATCACCGGTGTTCTCATCCTCGTGACTGGCATGCTCATGGGCTTCACCGGCTACCTGCTTCCCTGGGACCAGACCGCGTACTGGGCGACCGTCGTCGGTATCAACCTGAACGGCACCGCGCCCTTCCTCGGCCCGTGGCTCGCCGAGTTCCTCGCGACCGGGCCCGAGATCGGGGCCGACACGCTTCCGAAGTGGTACGCGCTGCACATGCTCTTACTCCCGGGTGCGCTCATCCCGCTCATCGGCATCCACATCTACCTCGTGACCCGCCTCGGAGTCGCCTCTCCGCCGTGGTCGGGCGAGGCGGCGGGACGTGAGCGCCCGGAGATCCAGCCGACAGGGGCGAGAGCGGGACTCGTTCGCGGCTCCGGAGGCAGGGACTGATGGCGCGCGATCTCGGCGAGCTGAACCGCGAGGACTACGCCCACTACAAGGACGACGTCAAGAAGGAAGGGAAGCCCTTCTTCCCGTTCGCACTCTTCCACGACACGGTCATGTCGCTCGTCGTCGTGTGCGTCATCGTCGTCCTGGCCGCTGTCTGGTACTTCGACGCAGACGGCGTCGAGCCCGGGATTCTGGGCCCGTGGTACACCGAACCCGCGGACCCGGGGACGACGGACTTCATCCCGCGGCCCGACTGGTACTTCTACTTCCTCTTCTACCTGCTCCGGATCTTCGAGTGGCCGGAGACGGTTTTCATCGCGACCGTCGGCATTCCGACGATCTGCCTCATCCTGCTGATGGGACTGCCGTTCTACGACCGGCGCCGCGAGCGGCGCCCGCTGCATCGCCCGGTCGCGATGGTCGCGGCCGTCCT
>DATIBA010000008.1:0-19192 GCA_035457765.1 Gaiellaceae bacterium
GAGGGTGGCCCGCGCCGAATCGACTCGTCGGCGCCCCAGGACGTGCGCGGCACGATCGCGGGCGCGCCGGTGGTCGTGAGCCCGCGCAACGGGATACGCAGCTCCGGACTCCACACGAGGTGGGCGCGTATCCGTGAAACACGGCCGATCGCGCGCGCCTCGACGGTCGTCGCAGGACCGACCCACCAGGGATTGCCGAGCCGCCATCCGGACGCACGGTTCTCCGGCGAATCGGCGTCCGGACCGTCCTCGGCTTCCGGAGCCGCGCGTCGCCACTCGCTCCATCGCCCCTCGCGCGAGCGAGTGCGGAACACGACCCGCCCGGCACCTCGCCAGCGGACGCCTGCCAGCGTGAACGGTCGTGTCGTCTGCAGCGGCGTGTAGACGCCCCGTGCGTTCGCCCGCAGCTCGACGGTCGTAGCGCTCGCACCCGTGTCCGCGAACGCCTGACTGGCATGCACGAGCGCGGCGAGAGCGACAGCCGTGACGAGAAGTCGACGCATGCGGAGCCCAGAGTGGCCGTTCGGCGGTTCGCGAACAAGGGCGGGAAACCTCCGTTGATAGAATCCTTACACCGGTGCGGAACCGCCTTTTGCGGGGATTTCCATCTCTCGCGCTCATCCTTGCCGCCCTCGCAGCACCTGTGGTCGCGAACGGGCAGGACTCGGAGACGCGGGTTCTGGCCGTTCACCTCGACAACGACATCAACCCGGTCACTCAGGAGTACGTCGAGAACGCCGTCGCCCGAGCCGAGGACGAGGACTTCGCGGCCATGGTGCTCGTCCTCGACACGCCCGGTGGGCTCGCGTCCTCGATGCGCGGCATCGTGAAGCGATTCCTCGCCTCCGAGGTGCCCATCGTCGTCTACGTCGCTCCACCCGGTTCGAGCGCGGACTCCGCCGGAGCCGTGATCACGATGGCCGCAGACGTCGCGGCAATGGCCCCGCAGACGAACATCGGCTCGTCGACACCGGTCTCTCTCGGCGGCCAGGACATCTCCGAGGACCTCCGCCGAAAGATCGTCAATGACGCAGCCGCGTATACCGGCGAGCTTGCGCGGGAGCACGATCGGAACGTGGCCGCGGCACGGAAGATGGTCACCGAGGCTTCGAACTACGGCGCGCGGCAAGCGAAGGCGATCGGGCTCGTCGAGGTGATCGCGCCGACCGTCCCGGCACTGCTCGACGAGATCGACGGGATGACGACGGTTCCCAAGGGCTTCGTGCTGGAGACCGCGGGAGCACAGGTCGAGAACGTCGAGATGAGCTTCTGGCAGCAAGCACGCGACTTCCTCGTCGACCCGAACCTCATCGCACTCATGCTTTCGATCGGACTCATCGGGATCGTCGTGGAGCTGTGGAATCCGGGGCTCGTCTTTCCGGGCACCGTCGGCGCGATCTCGCTCATCCTCGGGTTGTACGGCCTACAGGTGCTTCCCGTCTCGCTCGCCGGCCTACTGTTGATGGTGCTCGCGGCCGCGTTCTTCGTCGCGGAGGCGTTCGTCCCGAGCCACGGTGCTTTGACGGTTGCAGGGTCGGTCATGTTCGTTCTCGGCGCGCTCATGCTCTTCGACCCCGCGGGCGACGCGTACCAGGTCTCGCTCCCGGTGGCGATCGGCATTGCCGGCAGCCTCGCTCTGCTCCTAGGGATCGCGCTGTCCCGCGTTGCGCGCGTCGCGCGGCGGCCGGCGGCCGTCGGCGTCCACGGAATGGTCGGACACGACGGCGTCGTCCGGCGGGACGGGATGGTGCAGATCAACGGCGAGCTGTGGCGCGCCCACTCCGCGGACGGCTCACCACTCGTCCCCGGCGAGCAGGTCAGGGTGGAACAGGTCGAGGAAGACCTGCGGCTCGTCGTAGGATCCCCGAAGTCACCCGAACTGGAGGAGCAGAGCTGATGGACGTGTCCGCAGGCCTGATCGTGCTCGTCGCAGCGCTCGTCATCGTCGTCCTGTTCCTCTTCGCCGCGGTCAAGATCGCGCGCGAGTACGAACGCGGCGTGATCTTCCGTCTCGGCCGGCTGCTGCCGGACCCCAAGGGCCCCGGGCTCTTCCTGCTCATTCCCGTCATCGACCGCATGGTCCGGGTCGACCTGCGAACGGTGACACTGAACGTCCCTCCACAGGAAGTGATCACGAAGGACAACGTCCCGGTCCGTGTGAACGCGGTCGCGTACTTCAGGATCGTCGAGCCGAACGCGGCGATCGTCCAGGTCGAGAACTACATGGTGGCGACGTCGCAGATCGCGCAGACGACCCTGCGCTCCGTGCTCGGCCAACACGTGCTCGACGAGCTTCTCTCCGAGCGCGACAAGATCAACGCGATCCTCCAGAGCATCATCGACGAGGCGACCTCCCCGTGGGGCATCAAGGTCTCGGTGGTCGAGGTCAAGGACGTCGAGATCCCGGCGGGCATGCAGCGCGCGATGGCGCGTCAGGCCGAAGCCGAACGCGAGCGCCGTGCGAAGGTCATCTCAGCCGAGGGCGAGTTCCAGGCATCCGAGCGCCTCAAGGACGCGGCGGCGATCATGGCCCAGCAACCGATAACCGTGCAGCTTCGCTACCTGCAGACGCTGCTCGAGATCGGGGCGTCCAACAACTCGACGGTCGTCTTCCCGATCCCGATCGACCTGCTCACCGCTCTCTCGAACGTCGCGAAGTCGGATAGCAGCTAGCTAGGCTTCGGGTTCCTCGGCACCGCTCACGGACTCGGGTTCCTCGTCCGAGCCCACGACCGGCGCCAGGGTGGCCACCTGCTCGCCCTCGCGGAGGCGCATGACGATGACGCCCTGGGTCGCACGACCGGCGCGGCGGATTCCGTCGACTGGGATCTTGATCACCGTCCCGCCGTCCGAGATGAGCATGACCTGATAGCCGTCTCGGACGATGCGTGCGCCGGCGAGCCGGCCCTTGCCCTCGACGAGCTGTGCGGTCTTGACTCCCATCGTCCCTCGGCCCTTGACCGGATAGTCGCCCACTCGCGTGCGCTTGCCGTAGCCGTTCTCCGTGACCACGAGCAGATCCGCATCGTCGACTGCGATGTCGAGCTCGATGACCTCGTCGTCCCCGCGGAGCTTCATCCCCGCAACGCCCGACGTGTCGCGGCCCATCGAACGGACCTGCTTGCCGTGGAAGCGCACGGCCTGGCCGAGCCGGGAGACCATGAGCACGTCGTCGGTGTCACCGGCGAGACGCACTCCGATGAGCTCGTCGTCCTCGCGGAGTTTGATCGCGATGATCCCGTCCGCCTTGAGGGGCGTGTTGTACGCGACGAATTCGGTCTTCTTGACCATGCCCTTCCGCGTCGCGAAGACGAGGTACTTCGCCTCCTCGAAATTGCGCGTGGCGATGACGGCGCGGACGTACTCGTCCTGCCGGAAGGGCAGGAGGTTCACGATCGCACGGCCTTTCGACTGGCGCGAGCCGAGCGGGAGCTCGTGCACCTTCAGCCGGTAGACCTTGCCCACGGTCGTGAAGAAGAGGATGTAGTCGTGCGTCGAAGCCACGAAGAGGTGCTCGATGTAGTCGTCGTCCTTGAGATCCATGCCCATGACACCGACGCCGCCTCGCCGCTGCTCCCGGTAGGTCGTAACCGGTAGGCGCTTGATGTAGCCGGACTTGGTGATCGCGATCACCATGTCCTCCTCCGCGATCATGTCCTCGAGCTCGAGCTCGGTCTCGCCGGCGACGATCTCCGTCCGTCGCTCGTCGGCCTTCCCGTAGATCTCCTTCAGCTCGAGGAGTTCCTCCCGCACGACTCCGTCGATCAAGGAAGGGTCGCCCAGCAGAGCACGCAGCTCCGCAATGCGCTCCTGGAGGTCCGCGTGCTCGTCCTCGATGCGCTTACGCTCGAGGCCCGTCAGCGCACGGAGGCGAAGGTCGAGGATCGCCTGCGCCTGGATCTCGGAGAGCTCGAAGCGCTCCATGAGCGCTGCGCGAGCGGCGTCCGTGTCGTCCGCTGCGCGAATGAGGGCGATGACCTCGTCGAGGTTGTCCAGCGCGATGAGATATCCCTCGAGGACGTGCGCCCGGTCGAGAGCCTTGCGCAGCTCGTACTTCGAGCGCCGCGTGACGACCTCGCGCTGGTAGTCGAGGTAGTGCCTGACGAGCTCGAGGAGCGACAGCGTACGAGGAACGCCGTCGACGAGCGCGACCGCGTTGTAGCCGAACGTCGTCTGCAGGGCGGTGTGCTTGAAGAGCTTGTTCAGGACGACCTGCGGGATCGCCTCGCGCTTAAGGTCGATCTGGATCCGCATCCCCGTGCGATCGGAATGATCTTTCACGTCCGAGATCTCGCTCAGGACCTTGTCGTTGACGAGATCGGCGATCTTCTTGATGACGCCCGAGTCGCCGCCCTTCTTCACCCCGTACGGGAGCTCGGTCACGATCACCGCGCTCTTGCCGCCGCGAAGCTCCTCGACGTGTGCCCTCGCGCGCATGACGACTCGGCCTCGTCCGGTGCGATACGCATCGCGAATCCCCGATCTGCCGACGACGATCGCGCCAGTCGGGAAGTCCGGGCCCTTGACGTGCTTCATGAGGTCGTCGACGTTGGCGTCGGGCTTGTCGATCAGCGCAACGATCGCGTCAGCGATCTCGCCCAGGCGGTGTGGGGGGATGTTCGTGGCCATACCCACGGCAATCCCCGCCGAGCCGTTGACGAGGAGGTTCGGAAAGCGCGCTGGAAGAACGGCAGGCTCCTTTCGCGACTCGTCGTAGTTCGGAACGAAGTCGACCGTGTCCATGTCGATGTCCCGCAACATCTCCGTGGCGAGTCGCGTGAGCCGGCACTCCGTGTACCTCATGGCGGCGGCCGGATAGTCGTCGATGTTGCCGAAGTTCCCCTGGCCGTCGACGAGCGGGTAGCGCAGCGAGAACGGCTGGGCCATGCGGACGAGCGTGTCGTAGATCGCCTGGTCGCCGTGCGGGTGGTAGTAGCCCATGACGTCGCCGACGACTCGTGCTGACTTCAGGCGCGGTCTGTTCGGCTGCAGGCCGCCCTCGTGCATCGCGTAGAGGACTCGGCGGTGGACGGGTTTCAGGCCGTCCCGGGCATCGGGAAGCGCCCGCGCGACGATGACGCTCATCGCGTAGTCGAGGAAGCTCGAACGCATTTCCTGCTCGAGCTCCCGGCCTTCGATGCGACCCGAGCCGAGAGGCTCGACGACGTCAGACATCCAGGAACCTCACGTCGCGGGCGTTCGCCTCGATGAACGCCCGTCTCGGCTCGACCTGGTCGCCCATGAGCGTCGAGAAGGTCCGGTCGGCTGCCGCCGCGTCCTCGACCTCGACCCTGATGAGCATCCGGTTCGCCGAGTTCATGGTCGTATCCGCAAGCTCCTCGGCATCCATCTCGCCGAGCCCCTTGAACCGGCTTACCTGAATGCCCTCCTTCGCGAGCTCGAGCGCGGCTTCGCGCAGCTGGGCGAGGGTGTCCGCATGCCGCGTCTTCTTGCCGAACGCGATCTCGAACGGCGGCTTGCCGACGATCTCGGTCAGCCGTGCGTACGTCTTGCGCACGTTCGCGTAGATCGACGAGCCGAGCAGCGCGCTCGGAACGACGACGCTCGAGGCGGCGCCCGTCTCGCGCTCCACGACTCTGACACGCGTTCCATCGTCGACCGCCTCGACGATTGCGAGCTCGAACCCGTTCGGGTCGCGACCGGCGAGCGCCCCTTCGACATCGGAGACGTCGGCCTCGACGAGGCGGTGGTCGACGACGAAGTTCGCCGCAGCCGCGCCGAAGTCCTCGCGCAGTCGCGAGACCCAGCCGTCGAACTCGTTGAGGACGCGCGTGAAGCGTGTGAAGCGCGCCTCCGTGAGCTTTTGCGTCGTGCCGGCGCGGTCCGTCACGTCCATGTCCTTGATCCGCTCGCGAGCGAGCAGCTCCTCGAACTGAGACTCCTTCTCGACGTACCGCAGCTGCGAGCCGATCTTCACCCGATAGAGGGGCGGAACGGCGATGTAGACGTATCCGCCTTCGACGAGCTCCTGCATCTGCCGGTACAGGAACGTGAGGATGAGCGTGCGGATGTGAGCCCCGTCCACATCGGCGTCGGTCATGACGATGATCCGGTGGTAGCGGAGCTTCGTGACGTCGAACTCGTCCCCGATACCGGTTCCGATCGCGGTCACGATCGCCTGGATCTCCTCATTGGAGAGGACCTTGTTGATCCGGTTCTTCTCGGCGTTGATGACCTTTCCGCGCAGCGGGAGGATCGCCTGGTAGCTCCGGTCGCGTGCGTCGACCGCAGACCCGCCGGCCGAGTTCCCTTCCACGAGGAAGAGCTCGGCCACCTCGGGGTCCGAGATCTGGCAGTCGGCGAGCTTGCCGGGGAGCGAGTTGGATTCGAGCGCGCTTTTTCGTCTCGTCAGCTCGCGTGCCTTGCGCGCCGCTTGCCGGGCCCGCGCCGCCGACACCGTCTTCGTGATGATCTGGCGAGCCTCGGCCGGGTTCTCCTCGAGGAACTGCGCCAGTCGCTGGTTGACGGTCGTCTTGACGAGCCCCTCGATCGGCGGGTTGCCCAGCTTCGTCTTCGTCTGACCCTCGAACTGCGGGTTGCGGAGCTTCACCGAGATGACGGCGGCCAGGCCTTCGCGCACGTCCTCTCCCTCGAGGTTCTCCTCTTTCTCCTTCAGCAGTCCCTTGTCGCGCGCGTAACGGTTCAGCGTGCCGGTCAGCGCGGCCCGGAACCCCGAGAGATGCGTTCCGCCCTCGGTCGTGTTGATGTTGTTCGCGAACGAAAAGACCGATTCGACGTACGAGCTGTTCCACTGCATCGCGACGTCGACCTGGCCGTCCTCGCTTTCGCCCTCGAAGTAGACGACGTGCTTGTGCACCGCGTCCTTCGACTCGTTCACGTGGGAAACGAAGTCGCGGATGCCGCCTTCGTAGTGGAACTCCTCGGTCTTACCGCCGGCCCGCTCGTCTCGAAGGACGATTCGCAACCCGCGCGTGAGGAAGGCGGTCTCGCGGAGACGCTGCGAGAGCGTCGCCGCGGAGAACTCCGTCTCGTCGAACACCTCCGAGTCGGGGAGGAACGAGATCGTCGTGCCGGACTCGCCCTTGCCCGCTACTCCGATCGTCGCCATGTCGGCAGTGGGCTCTCCGCGTGTGAACTCTTGCCGGTACACCTTCCCGTCACGACGTACCTCGGCGACGAGCCACTCCGAGAGGGCGTTGACGACGGAGACGCCGACGCCGTGCAGTCCGCCGGACACCTTGTAGCCCTGTCCTCCGAACTTTCCGCCGGCATGCAATTTCGTCAGGACGACAGTGAGTGCCGGCAGACCTTGATCGGCGATGACGTCGATCGGGATCCCGGCGCCCGCGTCGCGGACCGTGACGGAGTTGTCCGGATGGATCGTCACGTCGACGAGGTCGTTCCTTCCGGCCAGGGCCTCGTCGACCGCGTTGTCGACGACCTCGTAGACGAGATGGTGGAGCCCTCTGGCGCCCGTCGACCCGATGTACATGCCGGGGCGCAGACGAACCGGCTCGAGGCCCTCGAGAACGGTGATGTCCTTTGCGGTATAGGCGGGTTCAGCCATTAAAAAAGCCCTGCAAATCGCCATATTGCGGGGCAACAGCAGCTTATCAGAAACGGCGGCCGGACCGGGCGTTGGCAAGGCTCGCGCGCGCGGCTCGGGCCGCCAGCTCCCGGAGCTCCGGGTCGTCGATCTCGGCGGCTGCCACAACCGCCGCTGCAACCTCTTCCGAGGTCGGTTCCGGCTGTTCGATCGCGGGCCGCGAGACGCTCGATTCGCCACCGGACGGCTCCGGAACGGGCCCCACCGCGAAGCGCAATTTCGCGGGCGCGTCGGCTGCCAGACGCGCGGCGAGGGCGGCGAGGATGTCTGCCGAAAGCCGATCGAGCTCGAACGCCCACGTTGACGACGTCGTCGCGACGTGGAGCGTTCCGTCGCGGGCGAGCCGGAGTGGCCACGCCTGCTGCGCCACGGCAGCACCGACTGCATCCGGCCAGGCAGTCGTGATCGCCGCGAGCGGGAGCACGGGCCGGGCTCCGCTCCGGGCGAGCTCGCGCTCGACCTCGCTGCCGATCCGATCCATCACCGAACCGCCCCCGGCGTGACGGCGAGGGCTTGCGCCGGTTCGAGCGGCAGCGCTTCGCGCGCCGTGGCTGTCACGACCGTCTGACCCCCTCGCGCGACGATCTCCCCGAGTGCTCGGCGGCGGCTGCCGTCGAGCTCGGAGAGAACGTCGTCGAGCAGCATGAGTGGTGTTGCAGCAGATCGCGAGCGTAAGACGTCCGCTTCGGCCAGGACGAGCGAGAGGACCGCAAGCCGCTGCTCCCCCTGCGACCCGTACGAACGCAGATCGCGGCCGGCAGCCTCGATGCGAACGTCGTGCAGATGTGGCCCGGCGCCCGTGACCCCTCGCTGGAGGTCCCGCTCGAGGCGCGCCTCGAGCTCTTCGGCCGTCGGTGCCTCGCCTTCGTAGGAGATCGCCGCGGCGTCGAGCCCGAGGGAGCAGGCGAGCTCGGCGAATGGCTGCTCGAGCGCTGCCACCGTCTCGGTGCGCGCGGCTATCAGCTCGGTGGCGAGCGTCACGACTCGCTCGGTCCACGGCCTCAGCGCGTCACGTGACGAGCTCCCGTCGCGCAGGCGTCGCAGAGCCGCGTTCCGTTGCCCGACGGCCGTGGCGTACTCCATCGGAATCGACGCTTTCGCTGGTGCCAGCCGGCCGAGACTTCTGTCGATGTAGGCCCTTCGGATCGCCGGTGCGCCCTTCACGACAGCGAGCCTGTCGGGGGTGAAGACGAGCGTGCGCAACTCCAAGCGAAGCCGTTCCGCGGACGCGAGACGCTGGCCGTTCAGCCGAGCGCGCCGCGTGTCGCGGGGAGCCAGGAAGACGTCCGTTTCGAAGGCGGTCTCTGCATTGGTACCGCGCAGTACGACACGCGCGGCGTCGGCACCGAACCGCACCATCTGCGCATCGCTGCGGGCACGGGGTGAGAACCCTTGCGTCCCAACGTGAAGACCCTCGAGCAAGTTCGTCTTCCCAGCACCGTTCGGCCCGTGGAGGAGCACCACGCCCGGTTCGAGCTGCAGTTCCAGGCTCGGATACGAGCGGAAGTTCCGGAGCGTGACCTCGCGGACGATCAGCCCGCGAGCCGGATGGGCATGATCAGGTACCAGAAGCTCTCGTCGGGCGATGCGATGAGGCCGGGGCGCAAGCGGTTGATGAGCTTGAACTGGATCGTGTCGCTCGACGTGGCCTCGAGGCCGTCCCGAAGGAAGTCGGGGTTGAAGCCGATCTCGATCTCCTCACCCCCGAAGTCGATCGGAAGCGACTCCGTCGCCTCGCCGACATCCTGCGTCTGCGCCGAGATCGTGAGCTCTCCTTCGGCGAAACGCAGCCGGAGCGGTGCGTTGCGTTGCGCCATCACGCCCGCACGGCGTACCACCTCCAGCAACTGCTCGCGCTCGAGCGTGATCTCCGCCTCGAACGCCTCGGGAAGAAGCTGCTTGAAATTCGGGAACTGGCCGTCGATGCGTCGGCTCGTGAGCCACGCATCACCGGCCGAGAAGATGACGTAGTTCTCGTGTACACCGACCTCGACGTACTCCTCCCCAGCCGCCAGGCGAGCGAGCTCCTGCAGCGCGCGGGCGGGGATGATCGCATCGAGATCCGGAGACGTCTCCGTGAGCACAGTCTCCTTCACAGCGAGGCGGTACGAGTCCGTTGCGGCCATGATGAGCCGATCACCCTCGAACCGGACGAGAACACCCGTGAGCACGGGCCGCGACTCGTCACGAGATGCTGCGCGACCAACCTTCTCGATCGTCTCCAGGAGCGCCGTCGCCTCGATCCGCTGCAGCGACACGTCGAGTGGGGGGAGTCGCGGGAAGTCGTCCGCGCTGTACACGTTCAGACGTGACGAGTGGCCCCCGGACGTGACTGCGAGGACGCCGTCCCCTTCCTCGTGCGTGAGCGTCACCGAGTCCGCTGGCAAGAGGCGGACGAGGTCGGTAAGCAGACGACCGGGTACGACGACCGCTGCCTCCCCGGAGACTTCACCCGCGATCGACGCACGGAGCGAGATCTCCATATCCGTGGCAGCGAGCGTGAGCCGGCCTTCTTCCGCCCCCAAGAGGATTCCGCTCAAGACCTGCACGGCGCTCCGGCTCGACAGAGCTCGAGCGACGACCGTGAGAGCAGAGGCGAGCTCGTTGCGCGAGCACGTCGCACTCAGCGTCGTTCCGGAGGCTAGGTCTGTGTTCATGACTTAAAAGAACTCGTAGAAGTAGTAGGAGTGTGGAACACGGGGATGACGGGGAGATTCTGCCCTAGGAGCGGGGAAAACCGCTGTGTGGGAATCGGGGGACGAAGAACGGCGGCTTCCACAGGGGGTCGGAGGCGGAGCTCGAGGACCCCCATCTCAGCGCGCCTGCTTGATACGCGCGGTGAGTTCTTGCACAAGGTTGTACACGGAGCGGTCCTCCCGGATCAACCGTGTGATCTTGTCCTTCGCGTGAATGACCGTCGTGTGGTCGCGTCCCCCGAACTCCTTGCCGATCATCGGTAGCGAGGAGTCCGTCAGCTCGCGCGAGAGATACATCGCCACCTGTCTGGGGTACGCGACTGCCTGAGAACGGCGAGGGCTCACGAGTTCGTCCAGGGTGACACCGAAGCGTTGGGACACAGCCTCCTGGATTCGTGAGATCGTCACCTCTGGGGCTGCTTCTCCTTGTGGGAACACGTCCTTCAGCACGTGCTCGGCAAGGTCGACCGTCATGGGGCGATCCGTGAGGGAAGAGAACGCGACGACCCGGGTGAGTGCTCCCTCGAGCTCGCGTATGTTCGACGAGACGCGACCGGCGATGAACGTCAGCACTTCGGGATCGGTTACGGCGATCCGCTCCGTGTTGACCTTCTTGCGGAGGATCGCGATTCGGGTCTCGAGGTCGGGCGCCTGGATGTCGGTGAGCAGTCCCCATTCGAAGCGGGAACGGAGACGCTCCTCGAGCGTGGCGATCTCTCTCGGCGGACGATCGGAGGAGATAACGATCTGCGCCCCACCTTCGTAGAGCGAGTTGAACGTGTGGAAGAACTCCTCCTGGATCCGCTCCTTGCCTTCGAAGAACTGGATGTCGTCGATCAGGAGAACGTCGTAGTTCCTGTAGCGCCGCTTGAAGCCCTCGATCCTCTTGTCCCGAAGCGAGTCGATGAAGTCGTTCATGAACGTCTCGCTCGTGACGTATCGCATGGTCAGGCGCCGCGAGTGCTGCCTGACGTAATGGCCGATCGCCTGGAGCAGGTGCGTCTTGCCGAGGCCGGTGCCTCCGTAGATGAAAAGCGGGTTGTACGCCTGCGCCGGCGCCTCGGCGACGGCGAGCGCCGCGGCATGAGCGAAGCGGTTCGACGATCCGATGACGAAGAAGTCGAACGTGTACTTCGAGTTCAAGTCGACCTCGGGCGAGTCGCGATAGGGGATCTCCACTTCGCGGCGGCGCAGCTCGCTCTCCGCCGGCCCTGGCCCGGCGGGTGGCTGAGGCCGCGGCTCACCGACGGTGAAGGTGACGACCACCTCGCGACCCAGTGACTCCCGCGCCACGCCCGACACGAAGTCGAGGAAATGACCCTGGATCCAGTCCCGCGTGAAATCGTTCGGGACTTCGACGACGAGCTGGCGCTCACCCAGCGACATCGGGCTGGCGTGGCCGAACCAAGTCTCGAACGTCGTCTCGGTGAGCGCGTCCCTCAGTCGATCTGCTATCGACTCCCAGAGAATCTCGGCTGTTGGCTCGGTGGCGTGCTCCACCCGTCCTCGCGGCTACATCGGGTCGTGGGGAATGGCGAGCATAGCAGCACTCACAGGCCGTCTCAATGCCACCCCAGCGCCGACCTGTGGATGAAAAACGGGTTGTTTTCCAGGGATTTCTTGCGTTCCACATCTCTTTCCACAGCTGTGGAAGATGAGAACTCGGTTCTCGGATCGGACAACACCGAAACCCACGGAGCAGCGGTTTCGAGGAGAGCCCGACCACGTCGGTCTGTGGAAAACGATGCGTGCGGCACGTCGTCTATACTCCTCGCTCCCCGGGCCTCACGGCCAGTTCGAAGAGCGAAGAGACGTGAAACGCACCTATCAGCCGAACGTTCGCCGCCGCAAGCGAAGACACGGATTCCGGGCGCGAATGGCGTCGCGCGGAGGTCGCGCGATCCTGAAGCGCCGTCGCGCGAGAGGGCGCAAGCGCCTCTCGGCCTGAGGCGCCAATCCGTGCAGCGCCGCCACCGACTCTCCCGCTCACGGGATTTCGAAACCGTTTACCGACGTGGACAGTCGGCCTCGACCCGGTACCTCGTCCTGCACTGGTTTCCGCGCGACGAAGACGTGGACGGTTCCCCGCGTCTGGGTCTCGCGGTTCCCCGGTCCGTGGGTTCAGCGGTCGTTCGAAACCGCGCCAAGCGTCTTCTCCGAGAGGCGTGGCGTGACCTCCTCGACTCGGTTCCGGCGGGTCACGACTACGTGCTGGCTGCCCGCCCCGGCTTCGCCGAGCCCGCGGAGACGCGGGGACGCGAATGGCTCGTCGCGGAGATCTCCAGGGTGCTCGGGAAGGTACGACCGTGAGGTACCTCGGAATTGCGGCAGTCCACGTCTGGCGCTGGACCTTCGGACTCCTGACTCCGCCCGGCACGTGCAAGTACCACCCGAGCTGCTCGCAGTACGCCATCGACGCGCTTCGTGAGTTCGGCCTCGTGCGAGGCACGATCCTCTCGGGCTGGCGGCTTCTTCGCTGCAATCCGTGGAGCCACGGCGGAGTGGACCACGCGCGAGAACAGACCGTCTTTCCGCTCTTTCGATCCCGGAGGGCACGTACGTGATCGTCGGCGGCGTCCTCTCCCCGCTCGAGAACGTTCTGACGGAGGTCCTGATCTGGCTCCACGAGTCGGCTGGTCTGACGTGGGCCTGGTCGATCGTCGCGTTGACCGTGATCGTCCGGATGCTGCTCGTACCGCTCGCCATCCGGCAGATCCACTCGATGCAGAGCCTGCAGCTCCATGCGCCCGAGATGAAGGCGATCCAGCAGCGATACAAGCACGACCGGCAGAAGCAGTCGGAAGAGCTGATGAAGTTCTACAAGGAGAACAAGATCAACCCGTACGCCTCCTGCCTCCCGATCGTCTTCCAGATTCCGATCTTCATCGCCCTCTTCTTCGTGCTGCGCGACTTCGAGAAGGAGATCTTCTGCACGCGCGGCGATTTCTGCGAGGTGGTCGACGAGAAGCTCCAGGTGCTTCCGCAGTTCCATTCTCTCCTCGAATGGCTGAGCCTCGTCGACATCACGGAGCCGACGAAGGACGCGTGGGGCCCGCTTCTCATCGCCGTCTACGTCGTCAGCCAGCTCACGTCGACGTGGCTGATGTCGACGTCGATGCAGAGCCAAGCGCAACGGATCATGATCATGGTGCTGCCGATCGCCTTCCTCCCGTTCATCCTCGGCTTTCCCTCTGGACTCATGATCTACTGGCTCACGACGAACCTCTGGACGACCGGACAGGGCATCGTCACGCGCCGCCTGATGCCGAAACCGGTCGTCCCACCGAAGCGATCCAGCCGGACGCCGCCGAAGGAGTCCGGAGAAGCGGCGACCTCACCTGCATCCCCCGGGCCTGGAGGAGACGGGGGCACTTCGCGCACGGGACCACCGCGTCGAGTCAAGCGAAAGCGCGGCGGAAGAGCCAGGCGATGAGCGATTCCGAGGTCGTGACCGTGGAGACGACGGGTGAGACCGTCGGCGAGGCGAAGTGGGCGGCGCTCCGTGAGCTCGAGCTGCTCGTTCCCGGTCTCGATCGGGACAGCGTGGAGTTCCGGGTCGTCTCGGAGGGCGAACGAGGTCTTCTCGGCGTGGGCTTCACGCCGGCACAGGTCATCGCGACCGTCATGGCGAGAGCACATCCACCAAAGCCCGGGTCGAGCGCGGAGGCGGATACCGCCCTCGAGTTCGTCCAGCGAGCGGCGACGGCGATCGGCGCCAACGTCATCGCATCCGCTTCCGAGCAGGAAGGTGTCGTGACCGTGACCTGTACTGGCGCGGACCTCGGTCTCTTCATCGGCAAGCACGGCCAGACCATCGACGCGATCCAGTACCTGGCGAACGCGATGGCGCGATCCACGGGCGGCGAGCACGAAGTCATCGTCGACGCCGCCGGATATCGTGCTCGGCGCACCGCGACGCTCGAGACGATGGCGAAACGCACGGCGCAACGCGCGTCTGCAACCGGGCGACGAGTCGAGCTCGAGCCGATGACGCCCGTCGAGCGAAAGATCGTTCACGAGGCACTCAAGGACGACCCCGAAGTCGAGACCCAAAGCGAGGGCTCGGAGCCGAACCGGTACGTCGTCGTCCTCCCCAGGCTGACCACGGGCTGAGATGCAGAGCTCGTTCCTCGAGCGCTGGCTCGAGGAAGTTGTCGCAGAACCGGGCGCGACGGGAATCGGTGATCTCGACGAGGCCCGCCGCGTGCTTCTCCTCGATGCGCTGCGGGCCGTGGCGTTCGTCGACGCCAATCCGGGTCCCGTGATCGACGTGGGGTCGGGAGGCGGCACACCGGGGATCCCGCTCGCGGTTGCGCTCCCGGAGCGATCGTTCGCGCTGCTCGAGGCCGAGCGAAGGAAATGCGACTTTCTCGCGAGGGTCTGCGCCGAGCTTCCGAACGTCACGGTGATCTGGGGGCGGGCCGAGGAACAGCCGACCGACGCATATGGTGTCGCTCTTGCGAAGGCGCTCGCGAAGCCGCCGGTCGCGGCCGAGCTCTGCCTTCCGCTCGTGCGCCAGTCGGGCATCGCGATCCTCTGGGTCGGCCGAAGTGCGGATCGCGATCGTGTTGCGACCGCCGCCGGCAAGCTCGGGGGCGTGCTCGAGGCCGACCGCGACGGTCTACTCGTTCTTCGCAAGATCGAGCCGACACCTCCCGGCTTCCCGCGGCGCGCGGGCATCGCGAAGAAGCGCCCGCTCGCCTAAAGGGGGTAGCAGTACGCACTGGCAGGGGGGCCGAGATCCCGGGGCGAAGGCGTCCGGTCGAGCCTCTAGCCTTCGAGCGTGCCCGCCCCAGGGTTGTCGCGCGACCGGTGTGTCCGCGCTAGCGGATCTCCGGTCTTGCGCAGAGCGAAGGTCTACGCAGTCGCGAACCAGAAGGGCGGCGTCGGGAAGACGACGACCGCCGTCAACGTCAGTGCGTGCCTCGCGGAGGCAGGGGAGCGGGTGCTGCTCGTCGACCTCGACCCCCAGGCGAACGCGACGTCGGGACTCGGCATGCGCGCGAACGGTGCGTCCACGCACGATCTGCTCGACGGCATTCCCCTGTCCGCGTTGGCGAAGCCGTCCGGAGTGGCGAATCTCGACGTCGTCATGGCCAAGAGCGATCTTGCGGCCGCCGCGGTGGAGCTTTCCACGAGGGAAGGCGGCGAGAGGTTCCTCGCGGATGCGCTGACAGGCACTCTCGAGCCGTACTCGTACGTCCTCCTCGACTGTCCCCCGTCCTTCGGGCCGCTGACCGTGAACGCTCTCGCTGCTGCAAACCGCGCGATCGTTCCTGTGCAGGCGGAGTACTACGCGCTCGAGGGGCTCTCTCAACTGCTCGGAACCATCAACCTCGTGAAGGCGCGACTTAACCCGTCGCTCTCCGTCACGGGGATCTTGCTGACGATGGCCGACGCCAGGACGAGGCTCACCGCAGAGGTCGAGGCGGAGCTTCGAAGCCACTTCGGCTCACTCGTCTTCCGAACGACGATCCCCCGCTCGATCCGCCTGGCCGAGGCTCCGAGCCACGGGATCCCCGCAATCTCCTACGACCGGCGCTCCGCAGGAGCGGAGGCCTACTGGAAGGTGGCGATGGAGCTTGTCGAGCGTTCCTAAGGAGCGACGTGGCCTCGGTCGTGGTCTCGAGGTACTTCTGGGCGAGGCCGGTCAACCCGAGTTGCTCCACCTCCCCGTCGAGTCGATCCACCCAAACCCCCGGCAGCCAAGGCGTCGCTTCGAGCCCGAGGCTGCCGCCGGTCTGGCGAGCTCGATCCGGCTACAAGGTGTGCTCCAGCCGATCGTCGTGCGGCGCCGCGCCGAAGGTGGCTTCGAGCTCGTCGCCGGCGAGCGCCGCTGGCGCGCCGCGCGAGCGGCGGGAGTCGCAACGTTGCCCGCCGTCATCCGCGACGTCGAGGATCGGGACTCACTCCTCCTCGGGCTCGTCGAGAACGTCGCCCGCGAACAGCTCTCCCCCGTCGAAGAGGCTCGTGCCTACGCCTCGCTCGTCGACGAGTTCGAGCTGCCCTTGGGGGATGTCGCGCAGCGGGTGGGTCGGTCGAAGCCGTCGGTTTCGAATCGTCTTCGCCTCCTCGAGCTCCCCGAGGAGGTGCTGTGGATGCTTGCTCGCGGTGACTTGACCGAGGGTCACGCGCGTGCGGTTCTCTCCGTGCCCGACGACGACGCTCGACGACGACTCGCGCGCCGGATCGTGAAGGAAGGGCTCACCGTACGTGCCGCGGAGCGCGCCGCCCACGAAGGCGGTGCGCGCACTCGGCCTCGTCGTGCAACAGCCGTCGATCCTGCGTTGGCCGACCGTGCTCGAGCCGCTGCCGGCCGCCTGACCGCAATGCCGGTCCGTATCTCCGGTCGTACGCTTCAGATCACCTTCGATGACGAGAAAGGACTCGGCGAGCTCGTCGAGGTGCTTGAGACCGCCGCGCCGGCATGAGACGCTAAGACTAAGCGGCTCCTGCTGGGGAAACCTCTTGGTTTCCCCAGACCCCTTCCACGGATCCCTCGCGGACAGGCGCTTCCGCGCCTTCCCCCCTTCCACTGATCCACTCGCTTCGCTCGCGGACAACTCGGTGCGCGAGTGGGCGATCCTGGACTCGAACCAGGGGCCTCCGCCTTATCAGAGCGGCGCTCTAACCGACTGAGCTAATCGCCCGGGGCCGCAACTGTAGCGAAGCCTCCTGTCTAAGATGAGCGCGAGCCCGGTGATGCGAGAGATGACCTTGTACGGGGTGAGCTTCGAGCCCATCGGCAAGCAGCCGATCGTGCTTCTGAAGACCGCGGACGACGAGAGGTTCCTGCCGATCTGGATCGGCCACCCGGAGGCGGCCGCGATTCTCATGAAGCTCCAGGGCGCGAGCCCTCCGCGTCCGATGACGCACGATCTCTTCACCGACGTGATCTCCGAGCTCCAGGGCGAGATCGTCAGGGTCACGGTGACCGAGCTTCGCGACAACACGTACTACGCACAGATCACCATCGTCCAGGACGGCCGCGAGGTGGAGATCGACTCGCGTCCGTCCGATGCGATAGCGCTCGCCGTTCGCTGCGACGCGCAGATCTTCGCTTCGGACGAGGTCGTCGAGGAATCGGGGATCGAGCTTCAATCCGACGACGACGAGCAGCCCGGCCTCGTCACCGCTTCGAGTCTCGCCGATCTCGACCCCGCGGAGTTCCGCCAGTTCCTCGAGCACGTGACGCCCGAGGAGTTCGCGTCGAGTCTGGGGGAGACCCTCGAAGACGACGGTGACGACGAAGAAGAGGAGGAAGAGCCGTAGCTCCCGTCAGCCGAGGAGCGTCACGGAGACGATCAGCGCGGTGCCGTTGAATGTCGCGTGGAGGACGATCGGCGGATAGACGCTCTGTGTCCGAACTCGTAGCCAGCCCACGACGACCCCGAAGACCGCGAGCGGGACGAGCACGACGAGAAGTCCGTGGACTGCGCCGAACAGGATGCCCGTGACGAGGATGGCGGCGGCAGACCCGTACGGCATGAGGAGCGAAAGGCCCAGACCACGGTAGGTCAGCTCCTCGACCGCAGGCCCGACGAAGGTGACGACGAGAAAGAAGGCGGCGAAGGCG
Organism: Gaiellaceae bacterium; assembly: GCA_035457765.1. GTDB lineage: Bacteria > Actinomycetota > Thermoleophilia > Gaiellales > Gaiellaceae > GMQP-bins7. The sequence continues at coordinate 17,861 of DATIBA010000008.1, forward strand.
CCGGCGCGGCTCGAGTCCCACTGGTCGGGCACGAGGCCTTGCTCCTTCGACGGGTCCCAGTTTCCGAACGCCGACAGCACCCGGTCGTAGAGGTACGCGGCGACGTAGATCGTCCCCAGAGCGAGCGCGGCGAGTCCGAGTGCCCGAGACCAGGACTCGGGCCGGCGCAGTGCGAACGCCTCCCGGCGCGGGAGACCGCGGGCGATGAGGAGGAGGATTCCCAGCATGATCCCGTACTGCAGGAGTGCCGCGACCGACGACGAGTAGTGATAGGCGAGGTCGTCCGGAGCTTCCGTGCCTCCAAGCCGTGCGCCGAGGCTGAGCGCCGTCAACACCCCGACGAAGACGAACCAGGCGACGAGCTTGCGCCGGCTCCGCGCTGGCATGCTGGCAGGCTGGTCCATCTCGAGATTCCACCATGCCGACGCTCCGGTCGCCCGAGGAATGCGCTACTCGCCGCCGAATCCGACCAAGAGAACCCGGCTAGCATCTGCCCATGAGCCCGCCTCGAAGTAGGCGAACCTCCTTCGATCCCGAGACACTCCGCCCGCGCGGTCGCCATCTGCGGGCGACGAGACGCCGCCGGCGTCGCCGAGGCGCGATCGTCGCCATCGTGGCCATCCTCGCACTCGGACTTGCGGCCGGTGTCGGCGGTACGGCCGCCGTCCTCGCGTACGGCTCCTCGTGCGATCTCGACTCCCTCCGCTCGCCAGCAATCGAGCAGAACACGTTCCTGTACGCGGCCGACGGCTCACTGCTGGGGTCTATTCCCGCCGAGAGGAATCGCCAGTCGGTCACGGCCGAGGGGATGTCGCTCTGGATTCGGAAGGCGACGATCGCCGTCGAGGACCGCCGCTTCTTCGAGCACGGCGGCGTCGACCTCGAGGGTATCGCCCGCGCTGCTGTCGTGGACATCCGTGAGGGAGCGATCGTCGAGGGTGGCTCGACGATCACGCAGCAACTCGTGCGCAACCTCTACATCTCGCGCGAGCGGACGGTGCAGCGCAAGGTCAAGGAGGCCTGTCTTGCAACCAAGCTCGACGGAGCCTGGACGAAGCACCGGATCCTGACCACGTACCTGAACCAGGTGTACTACGGGAATCAGGCGTACGGAATCGAAGCGGCGGCACAGACATACTTCTCCAAACCCGCACGCGAGCTGTCCCTGGCGGAATCGGCCCTGCTCGCCGGTCTCACGCAGGCGCCCTCGTCGTACAACCCCTTCACCACCCCTGCCCGCGCGCTCGCACGCCGCGCGGAGGTCTTGCGCGCAATGCTCGAGACAGGTGTGATCACGGCGCGAGAGCATCGCCTCGCCCTCGCGTCGAAGTT
>DATIBA010000009.1:0-3485 GCA_035457765.1 Gaiellaceae bacterium
CGCGAGCAGCTGGGCGTACGCGCACGGTCCCTCGGCATCGCGGAGAGCGTGGTCTTCGCCGGCATGGTCGAACGGGACGAGATTCCCGCTTATCTCGGCGTCGCCGACATCGTCGTCGTCCCGTCGGTCCACTACGGGGGCTACGTCGACGGGCTGCCGAACGTCGCGCTCGAGGCGATGGCCGCCGGCAAGCCGCTCGTGGCGACCAGGGTCGGAGGTCTGCCCGAGCTCGTTCGCGACGGCGAGACCGGTCTGCTGGTCGACGAGCAGGACGCCGACGAGCTGGCCGACGCGATCGTCGAGCTCGCGGGTGATCCGGCCGTGCGCGCACGAATGGGCGACAGCGGCCGCGCGCTGATCCGCGACTCCCTGAGCTGGGAGTCGGTCGCTGAGCGATACGAAGCCGTGTACGAGCGAGTCGTCCAGCGCGTCTAGAACACCGGCGTCTCGCGCCACACGCCCCACACCTCACGGAGCGCGTCGCACATCTCTCCGAGGGTCACGTGGGCGCGCGATGCCTCGACGATCGGCGGCATGAGGTTGACGCCCTCCTTGGCCGCCGCCTCCTTGAGTGCCGTGAGTCGCGACTCGACCGCGGCCGAGTCACGGGCCGCGCGCACCGCGGCGAGTCGCTCGATCTGCTTCTGCTCGAGCGACGGGTCGATCTTGAGAATCGGAATCGGCTCGTCCTCGTCGAGCAGGTAGCGGTTGACGCCGACGATGATGCGCTTCCCCGACTCGACCTCGGACTGGTAGCGGAACGACGCCTCGGCGATCTCACGCTGGAAGAAGTTGTCCTTGATCGCGTCGACCACGCCGCCGAGCCGTTGGATCCGGTCGAAGTACTCGTAGGCCTGCGCCTCGAGGGTCGACGTCATGTGCTCGACATAGTAGGAGCCCCCGAGCGGGTCGATCGTGTTGACGGCTCCCGACTCGTGCGCGATCACCTGCTGCGTGCGAAGAGCCAGGCGCGCCGCCTCCTCGGTCGGAAGGGCGAGCGCCTCGTCGAACGAGTTCGTATGCAGGCTCTGGGTCCCGCCGAGCACCGCCGCGAGCGCCTCGAGCGCCGTCCGCACGATGTTCACCTCGGGCTGCTGCGCCGTGAGCGAGACACCAGCCGTCTGCGTGTGGAAGCGCATCAGGAGCGAGCGCTCGCGGCGAGCGCCGAAGCGCTCGCGCAGCTCGCGCGCCCAGATCCTCCGCGCGGCGCGGTACTTCGCGATCTCCTCGAAGAAGTCGAGATGCGCGTTGAAGAAGAACGAGAGGCGGGGGGCGAAGTCGTCGACGTCGAGGCCGCGCTCGATCGCCGCCTCGACGTAGGCGAACCCGTCCGAGAGCGTGAACGCGAGCTCCTGTGCCGCCGTCGATCCGGCCTCGCGGATGTGGTACCCGGAGATGGAGATCGGGTGGAAGAGCGGCATCTCGCGGGTACAGAACTCGATCATGTCCACGACGAGCCGCATGGACGGCTCCGGAGGGAAGATCCACTCCTTCTGTGCGATGTACTCCTTGAGGATGTCCGTCTGGGCCGTGCCCCGAAGCCGGTCGCGCGGGACTCCCTGCTCCTCGCCGACGCAGATGTAGTACGCGAGCACGATCGCCGCCGGCGAGTTGATGGTCATCGAGGTGGAGACGTCGCCGAGCGGGATGCCCGCGAAGAGCGTCTCCATGTCGGCGAGTGAGTCGACGGCGACGCCCTCGCGCCCCACCTCGCCGTGCGAGCGCGGGTTGTCCGAGTCGTAGCCCATGAGCGTGGGCATGTCGAACGCCGTCGAGAGCCCCGTCTGTCCATGGTCCCGCAAATAGCGGAAGCGCTCGTTCGTCTCCTCCGCGGTGCCGAAACCCGCGAACTGTCGCATCGTCCACAGGCGTCCGCGGTACATCGAGGGATAGACACCCCGCGTGAACGGGAACTCGCCGGGATAGCCGAGATCGCGGGCGTAGTCGAGATCCGTCGTCTCGGGAGTGTGGAGGGGCTCGTTCTCGACGCCCGAGATCGTCGAGAAGAGCTCCTCGGAGCGCTCGGGCGCTCGGTCGTAGACGTTCTCGCGCCACGCCTCGACCGAGTCGGCCGCGCCGCGGTCCTCGGTCGTCGCCATCGCGCGCATTGTAGGCGGGCACGAGATGGGATCAGACCCCGGGACGTGGCTTTCGAGGACCTGATCGCAAGAACGGGGGATGGCTGCCCTCCTGTGAGCCGCCGACGAACTCCGCGTGCGAGTGCGCTCCCTCCTCGCAGCTCTCGTCGCCACCGCCGTGGTCGTCGCGCTCGTGGCTGCTTCGACGACTGCAACCGCCGGGCGAGCGTGCGGAGGCGCGACGGGCGACGGCTACTCGTACGCGGGGCACCAGGCGACCTATCGCGGACACGGCGTCCGGGCCACGCTCACGCTCGTCCACGAGCCGAACGTCGCCTCGGGCCACGTCGCCGGATGGGTCGGCGTCGGCGGGCCCGGGCAGGGCGCGAACGGCGAGAACGCGTGGATCCAGGCCGGGGTGGCGTCGATGCCGGGCATGGATCCGTTTCTCTACGCGGAGATCGTGCGCGACGGGCGTGAGCCGGAGTTCATCCTCGTCGAGCAGGGTGTCCCGGTCGGCCGGAGTCATCGAGTAGCCGTTCTCGAGATGTCGGGACGCCGCGGATGGTGGCGCGTCTGGATGGACGGTCACCCCGTGACGGAGCCCGTACACCTGCGCCAGTCGACCGGCCGGTGGGCGCCGATCGCGACCGCCGAGAGCTGGAACGGCGGCGAGGCGTCGTGCAACGCATTCGCGTTCCGGTTCGAGCGCGTGTCGGTCTCGTACGGAGGTGGTGGATCCTGGAGGCCGTTCGTTCCGGCGCACCGTTTCCTCGACGGCGCCTACAGGTTGCGCAGCCTCGCGTCCGCGCCGGCCCAGACGGGTGCCTATCGCGCGCTCGCGACCGCGAGCGTCCAGCCCTACGCGTTCGTCGCGGCGTCGGGCTGAGAACGAGTAGCGACCCGCGTCATCCCGTCGGCGGCACGTTCGCAACTTCGACCGCGCCGAGCTCGAAGCTCCCGGGAGGTAACCCCATGACCGTGGGCCAGGCAGCGACGAGCCGTGGTTCGCGACATGGCCGACCGAGGCTGACACCCGACGTCGGCCGCTCTTCGTAGAGCGTGAACCGCGCGCGGTCGCTACCGCATCCGAACGTGAGCGTCGAGGCTTCGGGGATCGAGATGGATCGTCCGGACGTCGTCTCCGCGGTGAGCGATATGTCACACACAGCGCCGCGGCAGCTCGCCGTGTACTCGATCGGCCCGAGCTGGCGGCTCTCGATCCGCGGCAGACCGTTCGCCCGCGCGATGACGAGCACCACCACGATGGCCGCGCCGCCGACGACCGCGAGAACGACGAAGACGAACTCGGGCGAGAACCTCCCGGCTCTTCGGCGCGAGAGGAGGAGCCAGAGCGCTGCGGAGACCAGGCTGATGGCCACGACACCGGTGAGCAGAGCGGGCAGG
>DATIBA010000010.1:0-5787 GCA_035457765.1 Gaiellaceae bacterium
GTCGCCGAGGAGGCGCTCGATCGCCGAGTGAACGTCCTCGTCCGAGTCGACGTAGGCGTCCGGACCCTGCGCGATCTCCGCGAGACGAGCCTCGGCCTCGTCGAGCTCGTCGGCTGTGAGGAGCCCCGCAGCAGCCAGCCTGCGCGCGTGCTCGGCCGTCGCCTCGCAGTCGTAGGGCAGGAGCTCGACGTCGTCGACACGCAGGAACCGCCAGACCTCCGCGTCGAGGCTGCCTCCGACTCTCCCCGCCCACGTCGTCACACGCGCCCCTCGCAGGGGCCGGCTCCAGCCCACCGTTGCCGGGCTTCGCCGGCGACTGCCGCCGTTCGCTTCACGATGCTTCGCGCTCGTCGCGTGTCCGTACCTCCTCGTACTGTCCACGCTCCTCGCACTCGCATTCCCTTGCGAGCGACGCCCGCGGAGCGCGCGGGAGCGATTATGCCCGGCCTCGAACCTCCGATGTCAGTTCGAGAGCACGGGCGCGAGAGGCGTGCAGCTCGGCCTCGAGCGAGGAGATCCGAATGAAGCCCTCTGCGGCCCGGTGCGGGAACGTCTCCCCGTTGCCGTACGAGGCGAGATCGGGCGCGTAGATCGTGTGCGGAGCGCGGCGGCCGGTCACGACTGCGGCGTTCGGCCGGAGCTCGAGCCGCACCTCACCGGTGACGAGCTGCTGCGTGGAGTCGACGAAGGCGTCGATCGCCTCCCGCGCGGGACTGAACCAACGGCCCTCGTAGACGAGCTCCGTCCAACGCTGCTCCAGCGGTCGCTTCAGGCGGCCTTCGTCTCTCGTGAGGACCACGTCCTCGAGCGCCGAATGCGCGGCGATCAGCGTGACGGCGCCGGGTGCCTCGTACACCTCGCGGCTCTTGATCCCGACGGCGCGGTTCTCGATCATGTCGATCCGTCCGATCCCGTACCGACCGGCGAGCTCGTTCGCTCGCGCAATCAGCCGGGCCAGCGGGAGCTCTTCGCCGTCGAGCGACACCGGCACGCCTTGCTCGAACCCGACGACGACCTCGATCGGCTCGGGTGCCGTCGCAGGATCGGACGTCAACGCGTACGGATCCTCCGGAGGAGCGGCCCACGGATCCTCGAGCACTCCGGCCTCGATCGCGCGACCGAAGAGGTTCTCGTCGATGGAGTAGGGAGAAGAGGCCGTCTGGACGACGGGAATCCCCTTCGCGATCGCGTACTCGATCTCCTCGTCTCGCGTCCAGATCCGGTCGCGGAGCGGCGCCACGACGGTGACGCCCGGGTAGTGGGCTCTGAACGCGAGCTCGAACCGGAGCTGGTCGTTCCCCTTCCCGGTGCATCCGTGGACAACGGCCTCGGCGTCGAGGTCGAGTGCGATCTCCGCCACCGCTCCCGCGATGACCGGCCGCGAGAGCGCCGACACGAGGGGGTACTTCCCCTCATAGAGGGCATTGGTGAGGATCGCCCGCGCGCACTGCTGCTCGGCGAACGAGTCCTTGCGGTCGACGAGCAGGATGTCATCCGCGCCCGCGGCTCGCGCACGAACGATCGACTCGTCGACGTCGAACTCCTGCCCGACGTCCACGAGCACCGCTACGACCTCGTCGTAGCCGTACCAATCCTCCTTGAGCCAGGCGAGGATGCACGACGTGTCGAGCCCTCCCGAGTAGGCGACGACCGCTGTTCCGCTCATACGAGCTAGGCCGCTCCCTGAAGGAGATGTCCGGAGAGCTCGTCACGAAGCGCCGTTGCGGGCACTCCGTCCCGAGCGGCCACGAAGATCGTGTTGTCACCGGCCACCGTGCCTGCGATACCGGGATGCGCGGCCTCGTCGATCGCCTGCGCGAGCGCGTTCGCATAGCCGGAGGGAGTCGTCAGCACGACCAGGTTGCCGGCGGCTTCCACGCCGAGCGCATACCGACGAACCGCGGCGCCCAGTGCGCGGAGGCGATCGCCGTCGGCGGCTCCGTGCGACGCGTACACGAGCCGTCCGCTCGGCGCACGCACCTTCACGAGGCCGAGCTCGGCGATGTCGCGCGAGACCGTCGTCTGCACGACGTCGAAGCCCTCTCCTCGGAGAGCGTCGGCGACCTCCGCCTGCGTCGAGAGAGCCCGCTTTCGGACGAGGTCCAGAATCGCGTTCTGTCGCTCTCGGCGATTCATAGTATGCGAAAGATTAGCATGATATGCATCCTAGACGAAGGCCTGCGACCGGCCGCTGCGGAGAACGAGGTCGAGAGCGGAGCCGAGGATCTCGAGAGCCTCGCCGACGTCCTGCGAGTCGATCGTCAACGGTGGCACAAGGCGGACGACGTCTTCGCCGGCCGTCAGGACGAGTAGCCCGAGATCACGACAGGCCGTCACGACCTCACTCGCTGACGACTCGACGACGGCGCCGAGGAGGAGGCCTCGCCCGCGCACCTCGCGCACGCCGTCGAGCTCCGAGAGACCGTTGGCCAGCGCTGCGCCGTTCTCCACGATGCGCTCTAGAAGAGCGTCGTCGATCGCGTCGACGACTCCACAGGCCGCAGCGCAGGCTATGGGATTCCCGCCGAAGGTCGAGCCGTGATCGCCCGGCGAGAACCCTCCTCGGATCTCGTCGGCAACGAGCAAGGCGCCGATCGGAAGTCCGTTCGCGAGCCCCTTTGCGAGCGTCAGGAGGTCGGGCCGCACGCCGAGCCCGTCGAACGCGAAGAACGTGCCGGTCCGGCCGACTCCCGTCTGGATCTCGTCAAGGCAAAGGAGTGGAGAAAGCGCCGCCGCAGCCGCGACGAACTCGCTCTCGAGCGGGATCACGCCGCCTTCCCCCAGGATCGGCTCGAGGAGGACGACCCCGGTGTCGTCGTCGACCGCGTTCACGAGCCGGTCGACGTCGTTCGGAGGGACGAAGGACACGCCCGGAACGAGGGGTGCGAAAGCCTCTCGCTTCTCCGGCTGTCCGGTCACCGAGAGGGCACCGAGCGTTCGTCCGTGGAAGCTCCCTTCGAGCGCGACGACACCCGCCCGGCCAGTCGCCTTGCGTGCGTACTTGAGCGCCGCCTCGATCGCCTCCGTGCCCGAGTTGCAGAGGAACGCCTGCGCACCTCCGAATCGGTCCGAGAGCCGCTGCGCAAGCTCCTCGGCGGGCTCGGTGCGATAGAGGTTCGAGGCGTGCCACAGAAGCTCGAGCTGCTCACGCGCCGCGGCGAGCGGGGCGGGGTGGCAATGACCGAGCGAGACGACGGCGATTCCGGCGCCGAAGTCGAGATACGGACGACCATCGGAGTCCCACACGCGCGCGCCCTCGCCGCGGACGATCGTCACATCGGCACGGGCGTACGTCGGCAGGAGCCGTCCCAGGCCGTATGACGACGCATCGCTCGGTGCGATCACGCGACGACGGCCGTTTCGCCGATCTCCGCCCGAATCCCGAGCCGTGCGACGCGCGTCGCCGCGAGCAGCTTCGGGACGATCCCGCCCTCGAACGCGCCCGTGTCGAGCAGCGTGTCGGCATCGTCCACGTGGAGCCGGCCGACGACCGCACCCTCGACGTAGACGCCCGGCACGTCGGACACGAACGCGACGCGATCCGCGCCGAGCCCGGCCGCCAACGCAGCCGCGGCCTCGTCGGCGTTGACGTTCAGCGGGCCGACGGCGATCGGGGTCACGACCGGGATGCGGTGCTGCTCGAGAGCATGCACCACGGCCGCAGGACGACACGGTACGGGCTCGCCGACGAGACCGAGCTCGGGCAACCTCCGCGCACGCAGCCCGATTTCGTCCCCCACGAAGTGCAGGGCCGCAGGGCCGAGTGCGGCGGACAGCTCGGCCCCGACGGCAACCAGCGACGCGCGCACGAAGGCGAGAGTCGCCGGATCTGTGAAGCGACGGCCACGAACGAAGATAACGGGGATTCCTCGCGCGTGCAGCTCCGCGGTGATCTGAGGACCCGCTCCATGGACGACGACGACCTCGTGCCCCGCTGCGTGGAGCTCGAGCGCGCGGGGGGCGGACACCAAGGCAGCGCCTCCACCCAGCTTGAGCACGACCCGGCTCATGAGCCCTTCTCCGGCTCATGTGTGTCGAGGGGCGTGTGGAAGGCGCGAAGCGCCTTGTCCGCGGAGCGAACCAGGGGAAGGGGTCTGGGGAAACCGGGAGGTTGGTCCAGCACGTGAGCACTATCCTCCAACAAGGTTGCCCTCACGAACGCGAGTCGCGGACGAGCGTTCACGTCGTGTACTCCGCGTTGAGTCGGACGTAGTCGTGCGTCAAGTCGGAGGCGAGATACGACGCCGACGCCGCGCCGAGATCGAGGTCGAGCTCGATCGACACGGCCGGTCCGTCGAGCCTCGGCTCGGCTCCCGTCGGCGCCCCTCGCTCGAAGACCATGGTGCCGTCGAATGCGACGCTGAGCCGATCGACCTCGATCCGCGCGAAGCCGCCGTTCCACGGCGCGGAGCCGGCGGCTGCGAGCACGCGGCCCCAGTTCGGGTCGTGTCCGAAGGCTGCGGTCTTCACGAGCGGCGACGTCGCGATCCGTCGTGCGATCGCGACGGCCTCGTCCTCGGTCGCCGCGCCGGCGACGACGATCTCGAGGAGGACGGTCGCGCCCTCGCCGTCCTCGACGATCTCACGTGCCAGCGCGCCGCACACGCTCGCGAGCGCGGACGCGAACTCGACGTCTCGAGCCGGCGTCCGGCTGAGCCCACTCGCCCCGTTCGCAAGGAGTACGACCGCGTCGTTGGTCGAGCACTCGCCGTCGACGGAGATCCGGTTGAAGCTCGCGTCGACCGCTGGGCGGAGAAACGCGGTCGCCTCGCCCGGCTCGAGCGGGTAGTCGGTCGTCAGGACGGCGAGCATCGTCGCGAGGCTCGGATGGATCATCCCCGCGCCCTTCGCCATCCCTCCGACGACGAAGTCGGAGCCACCCTGCGCCTGTTTCGGCCACTGGTCGGTCGTGAGGATCGCGACGGCCGCGTCGTCTCCTCCGTCGGGACTCAGGGCGACCGCCGCCTTGCGGACGCCGGCGAGAAGCCGCTCCATGGGCAGTGGAACACCGATCACTCCCGTTGAGAGCACGAGCACCTGCTCGGAGCGGAGCTCGAGCCTGTCGGCGACCTCGGCCGCGGTGCGCTCGGCGTTCGCGATCCCCGTCTCGCCCGTCGCCGCGTTCGCGACTCCCGCGTTGATCACGACAGCCTGCGGCTCCGCGACGTCGAGATGACGCTTCGACACCACGACGGGCGCCGCCAGGACGCGATTCGTCGTCCACACCGCTGCTCCCACGGACGGAGTGGTCGAGCGCACGAGCGCGACGTCCCGTCCCAAGCGGCGAATGCGCGCGGGGACGCCACTCGCCTCGAACCCCCGTGCAGCGGTGACGGACACCGAACCTAGACGAGCACCCCGGAGAGCCGCAGTCCGGCGATCTCGTCGAAGCCGAAGAGCAAGTTGACGTTCTGGACAGCCTGGCCGGCAGCGCCCTTGCCGAGATTGTCGACTGCGCAGATCACGATCACGCCGTCCGTGAGCCGATCCTCGAAGACGCCGATCTCGGCACCGTCGGTCTGCTGCACGCGTGCGAGGTCCGGGGCAACGCCCTCCGGTAGCACGGTCACAACGTGACTCGTCGCGTAGTGAGCCTCAAGCGCAGCGCGCAGATCGACGCCGAGCGACCTCGCGAAGCACGTCGCCAGGAGGCCGCGCCGCACGGGCAGGAGATGCGGCACGAGTGTGACCGGAAACCCGAGGAGCGCGGCGATCTCAGGCGCATGCCGATGCTCGCCGACGCTGTACGGGGTCACGTTCTCGAGCACGACCCCTGCATGCGAGGAT
>DATIBA010000011.1:0-11443 GCA_035457765.1 Gaiellaceae bacterium
CGAATCCCGGCACGAGGTAGCTTCCTTGGGCGTCCAGCGTGTCGGCGCCCTCGTAGTCGCCGAGGCCGGCGACCACGCCGTCGACGATCGCCACGCCCGTGTCCAGCCACTCGCGTGTGAACGCCGAGAAGACGTGACCTCCCCGCACGACCAGGTCGGCAGGCTCGTCACCACGGGCTACCGCGAGACGGCGCTCGAGTCGCTCAGGCGGCTCGGCGACGTGCATCGGGAGTCACGATGGTTCCCGCCTCGCCGGAGACGATCTGGACGGCGTCCTCGAGCGCTCCGATCGCAGCGGTGGCAGAGGTCGCCTCGACGAACCGGCACGCCGCCTCGACCTTCGGCCCCATCGACCCGTTCGCGAACTCGAGGCCGCGCAGCTCACACGGGGTCGAGCAGCGGATGGGGGCGGCCTCTGGGGTGCCCCAGTCGCGCATGACGGCCGGGACATCGGTGAGCATCAGCAGGAAGTCGGCGTCGAGGCTTCGCGCGAGCAGCTCGGCCGCGAGGTCCTTGTCGATGACGGCCTCGACGCCTCGGAGCGTTCCGTCGCCGTTCATCGTGACCGGAATCCCACCTCCACCGGTGCAGACGACGATCGCGCCGGCGTCGACGAGCATCCGGATCGCGGAGAGCTCGACGATCTGCAGGGGCTGGGGGGACGCCACGACGCGGCGGAAGTGATCGCCGTCGCGGGCGATCGTCCAGCCCCGCTCGCGCTCGACCTGATGTGCCTGTTCCTCGGTGTAGACGGGGCCGATCGGCTTCGTCGGCGTCGAGAACGCCGGATCATCCGCATCGACCACCACCTGGGTCAGGATCGTCACCGCCGCTCGCCCGGGGAGCCGGTTCCGGAGCTCCTGCTCGAGCACGTACCCGATCATCCCCTCACTCTCGGCGCCGAGGACGTCGAGCGGGTACGGAGGCACCTCGGCGTAGGCCGATGACTGCAGGGCGAGCAGGCCGACCTGTGGCCCGTTGCCGTGGGTCAGGACGACGTCGTACGTGACTGCGAGATCAGCGACAGCAGCCATCGCCTCACCGCCGTGACGCCGCTGGATCTCAGCGGTCAGCGGCTCGCCGCGGCGAAGGAGCGCATTGCCCCCGAGCGCGACGACAAGCCTCTTCCTCGAGCTTCCCCCCTTCACCGCGCGTACGCACCCATCGTGAGGGCCATGAGCGCCTTGCCCGTGTGCATGCGGTTCTCCGCCTCGTCGTAGACGACCGACTGCGACCCGTCGATGACCTCGTCCGTCACCTCGTTGCCGCGGTCCGCGGGCAGGCAGTGCATGTAAAGCGCGTCGGGGCTCGCGAGCGCCATGCGGCGTGCGTCGCAGATCCAGTCCTTGTACGCCCCGGACTCTGCGAGTGCGGTCTGCTCGTCCCGGAACGCGTCGATCCGGCCCCAGGACTTCGGATACACGATATCGGCGCCGGCGAAGGCCTCGTCCATGTCGTGGACGACCGTGAGCGAGCTCCCGGCCTCCGCGGCTGCGGCCTCCGCCCGCTCCAGCACCTCGGGCATCAACTCGAAGCCGTGCGGGTGCGCGATCACGACATCGATCCCGAACCGGGGGAGCAGCGTCGCGAGGCCCTGCGGAACCGACAGAGGCTTGGCGTACGACGGTGCGTACGCCCACGACACCGCGACCTTCATGCCGCGGAGGTTCTCGCCGCGTTTCTCGCGAAGCGTCATGAGATCGGCGATGGTCTGCGTCGGGTGGTCGACGTCACATTGCAGGTTGATCACCGGGATGTCGGCCCAACGTGCGATCTCGCGCATCCACGCATTGCCCTCGTACGGAGCGAGGTCATGACGGATGGCGAGGCCGTGCCCGTAGCGCGACAGGATCACGCCCATGTCCTTCGGGCTCTCGCCGTGGGCGACCTGCGTCTTCTCGGCGTCGAGGTAGATCGCGTGCCCGCCGAGCTGCGTCATCCCGGACTCGAACGCGTTGCGGGTGCGAGTGGACTTGTCCAGGAAAAGCATGAACAGCGTCTTGTCCGGTAGGAGGCGGTGCGGCTCGCCGTTCTTGAAGGCGGCCTTGAGCTCGCCGGCGACGGCGAGCGTCTCCTCGATCTCGTCGACCATCCAGTCGAGCGTCTCGATGAAGTCGCGGCCGACGAGGGTAGAGCGATCTATCGCTAGCTGAGACATGGCTACCTCGCTTTCATCAGCTCTTGCTGGCCGAGGCCGAGGCCGAGGTACTCCGGAATGGCCTGCTGGCCCGGAACATCGGGGATGGCCGCCCGCCCGCGCGTCCGGGCCGGAGGCCTGAGACCGAGGAGGTCGTCGGGAGTGACCGGCACGCGGTTGAGCGCCCTGCCCGTTGCGGCCCGGAGCGCGGAGACGACGGCCGGAGTGGCCGCGACGGTCGCGAGCTCGCCGATCCCCTTCACGCCGTACGGCGCCCCTGGCTCGGGCTCCTCGACGAACACCGAGACCACCGGCGGGACGTCGAGCGCGGTGGGGATCAGGTAGTCGGTGAAGGACGGGTTGCCGATGTGCCCGCCGTCCAGCCGGAGCTCCTCCATGAGCGCGAGCCCCAGCCCGATTGCCGCTCCGCCCTCGACCTGTCCCTCGGCGCCTTGCGGATTGATCACACGCCCTGCGTCCTGCGCCACCGCGAGCTGAACGACGCGAGCCAGCCCGAGCTCCTCGTCGACGTCGACAACCGCGCGCTCGGCCACGAAGGCGAAGGTGACGTGGATGTCGCCCTGGCCGTCCTCGTCGAAGCCGGTCGTCTTGCGGTGGTGGTAGGTCACGGTGCGCGTGATCGTCTCCGCGGAGCCGTTCGTGCCGAGCGCGGCGCGTATCTCGCGACACGCGGCCCGCACCGCCGCGCCGGCCATCGTGGTCTGGCGAGAGGCGGACGTCGAGCCGGCGGACCCGATCGTGGCCGTGTCGACCGGTACGACCACCACGTGGTCGACGTCGAGCTCGGTGCGAGCGATCTGCGCGAGCACGGTGTACAGCCCCTGGCCGTAGTCGATGGCCGCCGTGCGGATCTCGGCCTCGCGCCCAGCAGGCCCGGAGCGAAGCGTTACGGTCGCGTCTGCTGAGTCGTCGAAGCCCTCGCTGTACGCGACGTTCTTGTACCCGAGCGCGAATCCCACGCCACGTCTCCAGCCCTCTGTCGGCGGCTCTGCAGGGAGTGGGATCGCCCGACAGCTCTCGATCAGCTCGCGGACGGGCGCACTCCCAGTCACGACCTGCCCCGTCGGAAGCACGGACCCGGTGTGGACGGCATTTCGCAGCCGGAGCTCCACGGGATCGATTTCCAGTTGCGCAGCGAGCGCATCCATCGCCGACTCGTACGCGAAGCACACCTGCGGGGCGCCGAAGCCTCTCATGGCCCCGCACGGCGGGTTGTTGGTGTAGACGACGGTGCCCTCGATCCTCACGTTCGGCACGTCGTACGGCCCGGCCGCGAACGTCGACGCGTTGGCGAGCACGGCCGGGGAGGCCGACGCGTAGGCGCCACCGTCGAGGAGAAGGCGGACATCGGCTGCGACGAGGCGTCCGTCACCGGTCGCCCCGTAGCGCACCCACACGCGTGAGGGGTGCCGGTGCACGTGCCCGTGGAACGACTCCTCCCGCCCGTACGCCATCTTCACGGGTCGACCGGTACGCAGAGCGAGCAGGCTCGAGTGGATCTGCGCGTGGATGTCCTCGCGGGAGCCGAATGCTCCACCAACGCCGGCGAGAGCGATTCGAACCTTCTCCTGCGGAAGGTCGAGGCACGGAGCGAGCTGCTCGAGGTCGACGTGGAGCCACTGCGTCATCGTCCGAAGCTCGACGCCTCCGTCCTCGGTGGGCATGGCGAGCGCACCTTCGAGCCCGAGCGCGGCCTGATCCTGCATCGGCGTCTCGTAGTAGCCCTCGACCGACACGTCGGCGTCGGCCGTGTCCGGGTCTCCGCGAACGATGTGGACGTGACGGAGCACGTTCCCGAAGTCGTGGACCCGGGGCGAGTCCGGTCGCAGCGCCGCCTCCATGTCGGAGACGGGAGACAGCGGCTCGTAGTCGACCTCGATCAGCGCGAGTGCGCTCTGCGCCTGTTCCAGGGTCTCGGCTGCCACCAGCGCGACGGGGTCGCCCTCGAAGCGCACGACCTCGTCTGCGAGGACCGGCTGGTCAGAGAACTCGAGGCCGAACGTCCGCTTGCCGGGGAGGTCGGCGGCGGTCAGGACCGCAGCCACTCCCGGAGCCGCGATGGCCCTCGACAGGTCGAGTGAGCGGATGCGCGCCGACGGATAGGGGCTCCGCAGCGTGACGCCGCGGAGCATTCGTTCCGCGGCAAGATCGGTTCCGTACGTGAAGGAACCGGTCACCTTGGGCGCGCCGTCCACGCGACGATCGCGTTCGCCCACGCGGCCGTGCTCGACCGCGAGCGGGATCCTTGGCCTGCCTGCGGCCACGTGCACCGCCTCGACGATCTTCTGGTACCCGGTGCAGCGGCAGAGGTTGCCGGCGAGCGCCTCACGGATCTCCTCGTCGTCGGGGTCGGGATTCCGCTCGAGGAGATCTGCAGCGGCGACGAGGAGCCCGGGTGTGCAGAAGCCGCACTGGACGGCACCGGCCGCGAGAAAGGCGTCCTGGAGACGGTGCAGCGCGCCGTCGTCGGCGATCGCCTCCACCGTGCGCACCTCCCGACCGTCGACCTGGAGTGCGGGAACGAGGCACGAGCACACGGGCTCTCCGTCGAGCCAGACGGTGCAGGACCCGCACTCGCCCTCGTCGCAGGCGCCCTTCGTGCCCGTGAGACCGAGTACGTCCCTCAGGAGCGTCAGCAAGCTCGTTTGCGGAGCGATGCTCACCGTGTGGTCGGTCCCGTTGACGAGCGCGTGGATCAGCATCCCGCCTCCTCTGCTCGCGCGAGCTCCCGGCGGGCGAGGACTTCGACCGCGTGGCGTCGGTAGGCAGCGGAGCCGCGCAGGTCGTAGATCGGGCGCGTTTCCGCCGCCGCCAGGCGGCCGAACTCGGCGCGGGTCAGCGGATCGCTCCAGTCGTGTTCCGCCGCGAACTCCTCGGCACGGGAGGCGCGTAGCACCGTCGGCGCGACGGATCCGAGCGCGAGCCGAACCGTGTGCCCTGCATGGTCGACGTAGAGACATGCGCTGGCGACGGCGATGGCCATTGCGTTCCTGCGGCCGACCTTCGTGAACGACTCGAAGCCGGGATCCGGACGCCACTCAACGCCCACGACGAGCTCGTCGGCTGCGAGGCTCGTGCGCTTCGGCCCGACCAGGAACTCGGGGAGGGGAGTGCGGCGCATCCACGTGCTCGACGACGCCGTCACGACGTCGGCACCGTACACGGCGAGCACCGGGATGCTGTCGCCGGCCGGGGATGCGGTGGCCAGATTCCCTCCGATGGTCGCCCGGTTGCGGATCTGCGGAGAGGCAACCGAGCGAGCCGCAGACGCGAGCGACCTGAACTCCGTGAGCTCGTCGGCGATCCGGGCGAACGTCATCGCCGCTCCCACGAACACGCGTCCGTCGTCGTGCCACCATGACCGCAGCTCGGCGACGTGCGTGAGGTCGAGCAGGGCCGACGGCTGCGCGCGATGCGCGTTGACGTCGACCATGAGGTCGGTACCTCCCGCAATCGGGCTCGCCTCGGGGTGGACAGCCTTGAGCTCGAGCGCTTCCTCCAGCGAGTAGGGGACGAAGACGTCCATCACACGGTGACCCTCGCGAAGGCCTCGATCATGGCGCCGACGTCGTCGCCGAGCGGATAGAGAACCGGGCACGTGCAGCCTGCGGCAAGGTACTCGTCGACCTTGGCCCGACACTCGTCGGCCCTGCCAGAGGCGGTGATCAGCTGGACGACGTCGTCCGGTACGAGCGCCATGGCCTGCTCGATCTGGGCTTGTGTCGCGGGCCAGGTCAGGATCCGGCCGATCTCCTCGAGAAGCGACCGTTCGACGCCGCTCGCCTTTCCGATGTGGGGCTGCTGGCCGAGGTACTGGGTGACGAGCTCACGCGCGCGGTCGAGCGCGAGCGAGCGATCCTCGTCGAGGGAGCAGACGACGAGCTGCGGGCGGTCGACGTCGTCGAGCGTACGGCCGGCTCGTTCGGCCCCCGCCGCGAGGTGCTCCAGCGCCAGTCGGTTGTAGTCGGGCCCCACGAGGTAGTTCAAGAGGACGCCGTCGCCGATCTCCCCCGCGAGCTCCATCATCCGCATTCCGGTCGTGGCCGCGATGTAGATGGGGACCTGCTTCGGAGAGCGGCTGCCGTGCACGATGTCGATCTCGATGTCGTCCACGCTCACGAACTCGCCTCGAAACGTGACCCGTTCCATCGCGAGCAGGCGACGCGTGACCTCGACGGTCTCGCGCATCGCGCGCACCGGATCCCTCCTCTCGATGCCGACCTTCCTGGCCAGCGGATCCCACCAGGCGCCGATCCCGAGCCGAATGCGGCCGGGCGCGAGGTCGTCGAGCGTCGAGAAGGTCGCCGCGAGCAACCCGACGTTGCGTGTCCAGTTGTTCACCACGCCCGAGCCGATCGCGATTCGTTCCGTGACCGCCGCGAATGCGGCCATCGGCACGGTCGCTTCGCGGACGAGGCGGCTCTCGGCCTGCCAGACGGCCTCGAAGCCGCACTTCTCGGCGAGTTGCGCGTACCGCATGCCGTCGCGGATGGGGTGCTTGTCCTGGAGGTAGAGCGCTACTCGATCGTGAGTGGCGACAGCCATCGTCGGCCTCCTTTCGGCTCGAACTCGTGCGGCCCGATCTCGTCGAGCCGCTTCCAGAGCCGCTCTGCCTGAGCGCGCGCTTCGGCAGCGAGCTCCTGGGCATCCAGCCGGGTGAGCTGCCGGTCGAGCACGACCCACTCGCCGGCGACCAGAACGTCGCGCACGTGCCGCGACGCGAGTCCGAAGATCCAGTGCCCGGGGAAGCTGCCAGCGTGCAGCGGGGCGGGCGACGCGTAGTCCAGCACGACGAGATCGGCGGGCGCGCCGGGCTGAAGCCTCCCGAGCTGCCTCTCGCCGAACGCCGCACCCGCAAATCGCGCCCCGGCGGCCAGGCGCTCGAGTGCCCAGTCCGGGCCTACTCCGCGCGCCTCCTCGCGAAGCCGGAAGTACGCGGTCCGTGATTCCTCGAACATGTCGGAGCCGATGCCGTCGGTGCCGAGCGCGACCCGCGGGCCAAGTGCGGCGAGCCGCGCGCGCCCCACCGCGTTGTTCATGTTCGACCGCACGTTGTGGGCGAGCGACGCGTTCGCGGCGTGGACGAGCGCGATCTCGCTGTCGTCGAGGTGCACGCCGTGCGCAAGGAGCGTCCTGTGGTCGAGGGCACCTGCCTGCGCGAGGCGTGAGGCGACGCCGAGCCCGTGCAGCACGAGCGAGTCGTGCTCGTCGATCGCGTCCTCCGCGGCGTGGATGTGCAGCCCTACACCGAGCTGGCGCGCGGCGTCGGCGCAGGCGGCGAGGGTGTCGTCGGAAAGCGTGAACGAGGCGTGCGCGCCGATGAGGCCGCGCGCGAGCGGCAGCTGCTCGTGGCGCACGCGCTCGACGAAGCGGCGGTTCTCCGCGAGCGCCGCCTCCGCACGCACCACGCCGTCGCGGTCGGACGTCTCGTAGCAGAGGACGGAGCGGACGCCGAGCGTCGACAGGGCATCCTCGACGACGTCGAGAGAGCCGTCGATGGCGTTCGGCGACGCGTGATGGTCGACGAGCGTGGTCGTTCCCGAGAGGAGCGCCTCCATCCCTCCGACGAGCGCCGACGCCCGAATGGTGTCCTCGCCCAGTGCGCGGTCGAGCCTCCACCACACCCGCTGCAGGGTCTGGAGGAAGTCCTCGGGGGGCTCGAGGTGGTACGGCATGCCGCGTGCGAGCGCCGAGTAGAGGTGCGTGTGTGCGCAGACGTTTCCCGGAACCAGGAGGCAGCCCGAGCAGTCGCGACGCTCGCTACCACCTCCCTCGCTCGCGATCCTGCCGTCCTTCACGTGGACGTCGACGTCGCCCACGAGCACGGGATCGAGCGATAGGACGACGGTTGCGCCCGAGAGAATCACGATCGGCCCCCTGCGCGAACGAGGTGCGGGACCGCGGCGATCGCCGCCGGCGAGTCCTTCATGGGAAGCCGTGTCCGGCGGATCCCGTCGAACGCGTAGAGGGCGCCCGCAACTGCCGCGGCGGTCGGGACCATCGACGCCTCGCCGACACCCTTGGCGCCGTAGGGGCCTTCGGGCTGCGGCTCCTCGACGAGGATGCATTCGACCTCGGGCATGCCGGTCGGCGGAATGAGATGGAGCGACTTCAGGGTCTCGTTCACAGGGAAGCCGCCCTCGACGACGAGCTCCTCCGAGAGCGCCTGTCCGAGGCCCATATGCACACCGCCCTCGATCTGCCCCTCGACGAGCATGGGATTGATCGCACGACCGACGTCGTGAGCGGCGATCACCTTCGCGACCCGGCCGTCCTCGTCGAGGATCACGACCTGGGTCGCCCACGCGTATGCCAGGTGTGTGACGGGCTCGTCCGCGTCGCTCGGCGTCGTCCAGTCGACGACGTACTCGCCGACGAACTCCTGCCCGGCGAGCTCGCCCAGCGACCGACCGTCGAGTGCCTCCTTCAGCGCGCGCGCGGCGTCGAGCACCGCGTTGCCGCCGAGGACCGTCGAGCGCGAGGCGGTCGTGAGCCCCGTGTCGAGCTCGCGCTCCGTGTCCACGACGACGCGCACGCGCGCCGCATCGAGCCCGAGCTCCTCACACGCGATCTGGCGCAAGACGGTGTGGACGCCCTGCCCCATCTCGGTCCAGGAATGGAGCAGCGTGACGCTGCCGTCGCTCTCGGGTCGCAAGATCGCGCGGCCGTACTCCGTGACCCCGTTTCCGATGCCCGTGTTCTTCAGGCCGCACGCGAGGCCCGCGTACGGCTCCTCGTGGTAGGCGTCGCGGACGGCCAAGAGTGTCTTCTTCAGCCCGACTCCCGGCCCGAGCTTCTGGCCCGTGCCGGTGAGGTCGCCCACGTCGAGCGCGTTGCGCCAGCGGATCTCCCACTCGTCGATGCCGACCTTGGCGGCGAGCCGGTCGAGGATGCCTTCGACAGCGAAGTTCGACTGGCTGACGCCGAAGCCGCGCATCGCGCCGCAAGGCGGGTTGTTCGTGTACACGGCCCGGGCCTCGACGTCGACATTCGGAACGCGATACGCGCCGCAGGCATGGCCAGCCGCCCGCTCGAGCACCTTGTCTCCGACGCTCGCGTACGCACCCGTGTCTCCGACGATTCGAGCCCGCAGCGCGACGAGATGGCCTTCCGCGTCGCAGCCAGCGGTGTAGTCGAGCCACATGGGGTGCCGCTTCGCGTGGAAGCGCAGGCTCTCCCGGCGGGTCAGGCTGAGGAGCACGGGCCGCGACGTCACCGATGCGAGGAGCGCGCCGTGGCACTGCACGCTCAAGTCCTCCTTGCCGCCGAACGCTCCGCCCGTCGCAACCTGGGTCACGCGCACCCGGTCCTCGGGCACGCCGAGGAACGACGCGATCTGGCGGCGGTCCTCCCAGATCCCTTGGCCCTGCGAGAAGACGTGGAAGCCATCCGCCTCCGGGACGACGAGCGAGGACTCGGGCTCGAGGAAGGCATGCTCGACGAACTGCGTCCGGAACCGCTCCGAGACGACGTGCGCCGCCCGAGCGAGCGCCTCGTCCACGTCTCCACGCCTCACACGGGAGACGGAGAGCACGTTTCCGTCTGCGTGGAGGAGCGGCGCGCCCTCCTTCACCGCCTCGAACGGGTCGGTGACGGGGTCGAGCACGTCGTACTCGACCTCGACGAGGGCGGCTGCCTCGCGGGCGGCTGCGCGGGTTACCGCGGCCACGGCTGCCAGCACGTCTCCTACGTACGCCGTCGTCTCGCCTTCGGCGACGAACTGCCGCCAGTCTTTCGTGAGCACCCCCTGCGTGCGCTCGCCGGGCACGTCCGCGGCGGTGACGACTGCGACGACGCCCGGATGCGAGAGCGCTCGCGAGATGTCGATCCGCAGCACGCGTGCGCGCGGGTGCTCGGAGAAGCGCAGGACGCCGTGCAGCATTCCGGGCTCCACGAGGTCCGCGACGAACGGCTTGTCGCCGAGCGCGAGGTCCTCACCCTGGTAGCGAGGGGCGCGGGCGCCCACTCCCACGCCGCCTCCGTTTTCCTCGACGCGCGGCTCACCGCGGTGCGCAGCGGCTGCGAGCTCGACCGCGTCGAGGATCTTCGTGTAGCCCGTGCAGCGACAGAGGTTCCCGAGCAGCGCGTGGGCGATTCGTTCTCGCGTGGGCTCTGGGTTCTTCGCGAGGAGCGCCTCCGTCTTCATGACGATTCCGGGCGAGCAGAAACCGCACTGCGACGCCCCTGCCGCGACGAAGGACTCGGCCCAGAGCTTCCGGCGTTCCTGCGAGAGCCCCTCCTGCGTGACCACGCTCTTCCCCACGATGCGGGTCGCCTTCTGTGCACAGGAGACGACGGCCTTCCCGTCGACGAGGACCGTGCACGCCCCGCACGAGCCCTCGGGTGCGCAGCCGTCCTTCATCGAGCGGAGGCCGAAGTCGTCGCGGAGCAACTCGAGCAGGCTTTGCCCTTCGCGCGGCTCCGCGACGACCGTCTCGCCGTTGAGCGTGAGCTCCATGCCCGCTACTCCACGGCTCCCAGCACGAGTGCCAGGAGCGCCATTCGCATGACGACGCCGTTGAACGCCTCCTGCCAGTACCGGGCGTGGCGCGTGGCGTCCACATCCGTGGGCAGCTCGTCCATGCGAGGAAGGCTGTGCAGGACGATCGCCCCCGGCTTCGCCGACGTACGGAGGAGCTCGCGCGTCACCTGGTAGGTCCTCGGCGTGGTAGCGACTCCGCCCTCGCCGCGCTCGACGCGCGACGCGGTGTAGTCGGCCTGGACGACCGGCTCCATGTAGATCACGTCGCACTCGGAGATGGCGTCCTCCACGGACTCGGCCTCCTCGTAACGGACGTTCCGCTCATCGAGCTCGAGCATGAACTCGGGCAGGAGCGACATCTCCGGCGGCCCGACGAGATACGCCTTGGCGTCGAACTGCGAGAGCGCGTAGAGGATCGAGTGCATCGTGCGCATACGCATGTCGCCGACGAGGAGGTAGGTCAGCCCGTCGAGGCGACCGAGCTCCTTCGACGTCGTATAGAGATCGGTCAGCACCTGCGTCGGGTGCTCGCCCCAGCCGTCACCGCAGTTGATGACCGGAACCGACGCCCACTTCGCAGCCTCCGCGGGCGCCCCCTGCTGGAAATGGCGCATCGCGATGACGTCGCCGTAGTACTCCAGCATGTGGACGGTGTCCTTGATCGACTCCTGGTAGAAGTCGCCGGCGCGGGTCATCTTCGCGTCGGAGAACCCGAGGACGTGTCCGCCGAGCCGGTGCATCGCCGCCTCGGTTGCGAGACGGGTTCGCGTGCTCGGCTGGTAGAAGGCGGTCAGTAGCGTCTT
>DATIBA010000012.1:0-24710 GCA_035457765.1 Gaiellaceae bacterium
GCTCGAGGAGCAGGCGGCGCTCGACGTCCTCTCGAGCCGGCGGCTCGCCGTCATCGAGATCGGCGGAGGCGGGCTCGGCTCGCCGAGGACCCGCGAAGCCCTTGCCGAGCACGCCTTCACGCTCCACCTGCAGACGACGCCCGAGGAGGCGTGGGATCGCGTGGCGGCAAGCGAGCGGCCGCTGGCTCGAGACCAGGACGTGTTTCGCACTCTGTTCGAGAAGCGTCGACCACTCTACGAGGCGGCGGCCGACAGCTCGGCGCGCGATCTCGACGGCGCGGTGCTCGCGGCGGCAGGAGTGCACTTCGCTTCGCATCGCGACGCTCGCGGCGACGTGCTCGTTGCGGACGAGCGTGTCGCTCGGCTCCACGGCCTCGAAGCGACGTACGTTCTCCCCGCCGGGGAGGCCGCGAAGACGGTCGCCGAGGTAGAGCGTCTCTGGCGCGCCTTGCGAGTCGAGCGGCATGCGACGCTGGTCGCCGTCGGCGGGGGCTCGACCACGGACGTGGCCGGCTTCGCCGCCGCCACGTACATGCGAGGCGTCGCCTGGGTGCCGGTGCCCTCGACTCTCGTCGGGCAGGTGGATGCAGCGATCGGCGGAAAGACCGGCATCGACCTCCCTGAGGGGAAGAACCTCGTCGGAGCATTCCACTGGCCCAGCGAGACGGTCATCGACACGTCGTTGCTCTCGACGTTGCCCGAGGAGGAGCTGGCGAACGGACGCTCCGAGATCGTGAAGTCCGGGCTTCTCATGGGGCAGCGGATCTGGGAGCTCGAACTGTCCGAGCAAGTCCGACGGTGCGCAGCGTTCAAGTCGGCCGTCTGCCTGCGCGACCCTCGCGAAGCCGGCGAGCGCGCGCAGCTCAACCTCGGCCACACGTTCGCACACGCGCTCGAAGCTGCCTCGGGCTACTCGGTTCCGCATGGACGAGCCGTTGCCCTCGGCCTCATGGCGGCGCTCAGGCTCTCCGGCCTCGAGGACGACGCACGACTGGTCGAGGAGCTCCTGCGCCCGGCTCCGGCGAAGGTCGATCGCGAACTCGCCTGGGCCGCGCTCGCACGCGACAAGAAGACTCGGAACGGGCGTCCGAGGCTCGTCCTGCTCGAGGCGCCCGGGAAGCCTCTCCTCGGGGTGGAGCTCGACGAGGACGCCGTTCGCGCCGCTCTCGACGCCCTGATCGCATAGGTTGCGCGCGTGAGAATCCTCGTGCTCAACGGCGTCAACCTCGACGTTCTGGCGCGCCGCGACCCCGAGCTCTACGGCGGCATCGGGCTCTCGGAGCTCGAGACCCGTCTCTACGAGTGGGCACGACAACTCGGCTGCACGGTCCTCTGCCGCCAGTCGAACCACGAGGGCGAGCTCATCGACTGGTGCCACGAGGCGTACGAGTGGGCCGACGGGATCATCATCAACCCCGGTGCGTGGTCGCACTACTCCTGGGCGATCAGGGACGCCGTCGAGCTCTTCGAGGTCCCGGTCGTGGAGGTGCACCTCTCCGACGTCGACGCGCGTGAGGAGTGGCGGAGGTTCTCGGTCCTCGAAGGGCTCGTGGCCGACCGCATCGTCGGCAAGGGGCCCGAGGGCTATCGCGAGGCACTCGAGTTCCTCGCGCGGACTCGCGAGTGAGCCGAATCGAGCGGCTCGCCGCCGGGCTGAGCGAGCCGTTGCTCGTCGCCGGCCCACCGTACGTCCTCGGAGGGCAGGCCAACGTCCGCTACCTGACGGGGCTCGAGAGCTCGAACGCGGCCGTGCTCGTCGAGCCGGACGGAAGTGCTGCTCTCTACGCGGACTTCCGATACGCCTCGCGGGCGCGGATGATCGATGGCGTCGAGTTCGTGGAGACCGCGCGGGATCTCCTGCCTGCGATCGGTGAGCTCCTGAGCGGCCGCCGCATCGCCTTCGAGACCGCGAACATGCCGTATGCCGGCTACCGGGTGCTCGTCGACGCCGGCGTGGACGCCGTGCCGTCGTCGGGCCTCGTCGAGTCGCTCCGGCTCGTGAAGGACTCCGAGGAGATCGCGACCATGCGCCGCGCAGGGGCGCTCTCGGACGAGATCTTCGCCGCACTCTCGCAGGAGCGCTTCAGCGGCCGGAGCGAGCGCGAACTCGCGTGGTGGGTCGAGCGGAGCTTCCGCGAGGCAGGAGCTCCCGACGTCTCGTTCCCGACCGTGGTCGCGGCCGGTGCGACGGGCTCCTCCCCGCACGCGGTGCCCGGGGACGATCCGATCGAGCGTGGGGCGCTCGTGACGGTCGATGCGGGCTGCGTCGTGGACGGCTACTGCTCGGACTGCACCCGCACGTTCGCCGTGGGCGACGTGGCCGAACGGCTTGCGGGGCTCCACGCGCTCTGTCTCGAGGCGCAGCTCGCCGGCCTCGCCGCGGTCGGTCCGGGCGTCCACGGTCGGGACGCCGATGCGGCCTCTAGGGTCGCGATCGAGATGGCCGAGCTCGGTTGGGCGTACGGGCACGGTCTGGGCCACGGCGTGGGCCTCCAGATCCACGAAGGGCCCGTGCTCCGGCCCGAGTCGACCGACGTCCTCGAGCCCGGGAACATCGTCTCGGTCGAGCCCGGGATCTACCTCCCAGGCGAGGCCGGTGTTCGCATCGAGGACCTCGTGCTCGTCACCGAGGACGGTTGTGAGCGGCTGACGCAGTTCACGAAGGAGCTGCTCATGGTCGAGTAGGACGAGCCTGGCCCGCGGCGTCGACGCGGTCGACCAACGCGTCCGGAATCGTCACGCCGAAGCGCTCGCGGAGCAGATACAGCTCGAGGTAGTCCTTGTCGGTGAGCTCGTAGCCGGCGTGGACGAGCACCTGGATCTCGGGGCTGAGGCAGCGCACCGCCCGTTCGTCCACCGTGCCCCGTCCGGAGAATCCCTGGGCCGGGTACACCCACTCGCCTTCCTCCATGCGGTAGACGCCGCCACCGTCTCGATCGAAGGTGACGGGATGCACGTCGACCTGCCGGCCATGTTCGTCGACCAGGACGAAGCTCTTCGGGGCTCTGCCTGCGACGAGCTCGTAGCCCAGATCGGAGAGCAGCCGAACGACGCGGTCCGAGTGCACGACCTCCACGACGACATCGAGATCGTCATGCTCTCGGGTTTCCCGGCCGAGGAGCGCGTCGACACCCCACCCTCCGTCGAGCCAGACGTCGATCCCGTGCTCCTCGAGGCGGGCGACGACCGCGACGAGGCTCGAGGCGTCCATGGGCGCGCTCGGAGAGCGGCCACGATACGCCCACTGCGTCACGGCGGCACTCTACGCAGGCGACTACACTGCGCCGCTGTCATGGCCGAGACGGTCTCGACGAACCAGTTCCGAAACGGGATGCACATCGGGCTCGACGGCTCGGTCTGGCGCATCGTCGAGTTCCAGCACGTGAAGCCGGGCAAGGGCGGCGCGTTCGTGCGGACGAAGCTCAAGGCGCTCGAGTCGGGAGCTGTCGTCGATCGCACGTTCCGGGCCGGCGAGAAGTTCGCACGCGTGCACACCGAGGTCAAGAGCGTCCAGTTCCTCTACGACGACGGCTCCGAGGCGCACTTCATGGACGAGGAGAACTTCGAGCAGTTCGGCCTTCCACATGCCGACGTGGCCGACGAGCTCGCATACCTCGCGCCGTCGAGCTCGGTGCAGATGCTCGCGGTCGACGGAAAGCCTGCCGGGCTCCAGCTTCCCGGTTCGGTGGAGCTCGAAGTGGCGGAGACGGAGCCCGCCGTGCGCGGCGATACGGTCACGAACGTGACGAAGCCCGCGACGCTCGAGACGGGCGCGGTCGTGCAAGTACCGCTCTTCGTCGACCGCGGTGAGCGGATCAAGGTCGATCCTCGTGACGGCCGCTACATCTCGCGCGCCTGACCGGCGTGGGGACGCTCTTCACGAGGTGTCGTGCGCGAGCCTCGCGCGGCCGCCCCGCTTCGCGAAGTCGTGCTCCCGCTCCGAGCCACGGGACTGGGCGGACAGCGCACGCGCTGCGAGGAGGGTTCGTTGGCCGCTCGGTCGACGCTGCTACAGCCCTCGACGGCGCAGTCGGTGATCTCGCTCTGTTAGGTCGCTAAGGTCCCGATCGTGCCGAAGCTCGTCGACACGACGATTCGCCTGCTCTCGCAGGAGCCGCTCGCCGGCGCGCTGCCGACCGGGGAGGTTCTGCACGTGGCCGAAATCCTCGATCAGGCTGGATTCGCCTGTCTCGAGGTCTCGGGCGGCGGCGTCTTCGACGCGACGGTCCGGCGGCGTGTCGAGAGCCCCTGGGAGCGTATCCGCGCGATCAAGGCCCGCGTCTCGACACCGTTGGGAATCGCCTTGCGTGGTCGCTTCCTCGTCGGCTCGCGACCCGTCTCGGGCGACATCGTCGGGCGGTTCGTCTCGTGCGCGGCGGAGAACGGCATCGAGGTCTTCCGGCTCCACGACCCGCTCAACGACGTCTCCAACCTCCGTGAGGCGGGCGCCGCGATCACGAATGCCGGCGGCGCGTTCCACGCTGGTCTCGTCTACAGCCCCGGCCGAACGGGAGAGACGGACACGCTCGTCGAGCAGGCACGCAAGCTGCCCGAGCTCGGTGCGACGCGCGTGATCGTCAACGACCCGACGGGGGCGCTCGTACCTCATCGAGCACAGGAGCTCGTCGCCCGCATCAGGGAGGCGAGCGAGCTTCCCGTAGGCTTCTACGTCCAGGGCGCTGCGGGGGTCGGCCTCGCCTCTGCGCTCGCCGCGGTCGAGGCGGGTGCGGATCTCGTCGCCACGGCCGTGTATCCGCTCGCGCTGGCTCTCCACCGGGTCTCGGGGGAATCCCTCGCCGAGTCGCTCGATGGGCTCGGCCACGCGACGGGCCTCGACGCAGCGAAGCTGTGGGACGCGGCTGACGTCATCGACGAGCACATCGGCGACGAGCCGGTCGCTCCGGTCGCGCCACGGATCGCGGTCCGCGCCGCCGAGTACGACTTGCCGGCCGGGCTCGTCGCTGCGCTCGAGTTCCATCTGCGCGCGCACGCCGCGGCGGATCGTCTCCTCGAGGTGCTCGAGGAGGTCGGCCGGGTACGTGCCGAGGCAGGATGGCCTCCACTCGCCGCGCCGATCGGGCAGATTCTCGCCTCGCAGGCCCTGCTTCACGTCCTGGACGCGAGGCGCTACGGCACGGTCATCGACGAGTTTCGTGAGCTCGTTCAGGGCGGCTACGGCGTCACACCCGAGCCGATCGACGAGACCGTCGGGCGCGCGGTCGAGCTCCTGTCGCCGCGACTTCTGCCCGCCGAGGACCCGGTGACGACCGAGGACGTGCGCGAGCAGGCGGAAGGGCTCGCCGCGAGCGAGGAGGAGCTCGTCCTCATCGCGATGTTCGGCACCGACGCCGAGCAGCTTCTCCACAAAATCCGAGCGCGCCACTCGCCGGATACCGGGCTGGTCGCCGAGGACGACGACGCCGAGCGCGGCGAGCGGATTCGGGAGCTCGTCAAGATCGTGCAGGAGTCGGGAGTGGGCGAGATCGAGATCGAGGACGAGGGTATGCGCGTCTCAGTCCGTCGCGCGGACGAGCCCGGACCTGCCACCCTCGGCACCGTCTCCCTCGCTGACGCCGAGGTCGTCGTCGCCAGCTCCGAGCCGGAGGCCAGGGACGGCGTCGTCCGTGTCGAGTCACCGATGGTCGGGGTCTTCTACCGCGCACCGAATCCGGGTGCGCCGGCATTCGTGGACATCGGCGATATCGTCGTTCCGGGTCAGACGCTCTGCATCCTCGAGGCGATGAAGCTCTTCAACGAGCTCAAGGCCGAATCTGCCGGCACGGTACGGTCGATCCACGTCGAGAACGCAGAGCCGGTCGAGTTCGGTCAGCTTCTCTTCGAGATCGAACCGATCCTCGTGCCCCCGGCGGTCTAGGGGCCTAGAGGGCGTACGTGTTCTCGCGCGTCCTCGTCGCGAACCGGGGTGAGATCGCCGTGCGGGTGATTCGCGCCCTCCACGAGCTGGGAATCGAGGCCGTCGCGGTCTACTCGACCGCCGACCGGGACGCGCTTCACGTGCGGCTCGCCGACCAGGCCGTCTGTATCGGGCCCCCGCCGGCGACCGACAGCTACCTCCTGATCTCGAACGTCGTCGCGGCCGCCGAGAACACGGGTTGCGAGGCGGTGCACCCGGGCTACGGCTTCCTCGCCGAGAATGCCGCGTTCGTGCGGGCATGCGAAGGTTCGGACATCGTCTTCATCGGTCCCACCGCGGACGTCGTCGAGCAGATGGGAGACAAGGTGCGAGCGAAGGAGACACTCCGCGCGGCCGGGGTCCCGCTCGTGCCAGGCTCCGACGGTACCGGGGGTCTGAGCGACCTCCGCCGCGAGGCAGCCGAGGTCGGCTTCCCGGTGCTGCTCAAAGCTGCTATGGGAGGCGGCGGCAAGGGAATGCGGCTGGTCACCTCCGAAGAAGACCTCCCGGACGCGTACGGGGCCGCGAGCGCAGAGGCCGATGCCGCCTTCGGTGACGGCGCCCTCTACGTCGAGAAGTTCGTGACGCCCGCCCGGCACGTCGAGGTCCAGGTGCTGTGCGACGACGAGGATGGGGTCCTGACGCTCGGCGAGCGCGAGTGCTCGATCCAGCGAAGGCATCAGAAACTCGTCGAGGAGTCACCCTCGCCGGGAATCGACGAGGAGACGCGGGCCGAGATGGAGAGTGCGGTCGAGCACGCCTGCCGCGCGATCGGGTACCGCAATGCCGGGACGTTCGAGTTCCTCGTCGGGCCCGACGGCAGCTTCTACTTCATCGAGGTGAACTGCCGCCTCCAAGTGGAGCACCCGGTGTCGGAGCTCGTCACCGGGATCGACATCGTGCGGGAGCAGGTGCGGATCGCTGCCGGTGAGCAGCTCGAGCTCACCGGGCGGGCGCCTCGGCGAGGCCACGCCGTCGAGATCCGGATCAACGCCGAGGATCCTGCGCATGGCTTCCTCCCGGCTCCCGGGACCGTGCGGAGGTTCGCGCCGCCCCTCGGCGCAGGTGTACGGGTAGACACGGCGGTCTCAGACGGCAGCGAGATCCCGCCCTTCTACGACTCGCTGATCGCGAAGGTGGTCGTCTGGGACGAGTCACGCCCGGCCGCGCTCGCGCGCGCGCGGCGTGCTCTCGAGGAGCTCGAGATCGAGGGCATCCCGACGACTCGCGAAGTCGCCCTCGACGTGCTCCGCTCACGCGAGTTCGACAGTGGCGAGTACTCGACGACGACGCTCGCCGAGCTCGAGGGGCGCGTGCCGTCGCTGTCACCTTCGTGAGTGCTCCCGTGGGCCGCAGAGCCGGCCGCCGGCAGGCGCTCTTCCTCCTCTACCAGTGGGATCTCACCGGTCAGGAGCTCGCCTCGCTCTACGAGGGCGAGCCTGACGAGTACGCCCGCGATCTCGCGACGGCGGTCGCGGCTCGCGCGCCCGAGCTCGATCGGCGCGTGACGGAGGCCTCCCCGGACTGGCCCGCCGATCGGCTGGGTACGCTCGAGCGCAATATCCTGCGGATCGGTGTCTACGAGCTCGAGGAGGGGACGGTGCCTCTCGAGGTGTCCATCAACGAGGCTGTCGTGCTGGCGAAGCGCTACGCGTCGGAGGACGCGGCACGCCTCGTGAACGGCATCCTCGGACGGATCGCACGTGAGGTGGACGACGCGTGACAGATGTTGAGGAGGCTCTCGCCCGGGCCGAGGAGCTCCTCGGGCGGCTCAACGAGCGCCGGGAGGAGCTCGAGCGGCTCGCGGAGGCGGACGACGTCGATGGGAGCGAAGCCGTGGAGGTCATCACCGAGCTGGCCGAGCTCGCCCGCCAGATCGAGGCCGAGCTGACGCGCGCGCGGACGATCGCCGATGCGGACGGCTGAGGAGCTCCGCGCCGACTTCGAGGCGTACGTCGGCGCGCTGGAGCTCTCGTCGTCGCTCGGACGGCTCGAGGAGGCGCTGCGCTATTCCCTCGAGACGGGAGGCAAGCGAATCCGGCCCGTGGTCTGTCTCGCGGTGACCGAGGCAGCCGGCGGGGACGTCGAGCAGGCACTCCCCGCGGCCGCCGCGCTCGAGCTCGTGCACACGTTCTCGCTCGTTCACGACGACCTGCCGGCGCTGGACGACGACGCGGAGCGGCGCGGCCGTCCGAGCGCGCACATCGCGTTCGGCGAGGGAGTCGCTCTGCTCGCGGGTGACGCATTGCTGGGAGAGGCATTCAGGCTCGCGCTCACCTACGAGGACCCCGGAGTGGCGCGCGAGCTCGTGGACGCGACGCTCGGCATGATCGGTGGCCAGTACCGTGACGTCACCGGCGATCACGACGACCTCGCGGAGCTCCACCGTCTGAAGACCGGTCGCCTGTTCGCCGCTTCGGTCGGCCTCGGGCTCCGAGTGGCGGGTGTTCCCGAGGAGGATCAGGCCGTCTGGCGGACGTTCGGCGCGGATCTCGGGCTCCTGTTCCAGGTCGTCGACGACATCCTGGACGGCGACGGCGTCGCTTCGCGACTTCCGCCCCACGAGGTGCGTCAGCTGGCGGACAGCGCAGCCGAGCGTGTCCGGGAGCATCTCGACGGCGTCAGCGCGGATACGAGCGTGCTCCGCGGGCTCGTCGAGACCGTTGCCGCGGGCAGCAACGTGGGGGGTTGACGCGGGTGCCGATCCGATTACGATCTGACCTTCCCGAACAGACCAGGTTCGTGTCGCATGCCCACATTCGCCTGCGTACGCGGACCGTCGTTCTCCTTCTATGTCGACCCGCCTCCGCAGCTGCCTGCTCACGTTCGCCGTCACCGGTCTCATCGCCTGTGCGGCAGCCGCCCCTACCACGGCCCTCGGCGACGAAGGCAGGAGTCCTCGGGACGCTCATGACGTCCCCGAGTACGAAGCTCCGACGAAGGGCGAGCGCGCAGCCGAGATCGCGCTCAAGGCGGTCGGCGTCCCGTACCGCTGGGGCGGCGAGTCACCGGCCGTCGGGTTCGACTGCTCCGGGCTCGTCCGCTGGGCGTACGGTCGCGTCGGAATCGACCTGCCGCACAGCTCGTACGCGCTCTACGGCGAGGGCCGGCGCGTGCCGACGGCTCGCATGGAGCCAGGCGACGTCCTCTTCTTCGAGGGCCTCGGGCACGTCGGCCTCTATCTCGGCCGCGGACGGATGGTGCATGCCCCTCAGACCGGCCGGAGCGTCGAGGTCGTCCGGCTCGGTGAGCCGGGCTACGGCGGACGCCTGATCGGTGCCCGCCGTGTTGCTCCGACGTAGACGGTCGCTCAGCGATGCTTGCGGACGTCCTGCCCTGAACGCCTGACCTTGAGCGGTCGAGGAACGGCGCCGCGATGACCGTTCTCGAGGACGTCGCGGACGTTCGGGCGGATCGGCTGGTCCGGAGTCGCTTTCGCGGCGTCGTCCTTTCCAGTGACGTCGGTCAGCTCCTCGGCACTGTTGCGCCGGAGGTCGAGCGAGAGCGCGATCGCCACGAGCAGGATCATCATGAACATGAGCCAAGTCGGCATTTCTTCACCTCCAGTTCGGCCCCCAGGGCAAGCGTCCTTTCGGCACCAACATGGAGTCGGCGGTTTCCGCATGCCTATTTACCCTCAGTCGGGTGAAGGGACGGTGAACGGATGAAGCCACGATGAACGGGAGTACCCGCTGGACGTCACCTTCAACCGTGGCTCGGCGCATTCGATGCCGGCGTCTGCCTCGTCGTGCCGCCGCGATTCAGCGCCCCGTGCGGACCGGGGCGCCGGCGGCCTCGACGTGAAGAAACGCCTGGACACGCTTCTCGTCGAACGCGGGCTCGCGGAGTCGCGCGCACAGGCCCAGGCACTCGTTCTCGCCGGCTTGGTCCGGGGTCACGACAAGCCGGGGCAGCAACTCGACGAGGGGGCCGAGCTCGTCGTCGAGCGCCCCCCGCGCTTCGTGTCGCGCGGTGGTGAGAAACTGCAGCACGCGCTCGATTCACTTCACGTTCCCGTCGAAGGTCGCGATTGTGCGGACGTCGGCGCCTCGACGGGCGGCTTCACCGACTGCTTGTTGCAGGCCGGGGCGAAGCGTGTCGTCGCCATCGACGTCGGCTACGGCCAGCTCCACCCGCGGCTCCGCGCGGATCCCCGCGTCACCGTGCTCGAGCGGACGAACGCGCGCTCGCTCGTCGTGCTCCCGTTCGCGCCCGAGCTGGTCGTCTGCGACGTCTCGTTCATCAGCGTGACGAAGGCGCTGCCGCCCGTGCTCGCTCTTGCCGCCCCCGGCTGGGACGCCCTCGTCCTCGTCAAGCCGCAGTTCGAGGCGGGACGGGCCGAGGTGCGCAAGGGTGTGGTGCGAGACCCTCACGTGCAACGGAAGGTTCTCGAGAGCGTCATCGAAGCTGCACGTGGCTGGGGTGGCGACACGATCGGGGTCGTAGACTCCGGACTGCCCGGCCCGAAGGGGAACCGGGAGTTCTTCGTCCACTTCGTCAACCGCGCGGCTCAATCCCACATCGATGACATCGACCGCTGGATCGCCGAGGCCGTTGGCTAGGACCGTCGCGAGAGCGGCGGTCGTGACACACGGCAAGCCGGGTCAGATCGGGGCCGGTCTCGCCCGGCTGCAGGCCGTCGCGGCCGAGCACGGCGTGGATCTTTTCTTCCCACCGGACGAGGGCGAGAAGCACGGCGTCGAGCCGGCGGCCGATGCCACTGCGGTCGACATCGCGGTCGTGCTCGGAGGCGACGGGACGGTCCTGCGCGCGCTCACCCGTTACCTGGGGACGGGTGTCCCGGTCATCGGCGTGAATTTCGGACGCGTCGGGTTCCTGAGCTCGATGGGGCGGCGCGACCTCGAGGCGGGGCTGACACGGGTCTTCGCCGGCGAGTACGAGGTCGTCGAGCTCCCGACGCTCGAGGTCGAGCATCCGAGTGGGACGGGCCGTGCGGTCAACGACGCCGTCGTAGCCAGCGGGTCGCTCGGACGCATGGTCGAGCTCGAGCTCGCGGTCGGCGGTGAGGAGCTGGGTCGGCAGCCCTGTGACGGGATCATCTGCTCGACCCCCACCGGCTCGACCGCGTACAACCTGTCGAACGGCGGCCCGGTGCTCATGTGGGGGCTCGAGGCGATCGCCCTCACGTACGTCGCCGCGCACTCGCTGCAGGCGCGGCCGTTCGTCATTCCGCCGGGAGCCGACGTGATCGTGTGGAACCGGACGCACGACGTCGAAGCGGGAGTGCTCGTCGACGGCCATCGTGTCGCCACGCTCGGCAAGTCGGACCGCGCCGTGATTCGCATCGGGCCCGAGCGCTCGCTCCTCGCGACGCTTCCCGAGGCGACCTTCGTCCGGCGCTACCGCCAGAGCTTTGCTTCGTAGGCTCCGGATCGAGAACCTCGTCCTCATTCGCGAGGCGGATCTCTCGTTCGACCCGGGCCTGAACGCGGTGACCGGCGAGACGGGGGCGGGGAAGACGATCTTCGCGCAGGCCGTCGGGCTGCTCCTCGGGACGAAGGCGGATGCATCCTCCGTCGGGGCCGCCGCGGCCGAGGCGTACGTCGAAGCCGAGCTCGACGTGGCGAACGGGTTCTTCGACGAAGAGGACCTCGCTCCGCTCGCCGAGCTGCGACCCGAGGGCGAATCGGGTCTCGTGCTGGCGCGACGGGTGTTCGCCGACGGGCGAACCCGCGCCTACGCTTGGGGTCGCGCGGTCGCGCGCGAGGACGTCGCCGCCGCGGCCGAGCGCCTGATCGCGATGTCGGGACAATTCGAGCAGCGCCGGCTCGCTCGCGCGGCATTTCAGCTCGACGTGCTCGACGCGTTCTGCGGCACCGAGCAGCTCGAGCGCAGACGGGAGGCGGCGACGGCCTGGCGCGAGCTCGGCGCCGCGCGCAAGCGCCATGACGAGCTGTCCAGGGACGCCGGCGCCGCGGCTGCGCGACTCGCCGAGCTCGAGCTGCTCGTCGAGGGAACCGAGGATCTGGGAGCGGGCGACAAGGAGAGCCTGCGGACGCAGCGCGAGCGTCTTCGCCACGTCACCGAGCTCGCGGAGGGTGCTGCGGAGGCGGCGAACGCGATTGCGCCCGACGAAGGGGACGGGGCGACCTCGCTCGCAGCCCGGGCGGAGCACGCGCTCGCACCGCTCGAGCGGCTCGCACCCGAGCTCGCCGCGGCCGGCGAGGAACTGCGAGACGTCGCGGTCAGGCTGCGCGAGGTCGGGAGCGACCTGCACTCGTTCCTCGCCTCGCTCGAGACGGATCCGGCACGGGTCGAGGAGATCGAGTCGACCCTCGAGCGCATCGCCGACCTCGAGCGGCGCTTCGGCGCCTCGTCCTACGAGGAGCTGCTCGAGCGGGCGGAAGCCGCCCGCGCCGAGCTCGCGGAGGCTGCTGCGGGCCACGATCCGGTCGAGGCGGCGGCGGCGGCTGTCGCCGCGGCCGAGGCCCGCGTCGGGTCACTCGCCGAGGAGCTTCGCGCCGTTCGCCGCTCGCAGGCCAGTTCCTTCGCCGAGGCGGTTGCCGACGAGCTCCAAGGGCTGGGCCTGGGCGAGGGCGAGTTCTTCGCCGAGCTCCGCGAGCGAGACCTCGGCGCGACCGGGGCCGACGAGGTCGTCTTTCTGGTTCGGCCGAACCCGGGGCTGCCGTTCGCACCCGTCGCCGACACGGCCTCGGGCGGCGAGCTCTCGCGCATCGCGCTGGCACTCGCGGCCGTCGCAGGCGGGGAGACGCTCGTCTTCGACGAGATCGACGCCGGCATCGGCGGCGTCACCGCGCACGCGGTTGCCGCGACTCTCCAGCGGTTGGCCGGCCGTGCACAGGTGCTTACGATCACGCACCTTCCGCAGATCGCGAGCATCGCCGATCGCCACTTTCGAGTCGAGAAGGTGCCGGGCGACCCGACGCACGCCCGGATCGAGGAGCTCGACGATCTCGTTCGCCGCGAGGAGCTCGAGCGGATGGCCGGCGGCGCGGAGTTCATCGCGTCTCTGACCGAGGGCTGATCCGTGCGGCGAACGAGGCCTCCTGGCTCAGAGCCACAAGGCTACGAAGGAGGCGCGATGCGCCCGGCAACCTCCGACCCCGGCGCCTGCTACGGTGAGACCCCGTGGCCAAGTACGTCTTCGTCACGGGTGGTGTCGTGTCGGCGCTCGGGAAAGGGATCGTCGCCGCGTCTCTGGGACGACTCCTGAAGTCCCGCGGACTCTCGGTCAGCGCACAGAAGTTCGACCCGTACCTGAACGTCGACCCGGGCACGATGAGCCCGTTCCAGCACGGCGAGGTCTTCGTCACGGAGGACGGGGCAGAGACGGATCTCGACATCGGGCACTACGAGCGCTTCATCGACGAGAACCTCTCCCGCAATGCGAGCCATACCGCCGGAGCGATCTGGGACTCGGTGTTGCGGCGCGAGCGCAAGGGCGAGTTCCTCGGGGCGACGGTGCAGGTCATCCCGCACATCACGAACGAGATCAAGGCGCGCATCCGCCGCGCCGAGAAGGTCGCGCCCGCCGATGTCGTCATTTCCGAGATCGGAGGGACGGTCGGCGACATCGAGTCGCTCCCGTTCCTCGAGGCGATCCGCCAGTTCCGGCGCGAGGTCGGACCGGAGAACGTCGTCTACCTCCATGTCACACTCGTCCCGTTCATTCCCGCCGCGGGCGAGCTGAAGACGAAGCCGACGCAGCACTCGGTGAACGAGCTCCGCCGGATCGGTATCCATCCCGACATCGTCGTCTGCCGTTCCACGGAGGCGCTCTCCGACGACATTCGCGACAAGATCGCCCTCTTCGCCGACGTCGACCGACGCGCGGTCATCGCCTCGCCCGACGTCCCGGACGTGTACGTGATCCCCGAGGTGTTGCGTGTGGAAGGGCTCGACACCCTCGTGTGCGAGAAGCTCGGGCTCGACACGCCCCCGGCCGAGCTCGGCGAGTGGAGCGAGCTCACCGAGCGCAGCCGCGACCTCCGCGACGACGTCGAGATCGCACTCGTCGGCAAGTACGTGAAGCTCCACGACGCGTACCTCTCGGTGCACGAGGCTCTGAAGCACGCAGGGGTGCACAACGGCTGCCGCGTGCGTGTCCGCTGGGTCGACGCCGAGCACATGTCCTACGAGGAGGCCGTTCGCGAGTTCGAGCAGGTCGACGGCGTCCTCGTCCCCGGGGGGTTCGGATCGCGCGGTTGGGAAGGGAAGATCCTTGCATGTCGTGTCGCGCGCGAGCGCGAGATTCCCTACCTCGGGATCTGCCTCGGCATGCATGTGGCCGTCTCCGATTTCGCGCGCCACGTCTGCGGCATGGACGGCGCCAACTCCACCGAGATGGATCCCGAGACGCCGTTTCCGGTGATCGACCTGCTACCCGAGCAGAAGGAGATCGAGGATCTCGGCGGCACGATGCGCCTCGGCGCGCAGGCGGTCGAGCTCGAGGCGGGGACGAGAGCCCAGGAGACGTACGGAGAGCTCGTTGTCCACGAGCGGCACCGCCACCGCTACGAGGTCAACAACGAGCTCCGCCCCGGGCTGGTGGAGGCCGGGCTCGTCGTCTCGGGAACGTTCCAGGACGGGCGGCTGGTCGAGATCGTCGAGCTTCCCGATCACCCGTGGTTCGTGGCCAGCCAGTTCCACCCGGAGTTCAAGTCGCGCCCGACTCGTCCGGCACCTCTCTTTCGCGGTTTCGTCGGCGCGGCGAGCGATCGCGCCCGCTCACGCGAAGGCGTTCGCGTCGAGTCGGCCCGCTAGTCCGGGGCACGGCACTCCTTCGAGCGCGCCTGGCCCGGTCGAGTCCACGCGCCCGATCCGGGGCGGACAGCGAGGCGGCCGGTGATCTCACGCGTCCCGTAGACGAATCCCACGGCCACATGCGGAATCTCACTCGTGCCAGGTGTACCTTGACGACGTGGCCGTCGTCCAGCCGCAGTTGAGCTCGCCCCTGCTCGACCTCTTCCTCGAGCTGTGCGCGATCCCGAGCCCGTCGGGGAGGGAGCGTGCGGTCGCGGACCGAGTCGGTGCATACCTCACGGGACTCGGACTCGAGTGGGACGAGGACGACGCAGGGACGGCGCTCGACGGCGACGCCGGGAACATCTACTGCCACCTGCCCCCGACGAACGGAGCGGGCGGGACACCGATCTTTTTGTGCGCACACACGGACACCGTTTTGCCCGAGGCCGCGATCGAGCCGGTCGTGGAGGACGGCGTCGTGCGCAACGTGGCAGGGACGATTCTCGGCGCCGACAACAAGGCCGCGGTCGTCGTCATGCTCGAGGCGATCCGGCGGATCCTCCGCGAAGGCACGCCGCACGCCGGGATCGAGCTCGTGTTCACACCACAGGAGGAGGTCTCGCTCCGGGGGGCGGACGCCTTCGACCACACTCGGCTCGTCGCACGGACGGGCTTCGTCTACGACCAGGGCGCGCCGATCGGCGAGATCGTGCTCGGCTCACCATACGGACGCCTACTCGATTTCCGGTTCCACGGGCGCGCGGCGCACGCGGGCATGGCTCCCGAGGACGGGCGCTCGGCGATCGCAGCCGCTTCTCGGGCGATCGCGGACTTCCGCCTCGGCCGCCTGGACGAGGAGACGAGCGCGAACGTCGGCGTCATCACGGGTGGCACGGCACGAAACGTCGTACCCGAGTGGTGTTCCTTCACGGCCGAGGTGCGGTCGCACGACGAGCGCAAGGCGATCGAGCTCGTGCGTGAGATGCTCGAGTCGGCGGCCTTCGCCGCGAGCCTCGCCGAGTGCGAGGTGGAGAGCGAGGTGCGTCCGAGCTTCCCCGGCTACCGCTTCCGGGAGAGTGACGCGCCGGTTCGACTGGCGGCCGCGGCGCTCGAGCGGGCCGGCTTCACGCCGCGCTACGCGCTGAGCGGGGGCGGAGCCGACGCGAACGTCTTCAACGCCCGCGGCCTCGAGTGTGTCAACCTTGCGAACGCGATGATGGAGATCCACACGCCCGACGAGCACATCGCCGTCGCCGATCTCGAGTCCATGGTCGACGTCACGCTCGCACTCGTCGAGACGGCGTGCGCGAGACCTAGCTGACCTCCGCGACGAGGTCGAGCGTCGAGAGCTCGCCGGACTCGAGCACGCGCCACACCGCGGCCATCGCGTCCTGATACCCGGGTGCGCCCAGCGCGGCCTCGATCTGGTCGTGATTCCGCCAGCCCTCACCGAGGCTCACAAACCGTCGGGGATTCTCCGAGTCCCGCAGAAGCATGAACTTGACTCCCGGATTGCTCAGCGCTGCATCGTCGACGGCTTCCTGCCAGCGCCGCGCGAACTCACCCTCACGACCTTCCTTCACGACCCAGACTCCCGACGTATACACGGCTCCTCCTCCTTCGGGGTAGGCGGCATTCATAACACCCCTGGAAACCCGATAGATTGCGCCCCCGATGCGGATCGGAGTCGCCAGGGAGATCAAGTCGCAGGAGTACAGGGTCGCACTGACGCCAGCGGGCGCCCGCGAGCTCGTCCAGGGTGGCCACGAGGTCGTCGTCGAAGTCGGCGCTGGAGCGGGCAGCGCCTTTCCGGACGAGGCATACGAGCGCGCGGGAGCGACGATCACCGCGGTCGAGGACGTGTGGGCGAGCACGGATCTCCTGCTCAAGGTCAAGGAGCCGATCGCGGAGGAGTACCCGCGGCTGCGCGAGGGTCTCACGCTCTTCACGTACCTCCACATCGCGGCCGACGAGCCGCTGACGAACGCCCTCCTCGACTCGGGCATCACCGCGATCGCCTACGAGACGGTCGAGTCCGATTCCGGCGCGCTGCCGCTGCTGGCGCCGATGAGCGAGATCGCCGGCAGGCTCGCGCCGCAGGCCGGGGCGGACCATCTCGAAAAGCCGAAGGGCGGGCGGGGAATCCTCCTCGGCGGCGTCGCGGGGGTCGCTCCCGCACGTGTGCTCGTCATCGGTGGGGGAATGGTCGGCTACAACGCTGCCGTGATCGCCCTCGGGATGGGCGCGCAGGTGACGATCCTGGAGCGCTCCGTGGAGCGCATGCGGTTCCTCGAGCAGATCCTGAGCGGCCGCGTGCAGCTCCTCATGTCCTCGAGCCTCCAGCTCGAGGAGTCGATCAAGGACGCCGACCTCACGATCGGCGCGGTGCTCATACCCGGTGCGCTCGCCCCCAAGCTGATCACGCGGGACCTCCTGCGCGCGATGAAGGAGGGCTCGGTGTTCGTAGACGTCGCCATCGACCAGGGCGGGTGTGCCGAGACGTCGCAGCCGACGACGCACGACGATCCCGTCTACACGGTCGAGGGAGTCATCCACTACTGCGTCGCGAACATGCCCGGCGCCGTGCCGATCACCTCGACCCGCGCGCTGACGAACGTCACGCTCGCGTACGTCGAGCAGTTGGCCGAGCTCGGTCCGATCGGAGCCATCACCGCGAATCCGGAGCTCGCGCGCGGCGTGAACGCGATCGCCGGGAAGCTCACGTACGAGGCCGTCGCCGAAGCGCACGGGATGGAGTACACGCCGCTCGACGACGCGCTCGCCGCCGGCGTCGCCTGATTACGCCGTTCCGCGCTTTGCCTTGCGGAAGAGGCGTCCGGCGCCCTCGCCACCGTTCCCCGGCGGCGGTTGCTGCGGCTTGTCCGGCTTCTTCGGATTCCGCTCGGTCGGGAAGATCTTGACGACTGCCAACGTCACCAACGCCGAGAGGCCAAGGATCCCGACGATGTAGGCAGCGAGCAGGAGGATGCCGAGGGCGTCGTCCAAAGCCGCCGTAGAATAGCCACGTGCCTGACCGAGGACGTACGCACGCACAGATGGCGGCCCAGTAGTGCCGCGCGCATGCGTGATCGTCCTCGACGCCGTGGGCGCCGGAGAGCTACCGGACGCGGGCGAGTACGGGGACGAGGGCTCGAACACGCTCGGCAACGTCGCCCACGCGGTCGGCGGCCTCGACCTGCCCAACCTCGAGGCGTTCGGGCTAGGGAACGTGATCCCACTCGAAGGCTGTCCTCCGCAGCCCGGCGCGCCGGCGGTCGCGGGCCGCCTGCTCGAGCGCTCGAAGGGAAAGGACACGACGACCGGTCACTGGGAGCAGATGGGCATCGTCACGCCGACGGCGTTCCCGACGTACCCGCACGGCTTCCCGGACGACGTCATCGACCCGTTCATGAACCAGACCGGGCGAGGCGTGCTCGGCAACAAGCCCGCCTCGGGCACGGAGATCATCCAGGAGCTCGGCGAGGAGCACCAGGAGACCGGCAAGTGGATCGTCTACACCTCGGCCGACTCCGTCTTCCAGATCGCAGCTCACGAGGAGACGATCCCGCTCGAGGAGCTCTACAACGGCTGTCGCGTCGCGCGGGAGATCCTCACCGGCCGGCATGCGGTGGGGAGAGTGATCGCGCGCCCGTTCGTGGGCGAGCCCGGGAACTACGAACGCACGCCGAACCGTCACGATTTCTCGCTCGAGCCCGGGCGCCCGAACTACCTCTCGCTGATTCGCGAGGCCGGGAACACGGTGTATGCCGTGGGGAAGATCTCGGACATCTTCGCCGGCTGCGACATCGACGAGTCGTTCCCCACGAAGTCGAACGTGGAGGGGATCAACCGGACGATCGAGCTCCTCGAAGCGATCGACTCGGGCCTCGTCTTCGTGAACCTCGTCGAGTGGGACATGCTCTGGGGACACCGGAACGACCCCGAGAACTTCCACCGCTGCCTGCAGGACTTCGACCGGCGTCTCCCGGACATCCTGGAGACGCTGCATCCGGGCGACCTCTTGATCCTGAGCTCGGATCACGGCTGCGATCCGACGACTCCGTCGACCGATCATTCGCGCGAGCACGCCCTGCTCCTCGCCTATGCGGCGGGGCGGAATGCGGCTGGCCGGATCCACGAAGAGGGTGAGTTCGCCGATGTGGGCGCGACCGTGAACGCGTGGCTCGGCGGCAAGCCGCCCGGTCGAAGGCTGCCCGGCCGCCAGATCGAGCTGTGAGTCGCATCGCGGAGCTCATCGAGCGAAAGCGAAACGGCGAGGAGCTCTCCGGCGGCGAGATCTCGGAGCTCGTCCTCGGCTACACCCGCGGAGACGTGCCCGACTACCAGATGGCCGCGTGGTGCATGGCCGTCTACTTCAAGGGGCTCTCGGGGAGCGAGACGCTTGCGCTGACCGATGCGATGATCCGTTCCGGTGAGACGCTCGATCTGGGCGCGGCGCTCGGACGCCGTGTCGTCGACAAGCACTCGACGGGCGGTGTGGGGGACAAGACGTCGATCGCGGTGGGTCCGATCGTCACGGCGTGCGGGGTTCCCTTCGGGAAGATGTCCGGGCGCGGGCTCGGGCACACCGGAGGCACGCTCGACAAGCTCGAGTCGATCCCCGGCTTCCGCGTCGAGCTGACGATCGACGAGTTCGTCGCGCAGGTACGTGACGCCGGGATGGCGATCATCGGTCAGACCGGTGACCTCGTCCCCGCGGACAAGAAGCTCTATGCGCTCCGGGACGTCACCGCGACGGTCGACATCGTCTCGCTCATCGCGTCCTCGATCATGTCGAAGAAGCTCGCCGCTGGAGCCGACGC
Organism: Gaiellaceae bacterium; assembly: GCA_035457765.1. GTDB lineage: Bacteria > Actinomycetota > Thermoleophilia > Gaiellales > Gaiellaceae > GMQP-bins7. Next base: position 19,465 of record DATIBA010000012.1, read on the forward strand.
GATCGTGCTCGACGTGAAGGTCGGCAACGGCGCGTTCATGAAGACGCTCGACGACGCACGCATCCTCGCCGAACAGATGGTCGACCTCGGGCGACGAGCCGAGCGCGAGGTCGTCTGTCTGCTCACCGACATGGACCAGCCCCTCGGTCACGCCGTCGGCAACTCGCTCGAGGTGCGCGAGGCGGTGGAGACGTTGAGCGCCGAGGGCCCGCCGGACCTGACCGAGCTCGTGCTCGAGACGTGCGCGCGCCTCCTCGTCCTCTCGGACCTCGGCGTGGATCTCGAGGAGGCGCGACTGCGGGCTGAGCGGGTGACGACCGACGGTTCGGCCCGAGAGGCGTACGAGCGCTGGATTCGGGCGCAAGGTGGCGATCCCGACCTCGACGTGCTTCCGCGCGCGCCAGTCGTCCGCGAGGTGCTGGCGCCACGCGACGGCATCGTGACCCGCCTCGCTGCGCTCGAGATCGGAGTCGCGAGCCTCGAGCTGGGCGGCGGCCGGCGGGCGAAGGACGGCGAGATCGACCACGCGGTGGGCGTCGTCTGCAGCGCGAAGCGCGGTCAGACGGTCGATGCCGGCCAGGTCTTGGCAGATGTGCACGCGCGCGACGAGGACTCCGCCGAGCACGCGGCCGCCGCTGTGCTCGCTGCGTACGACATCGGCGGGGAGCTGCCACCCGTGCACGGCATCCTCCTCGACGTCGTGGCCTGACGCCTCTTGCCCGAGCTTCCGGAGGTCGAGACGATCCGGGCGCAGCTTGCGCCGCGACTCGAGGGGCGGACGCTCGCCCGTGTCGAGATCCTCGATCCGCGGCTGACGCGGCCTTACGACCTCTTCGAGGTGACCGAGGAGCTCGAGGGGGATGTCGTCGGCGCTGTCGAACGGCGCGGGAAGTACTTGCTCCTCCGGCTCGAGAGCGGGTTCGCGCTCCTCGTCCATCTGCGAATGACCGGAGGCTTCGGCTTCGCACCGGCGAGCCACGAGCGAGCGGTGATCGAGCTCGACGATGGCTCGCGGCTCGGATACCGGGACGTGCGCCGCTTCGGAACGTGGCTCGTGCTCGAGGCCGGCGACGTCGAGCCGTACCTCGCGGCGAAGAACGGGCCGGAGCCGCTCGGCTCGCGCTTCACCTCGACCTGGCTCGCGGCGCAGCTCGCCCGCCGGCGTGCGCCGCTCAAGGCCGTCCTCCTCGACCAGCGCGTCGTAGCGGGGCTCGGGAACATCTACGCGGACGAGGCTCTCTGGCGTGCGCGCGTGAGCCCGTTGCGGCCGGCGAACGACCTCGGGCCCGGCGAGGTCGGTCGTGTGCACCGAGGTATCCGCGCCGCCCTGCGAACGGGGATCGCGCGTCAGGGCTCGACGCTTCGCGACTACTCGACGCCGGACGGCTCAGCGGGCGCGATGCAGGACGAGTTCCGGGTCTACGGCCGCGACGGGCGGCCGTGCCCGCGCTGCCGAACGACGATCGCCAAGGCGCGCGTCGGTGGGCGGGGAACCTGGTTCTGCCCTCGTTGCCAGCCCTAGAGCACTCGTGGCGACGCTACGAACATGCTGGCGACCGAGCTCGCGCGCTCGCAGTGGCGGGAGGCGCCGAGCGACCGCGAGGAGCTCGCTCCCGGCGGCATGGCGACGTCGCGCTGGAGGGCGAGGTCGGCGAGGGACTCTCCTCTGTCCGGACTGCGACGCCGAGGGCCGCGACCGCGCGTTCGAGGAGGGCGAGGGCGGCCAGAAGCACGTCGTGGCTCGGAGCCACGAAGACCGGGCCCCTGCCTACACTGGCTGCGTGGGGCGGACGTACAAGACGGAGGCGGTCGTGCTGCGGTCGTTTCGGTTCGCGGAGGCCGACCGCGTGCTCCACCTGTACACGGCGGAGCGCGGTCGTGTCGGTGCCGTCGCGAAGGGGGTGCGGAAGACGAAGTCGCGCTTCGGCGCGCGCCTCGAGCCCTTCTCGCACGCGGAGCTGCTCCTCCACCAGGGCTCGGGCGAGCTGCACACGGTCACGGGCGTGTCGCTCGTCGATGCCCACAGGCCGACCCGCGAGGACTCGTACCGCCTCGCGGTCGGGCTCGTGGGCGCCGAGGCGATGCTGCGCCTGTTCGTCGACGAGGAGCGAAACGAGCGCGCCTTCGAGGCGCTGTCGCGTTTCCTCTCCGCGGTGGACGCGATCCCGCCCGGACTCGATGGCCGAGCCGCTCTCGACCCGCTCGCGCTCGCGTTCCAGCTCAAGCTGCTCTGGCTCTCCGGCTACGTGCCGCACCTCGAGGGCTGCGTCGAGTGCGGCGCGACCCACGAGCTCGTCGGCTACCTCCCACGGGCCGGAGGCGCCGTCTGCCCGGCGTGTGCCCTGCCCGAGACGGTGGGGTTGTCGCCCGACGCGTTCCGCGGTATCCATGCGCTCCTTCGGAGCCCGCTCGCGGACGCCCGCGACGTCGGGCTCGGGGAGCGGGCAGCGCGGGACGCGCTCGCCGTCGTCGTCGCCTCGTACGAGTTCCACGGTGGCTTCCGCCTGCGGACCCTGACCGCGTGAGGCGCGACCTCGGGGACGGCTACGAGCTCGACGACGATTCTGCGCGGGTCGACCGCGAGGCCGTCCACGCATACGTCGGCGGCGTTTCGTACTGGGCAAGGGGGCGCTCCCGGGAGGTGCAGGACGCGCTCATCGACGGTGCCGCGCGGGTCGTCGGCCTGTACCACGACGGTGAACAGATCGGGTTTTCGCGCACCGTCTCGGACGGCCATGTGCAGTCGTACCTCGCGGACGTCTACGTCCTCGAAGAGCACCGAGGACGCGGGCTCGGGGTCGAGCTCGTACGCTTCTCGGTCGACGAAGGGCCGTTCGCGCACACGAAGTGGTTTCTCCACACCGCCGACGCGCACGAGCTCTACCGCAAGTTCGGCTTCTCCGAGCCCGGCGACCGGACGCTCGAACGCTGGAGCGGCGCGTAGACGAACTCCGCCTTCGGCTGCCTCTTTCCCCCAGTCGATCGAACCCGCCCGAGCTTGCATCGAAGAGCGCGCGGGAGCATGCTAGGCCCGGATGTCCTCCGCCCGGCCGATCGTCTTCCTGAGCGACTTCGGGCTCGGCAACGAGTGGGTGGGACTCTGTCACTCCGTCATGAGCGGGATCGCCCCGCAGTGCCCGATCGTCGACCTCTCGCACCTGATTCGGCCGCTCGAGGTCGCCTCGGGAGCGCTCCTTCTCGCGGACTCGGTGCCCTACATTCCCGAGAACGCGGTGGTGCTCGGGGTCGTCGATCCGAATGTCGGAAAGGATCGAGAGGTCGCCGTCGAGACCGAGAGTGGACGCCATCTGGTCGGCCCCGACAACGGTCTCCTTTCGCTCGCCTGGGAGGCCGCCGGAGGCGTACGAACCGCGGTGGAGCTCACCTCTTCGACCGTAGTCCGTACGCCGCACGCACAGTCGTTCCGAGCCCCCGACACGCTGTGCCCCGCAACGGCGCAGCTCGCGGCGGGTTTGCGGATCGAGGAGCTCGGGCCGAAGCTGGACCCGACCACGTTGGCCGTGGTCACGATCGCCGAGCCCGAGATCGAGCAGGACAAGATCTCGTGCGAGGTCATCGACTTCAATCGGTTCGGCAACGTCCACTTGAACGTGCGGCCGGCCGACCTCGCCACCGCGGGTCTCGCCGACGAGGGCGCGCTCGTGATCGAGGCCCTGTCCGGCTCGGCGAAGGCGAAGCGCGGAAGCACCTATGCCGACTTCGAGACCGGCGAGTACGGCGTGCTCTTCGATCCGCGTGGATGGCTCACGATCGTCCGCGGAAACCCGGCCAGCGCACTCGAGGGGCTCGGCCTCGCACTCGCCGCTCCGGTTTGGATACGACGGCCGAGTGTCGGCGACTAGTCGGTCTTCGGCGTCGTCCAGTCCTCGGCGAGCTTGTCGAGCACGAAGGCTCGCGCGCCCGACATCGAGATCCGCTCCTGTGCGAGCGAGTCGCGGTCGCGGATCGTGACCGTGTCGTCCTCGAGCGTCTGCTCGTCGATCGTGAGGGCGTACGGTGTCCCGATCTCGTCCTGGCGACGATAGCGCCGCCCGATCTGGCCCGAGTCGTCGTACTCGGCGACTAGCGCCCGCCGTAGTTCCTCGTACAGCGTCCGAGCCTTGTGCACGATGTCCTCGTTCCGCGGGATCAGCGGAAGCACGGCGACCTTGACCGGCGCGAGCGCCGGGTGGAGACGAAGGACCGTCCGCTGGCGCTCGGCCACGACCTCCTCGTCGTACGCGTCGAGCATGAACGCGAGCATCGCGCGGTTGACCCCCGCGGCGGGCTCGACGACGTGCGGCGTGTAGCGCTCCTCGCCGTCCACCCACTCGAGCTTGGTCCCCGACGCCTCCGTGTGCGCCCGGAGGTCGTAGTCGCCTCGGTGCGCGATCCCCTCGAGCTCCGACCAGCCGATCGGATAGAGGTACTCGATGTCGGAGGTGGCGCTCGAGTAGTGCGAGAGCTCCTCGGCCTCGTGTTCGCGAACGCGCAGGTGGCTCGCACGGATCCCGAGGCGGACGTACCAGCGGAGGCGCTCGTCCACCCAGTAGCGAAACCACTCCCGAGACTCGGCAGGCGGGACGAAGAACTCCATCTCCATCTGCTCGAACTCGAGGGTGCGAAAGATGAAGTTGCCCGGCGTGATCTCGTTGCGGAACGCCTTGCCGACCTGCGCGATCCCGAAGGGCGGCTTGCGGCGCGCGATCTGCGCGACGTTCTTGAAGTTGACGAAGATCCCCTGTGCCGTCTCGGGCCGGAGATACGCGTCGAGGCCCGATTCCTCGACCGCGCCGATCCGCGTGGAGAACATGAGGTTGAAGTGACGAGGCTCGGTGAGGTCGCAGTCCTCGAACTCACCGGGCCGCTTGCTCGGCTTGCGCCCGCAGCGGACCTCCTCGTGCCCCGGATCGTTCAGGTGGTCAGCTCTGAAGCGAAGCTTGCACGTGCGGCAGTCGACGAGCGGATCCGCGAATCCGCTCACGTGCCCCGAGGCCTCCCAGACGGCCGGATGGAGGATGATCGAGGAGTCGAGGGCGACGATGTCGTCGCGCTCGCGCACCATCGCCTCGAGCCAGCGCGCCTTCACGTTCTCCTTCAGGAGCACGCCGTAGTGCCCGTAGTCGTACGCGGAGCCGAGGCCGCCGTAGATCTCGGAGGACGGGAAGACGAACCCGCGCCGGCGCGCGAGCGACACGATCTTGTCCATCGTGACCATGTCGGGCATGGGTCGAGACGTTACTCGA
>DATIBA010000013.1:0-2901 GCA_035457765.1 Gaiellaceae bacterium
GCTCGAGGAGCGGGAGCGCATTGCGCGAGAGCTCCACGACGGCCTCGCTCAGGTACTCGGCTACATCAACACCCAGACGCAGGCCGTCAAGAAGCTCCTCGAGACACGAAAGCTCAGCGAAGCGACATCTGAGCTCGACGCGATGAGCGCCGTCTCACGGGAGGTCTACGCAGACATCCGAGAAGCCATCATGGGTCTGCGTGCGGCTCCGGCAGGACTCGTCCCAGCCCTACGCGATTACCTGAACCGCCTGCCACGTCTGGCCGGGTGCGAAATCGAGCTCCGCGTCCTGGACGACGCCGACAGGATTGCGCTCCCCCCTGTTGCCGAGATCCAGCTCGTTCGCATCGTCCAAGAGGCGCTCAGCAACGTTCGCAAGCACGCCGAAGCGTCGCACGTCGAGGTCGTCGTCGGGGCGAACGGGGAGGAGGTCGGAGTCGAGATCATCGACAACGGCCACGGCTTCGACCCACTGCAGCTCGACCGAACCGGATGGCCGCGGCTCGGTCTCCAGACGATGCGAGAGCGGGCGCAAGCGATCGGCGGCGACTTCGAGGTCGTCTCGGCGACGGGTGAGGGCACGCGGATTGCCGTCCACGTGCCGACGTCGACCGGAAGGGAGGTCGACCATGCGGGTGCTCCTCGCTGACGATCACGCACTCTTCCGAGCCGGGATCGCGAGTCTCCTCAAGGCGTGGGGGATGGAGGTCGTGGGACAAGCGGCAGACGGCATCGAGGCGATCGAGCTCACTCGCCGGCTCAAGCCGGAGCTCGTGCTGATGGACGTCCGGATGACACCGTGCAACGGGCTCGAAGCAACGCGTGTGATCAAGACCGAGCTTCCCGACGTGAAGGTCATCATCGTCACCGTCTCCGAGGACGACCAAGACTTGTTCGAGGCGGTCAAGAGCGGTGCCGAGGGCTATCTCCTGAAAGACATGTCCGAAGAGGAGCTGAGCTCGACGCTGGACAAGGTCTCCGCGGGCGAGCCCGCGCTGTCGCCGGGGCTCGCCGCGAGAATCCTCGACGAGTTCGCGCGGATGGCGCGTGAGGGTGCCGGCAAGCCCGCAGGTCCGGAGGGTGACCTCACTGACCGTGAGCGTGAGGTCCTGCGTCTCGTAGCGGACGGTGCGACGAATCGCGAGATCGCATCCCAGCTCTACATCTCGCAGAACACCGTGAGCTTCCACATGAAGAACATCCTCGCGAAGCTCCATCTCAAGAACCGGGCGCAGGCGGCGGCGTTCGCGATTCGATCCGGGCTTGCGGACGACCCCGAGCGCTAGACCGCACCTACGTGGATCGGTAGGGGATGCCCTACCCGATCTTCGGGCCGCGGACGTCGCAAGAGACCCCGCGGATGGGGCGTCCGGACTGCGGGTTTCCTCGTTGTTCCCCTCGCCCAGTCGGCTCAGGCTTTGGGTGCATGGGACTACGAGACCGCGGCGCGTGCGCCGGGGAGCGAAAGGAGGGCCAGATGTCCAGAAACGTTGCACTCCTCGTGGCACTCGCAGTGGCTGCGGTGTCTGTAGGCGCTGCATTCGCCCTGAGTACCGGAGACGAAGCGAAAGCAGCAGTCAAGGTTCGTCAGATCTACATGAGCGCCGTCGAGTGGAAGGGCTCGGCGAGCGTGGCGAAAGAGGCGTACCCGACGGCTCGGCTACCCGGTGGTGGTGGCTACGAATCGTGCCCGCCCGGAAGCCAAGAGTGCGACCTGAAGGGCGACACCACCAAGTGGGCAATCGAGACGTACCGCTTCGACACCGCCCTCGTCGCCGCCTGCGTGGGTGAGCGTGTCACGCTGAACATCTTCGGAGTCAATGCGGCAGAGCACCACATCAACGTCCCCGACTTCAACAAGAACTTCGTCGTGAAGCGCGGCATGCTGGCGCGAACGACGTTCACGGTCAAGAGGCCGGGTCTCTACTCGATCCTGTGCATCACGCATCAGCCGTCGCACAGGGCCGATCTCCTGGTGTCGTCATGCGGATGACCGGACATGGCAGACGAGCTCGTGCGGCAGTCGCGCTCGCGGTCGCAGTCTCGTCGGCCGGGCTCACTGCCACCGCCGCCTCGCCGGCTGAGACCGCGACGTCCGGCGCCGTCGTCCCGGTTTCTCTCATCGAGTGGAAGCTCGTCCCGGGGCAGGTGACGGTGCGAGCCGGGCGGGTCTCATTCGTCGTCCGAAACGACGGCACCATGGCTCACGAGTTCCTCGTTCTCCGGAGCGACCGTCATCACCACAGCCTCAAGGTCAAGGGGGGCAAGGCGGTCGAGGCAGGTCGCCTGGGCAAGATCCCGCAGATCCCGACTGGCACCTCGAAGCGGATCACGCTGAAGGTGCCTCCAGGGAGGTATGTCATGCTCTGCAACATGCTCGGCCACTACCAGGCTGGCCAGTTCGCCGCGCTGCGCGCCCGTTGAACCCCCTCCCAGCCGAAAGCCCGACTCGGTCACGAGTCGGGCTTTCGGCTCGACCGACCGTCGTGCAGGAGTCTTGGTCGAGAGCCAATCGCGGTCGCCGAGAAAGTCGAACCCATCGCCGGACCACCGGCGGCCGCTCCGTTAGACCGTTGCGGCAATGCCTAGGGCGTAGCGACCGGCTGCCAGGCCGGGAAGGCTTCGCCAACCTTGTTGTGCGTGAGCCGAGGCAGTCCACTTCCGTCGGCGTTCACGACATACATCTCGGTCCGGTGTGCCTCCTCGGGCCGACGTCGTACGGCCGCGAGGCTCCGCCGCGCACTACGCGATCTTGCTTCCATCGGGCGACCAATTTCACGGATCGGGAGCTCAGAGGTTGGTTGCTCACGCGGCGGGGGTTCGTGGCAAGGCCACGACGAACGTCGGCGGCGTGTCGTAACCGTGATCTGCGCGCCCCGGGGACCGTCAGCCGAACACGAG
>DATIBA010000014.1:0-2726 GCA_035457765.1 Gaiellaceae bacterium
GCCACCCGTCCGACTCCGGTCCGGGAGTCCGTACTCGCTCCAGCGGCGCGTGACGAGGTCGCGGATCTCGTCCGACATGACGATCTCCTCGGGCCAGGGCCGCGCGTCCTCCTCGGGGAGCTTGTGCGTCGCGTCGATGCCGAGCTTTCCACCGTAGAACTGGCGGCCAGGAGCGTGGTCGAGGTGATCGAGCGGGCCCTCCGTGACGAGGATGTCGCGCTTCGGGTCGACGTTCGCCGTCACGCGGAAGAAGACGTCCGCGTAGTCGTGCACGTCCACGTGGGCGTCGACGACGACGATCGACTTCGAGAGCGAGAGCATCCCGAGCCCCCAGAGCGCGTGCATGACCTTCTGGGCGTGCCCGGGGAACGCCTTGCGGATCGAGACGATCACGCAGTTGTGAAAAGCGCCCGCGACCGGGAGGTCGTAGTCGACGATCTCGGGGAGGGTCATCCGGACTGCCGGCAGGAAGATCCGCTCGGTCGCCTTGCCGAGCCAGGCATCCTCGGCGGGAGGCTTCCCGACCACGATGGAGGCGTAGATCGAGTCCCGCCGCATCGTCATCGCGGAGATGCGGAAGATCGGGAACTTCTCGGCGTGCGAGTAGTAGCCCGTGTGGTCGCCGAACGGGCCCTCGAACCCGACGTCGTCCTTCGACACCGTTCCCTCGAGAACGATCTCGGCGTTCGCGGGGACCTCGAGGTCGACTGTCTTGCAGCGCACGAGCTCGACCGGCTCCCCGCGCAGGAACCCTGCGAGCATGAGCTCGTCGAGGTGGTGCGGTAGGGGTGCGGATGCCGAGTACGCCGTCACCGGGTCGAGCCCGATCGCAACGGCGACTGGAATGCGCCCGTCCTCGGCGGCAAGGAGGTCGGCGCGGCCGTCCTTGTGCATCTGCCAGTGCATGAAGGTCGAGCTGCGATCGATCACCTGCATCCGGTACATACCGACGTTCCGGACGCCGCTCTGCGGATCCTTCGTGATGACGGCCGGCAGCGTGATGAACGGCGCGGGATCGCCCGGCCAGCAGCGCTGGATCGGCAGCCTCGTCAGATCGACGTCGGCGCCTTCGTAGAAGACCTCCTGGCAGGGAGCTCTCGAGACGGTCTTCGGCCGGGAGTCCGCGACCGACTTCAGCTTGAGGAGCCCGCGCACCTTCTCGCGGAGCCCCTCGGGCGGCTGCATGTCGAGGATGTCGCCGAGCTTCGCGGCCGCGTCGTCGAGCGTCTCGACGCCGAGCGCGAGGCACATGCGCCGCTCGGTGCCGAACTGGTTGATGAGCAGCGGATGCTGGGAGCCCCTCGGGTTCTCGAAGAGGAGCGCCGGACCACCGGACTTCACGACGCGATCCGTGATCTCCGTGATCTCGAGGTCGGGATCGACCTCGACCGAGATGTGCCGCAGCTGGCCCTCGCGCTCGAGGAGCGCGATCCACTCGCGGAGGTCTCGGAGTGGCGAGGCCACGGCGAAGTCAGTCTAAGGACGCGAGCGCGAGATCAAGCGTCTCCCCGAGGCTCAGCGAACGCCCCTGGTTCCATGCCAGTTCGAAGTCGCGCTCGGCGAGGGATCCTCGCAACGCCTCGAGAACGTCGTCTCTCTCGGTTATGAAGTCGGGATCCTCGATGGCGTCCACGCCCTCCTCCCATTGCGTCGCAGCAGCGACGAGGGTGCAGGCGCGATCGAAATCCGCCCGCTGCACCTCGACGTCGGCGAGGCATACGAGTACTCGAGCAATCATCTGCCGAGCCTCGAGTGCCGCAAACCCGCGAAGCGCCTCGCAGAACCACACGTTGGCCGACGAAAGATCGTGCGTCTTGAGCGCGAGCTCCCCCAGCGTTGAGTGGTCGATCGCCCGATCGAACGGATCGACGCCGAGTTCGAGAGACTCCTTCACGAGACGTTGAGCCTCCGCGAAGTTCTCTCGCCTCATTTCGAGATTCGCCAGATTTCCGAGCGTTCGACCGAGGCCCACTTGGCCTGGCTCTCGTCGCCGAAGCGCTGCGCTCTCCTCCAAGAGCGCAGCAGCCGTGTCGAGCTTCCCGTCCATCAACTCGACGACCCCCAGGTTGTTGAGGCAGCGCGCCAAGAGCGCGCGGTCTTCGAATCGGCGACATAGGGCGATCGCTTCGGTCAGTTGTCGCCTCGCTATCGGGCCCGCCAGCACATCGAGCTCGGAGGCGGCACGCAGCGCATCCGCCCGCAGCAACGTCGGCTCGGGGTTTCGTTCGAGTGCTCGAAGGCTCCAGCTGCCACCTTCCGCCGGACGCCCCCGGAGCCACCAATAGTCGCTCAGGGCAAGGGAAAGGCGCAGCAATCCCGCGTTCTCGTCCGCCGCCTCGAGATGAGCGAGGGCCGCACGATAGTTCTCCAGATCCTTGTCGACCGCGTCGAGAAGATGCTTCTGATCGGTTCCTCGAAGGCTCGGCCCAAGTTCTTCAGCAGCGCGGAGGTAGTACGCGGCATGTCTCCGTACGAGCTCATCCGCCTCGGTGAAGCAAGCGAGCCGCTCGACCGCGTACTCGCGGATCGTCTCCAGCATCCAGAAGCGCTCGTTTGAGAAGCGGAGGAGGCTCTTCTCGAGGAGGGACTGGAGGGTGTCGAGGTCGGCTTCACACACCTCCTCGGCGGCTACCAGGGTGCAGCCGCCGGCGAAGACGCTCAAGCGGGCGAAGAGCTGCTGCTCCGCGGGGGTGAGCAGATCGTACGACCACTCGATCGTCGCCCTG
>DATIBA010000015.1:0-7038 GCA_035457765.1 Gaiellaceae bacterium
AGACCGCGTCGGGCGAGGAGTGCAAGGGGGATGCCGACGGTGTCCACCGTGGAGAAGACGACGTCGGCATCGCTCAGCGATCGCCGGCACGCGAGCACGGTCGCGAAGTCGCCGGAGTAGCCTCCCGCAGCGCGAACGAGCCGGTCGAGAACGATGGCCGCAGCGCGAGAGAGGGCACGAGCTCGGCGTCCGGGTTCGAGGTTGTGCGCGATCGGAAACCCCGCTGCCGCAAGCTCGTCGAGCCCGTACAGGCTGTACCGAGCGCCGGCACCCGGCGACGACGCGAGCGCGTCGGCGCGAAGCGCCGAACGCCGGTAGAGCACGAACACCGCCGGCTTGGTCGTCGCAACCTCCACGGTCACGTGGGGTAGCGTAGGGATGCGATGCACCGGACGAAGACACGATTCGCGGCGCGGGTCAACCACGTCGCGACAGCGCTGGAACGGCGCGGCGTGCGCGCCACGTATGCGCTGCACGACAGGGTCCTTTCGAACCGGACGAGCAGGAGGCGTTTCTCGAGCTCCTGCCCGGAGCTCGACGACGTCCAGCGGCGAATCCTCGCCGAGCTCGAGGCCGACGGGTACTCGCTCCTGACGTTCGGGGAGCTTCACGCCGAGACCGCCGCCTGGAACGACATCGAAGCGCAGGCCGCGCGTTTCGCCTCCGACACCGAGGCCGCTCTCGCAGGCGACCGCGAGGCCCTCCGCGTGCGTGCCGGCAAGGAGTTCGTCGTTCGCCTGCACAGCTACGGCGTGGAGATCGGGCTCGACGACGCGTGGTTCCGCGTGTGCATGTCGCACCGGATGCTCGACCTCGCGAACAGCTACCTCGGGCTGTGGTCGAAGCTCGAGTACGTCGACATGTGGTACTCGGTCCCACAAGCCGCCGACGAGGCGAGAGTCGCCTCGCAGCGCTGGCACCGGGACTTCAACGACAAGCACCTCCTGAAGGCGTTCGTCTACCTCGTCGACGTCGACGAGGCCACGGGCCCCTTCCAGTACGTTCCCGGGAGCGCACCGGGGGGCCGCCACGGCGACGCGTGGCCGTGGCGCCCGCTCGGCGAGAACTACCCGCCCGAGAGCGAGCTCGAGCAGCGTCTTCCGGCAGAGGACTTCAAGACGTTCACCGGCCCGAAGGGCACGCTCCTGTTCTGCAACACCTCGGGCTTCCACCGCGGCGGCTTCGCGACCGCGAAGCCGCGCCTGCTCGCGACCGTGACGTACTCCTCTCCCGCGTCGCTCGCGTCGCTGACCGAGCGCAGCTACCGCTTCACCGGCTCCCTCGACGAGCTCGACGAGCCAACGCGCTTCGCGCTGACCTGATCCTCAGCGCTCGTCGGTCGTCCACTCGAGCAACGGCCGCACGACACCCTGCAGCTGGCCGGTGAAGAGACCTCTCGCCGAGTCTCCCTCCCCCTCGTCCTGGACGTGGAACGAGACTGCGTCGACGCAGCCGGCGTGCGGATGGAGCTTCGGCGCGTTGAGCGAGCAGATTCCGACGTCGATCGTGACCAGCCCCTCGTTGAGGAGGTTGCCGGGAATCCAGGCCGTGGACACGTACTCACCCGGCGACGACGGCTCGCGCCACCTCGAGCTCGTGTCCAAGGCGTTGAACACGACGTTGCGCCGAGCGTTGTAGACCTTGATCTTCGGGAAGACCGCCGGTCCACCCGTGCGAAGGACCCGGAAGCCGATTTCGATCCCTACGGGCCGCCGTACGTCGGTCGCGTCCGCGGTCTCGCCGTGCTCGTCGACGACTCGTACCGAGACGAGGCGTGCGAGATCGTCTCCCGGCGCAGTCGCGAGGTCCGGCCACGATCTCGAGGACCCCGCGCCGCCGACGGTCTGCAGGTAGTGGGCAACGACTTCCCCGCTCGGCCCGTCGCGCACGACGCGCCCCCTCTCGAGGAGGATCGCGCGGTCGCAGAGCTGGGACACGGCCTGCATCTGATGCGAGACGAAGACGACGGTCCTGCCCGATTCGGAGAGATCCTCCATGCGGCCGAGACATCGACGCTGGAACTCCGCGTCGCCGACCGCAAGCACCTCGTCCACGAGCAGGATCTCCGGCTCGAGGTGAGCCGCGACCGCGAAGGCGAGACGCACGGACATGCCGCTCGAGTAGCGCTTGACCGGCGTGTCGACGAACTGCTCGATGCCTGCGAACTCGACGATCTCGTCGAACTTGCCCTGGATCTCGCGCTGCTTCATCCCGAGCACGGAGCCGTTCAGAAACACGTTCTCGCGCCCCGTCAGCTCGGGATGGAAGCCCGTCCCGACCTCGAGGAGGCTCCCGACGCGGCCGTGGATCTCGGCCCGTCCGCTGGTGGGCGTGGTGATGCGCGTGAGGATCCTGAGCAGCGTCGACTTTCCGGCTCCGTTGCGGCCGATGACTCCGAGCACCTGGCCCTCGGGAACCTCGAGCGAGACGTCGCGGAGCGCCCAGATCTCCTCGTAGTGCGGCCTGTGGTCGCGATGCACGAGCCGCTTGGCCGCGGCGGCGAGCGAGTCGCGGAGCGTTCCGTACGTGCTCTGCAGCTCGCCGATCCGGTACCGCTTGCAGAGCTCCTCGGTGACGATTGCGGTGCTCATTCAGATCGTGTCGGCGAACTTCGGCTCGGAGCGGCGGAAGTACGAGAGGCCGACGACCAGGAAGACGAGGGTCGCGGCGACGCCGACGAGCGATTGACCGAGCTCCGGCGCTTCGGTGCCCAGGACTCCCCACTGGAAGCCGCTGATCACGGTCGTCATCGGATTGAGCGCGAGCACCCACTGCCAGCGCTCGGGAAGCGCGCTGATCGCGTACACGACTCCCGAGAGAAAGAGCCAGATCTGGAGGAGGAACGGGATCGCATACGAGACGTCCCGGTAGCGCACGGTCAGTGCAGAGAGGAAGAGAGAGACGCCGAACGCCGCGCCGACCGCCATCGCAAGGAAGAACGGCGCCAGGAGCAGGGCTGCGCTCGGCCAGACGCTGAACCAGGCCATCATCCCGAAGAGAACCGTGAGCGCGAGCAGGAAGTCGACGATGGGCACGGTCACCCCGGCGAGCGGCAGCAGGACTCGCGGGAAGTAGACCTTCGTGACGAGACCGCGATTGGCGACGAGGCTGCTGCTCGCGAGCGCGACGGAGGACGCGAAGTAGGTCCACGGGAGCAGCGCGGAGTAGACGAAGATCGGGTACGGGACGTCCTTCGACGGGAAGTTCGCGAAACGCCCGAACACGAACGTGAAGACGACCATCGTGAGGAAGGGCTGCAGGATCGCCCAGGCGACCCCCACGGACGTCTGCTTGTAGCGAACCGCGATATCACGCCACGTCAGGCGTCCGAGCAGCTCACGGTAGTGCCAGAGCTCACGGACGTCGAGATGCGGCCAGCGGGATGCCGGCCTGATCACGGTGACTCGCTCGACTCGTTGCGTCGGCTGGGACGGCTCCGCAGCGAGAGCCGGCGCGCGCTCGCGCACCTCCAGCTCGGTGTCGGCCATCCGGTCGATGCTAGCTGGGGCGTCGGGCCAGACGCCTCAGGGCCCTGCGCACGCTCGGCCAGAACCGTGCCTCGAGCGCCGCGATTCGCAGCTCCAGCTCTCTGATGTGCCGGTCGAGCCGGACGAGGTCGACCTCGCCGACGGCTGCGCACTCCACGGCGTACGACGCGTCGTCGACGATGGTCGGCACCCGAAACGCGATCTTCCTCGGTTCTCCAGCAGTCGGAGGCCCGAAACCCCCGCTCCTCTCGTCACGAAGTTCTCGAAGCGCATCTCTGAGGCGCGTGTCGACGACGAGCTCACCGTTCGCGACACGTTCGCCGAGGCGTGCTTCCTCGATACTCGACGCGGGCATCGGGAAGTGGAAGACCTCGATCGGATACCACGCGCGGAGCGGTACGCGACGGCCTCCGAGCGTCCAGTCGTCCGGGTGGATCACGAGATCTTGCTCGGCCCGATAGACCGGGCGCAGCTGGCGCTGTGGGGACTCGTCGTGCGCCCTGGCGTCCGCGAGCAGGGACGTCCGAAGAGTCATTCGATCGGCGAAGAACTCCTCCCCACCGCCTCCGGCGAACGAGCGGACGAGTGCCTGCACGACCGAGTACCGCTGCGGAACGACGTCCAACACATCCTTCAAGCTCTCTCCCCGCGGCCACCAGAACTCCGTGGGGAGGCTCGGAATGACCCAGTCGGCCGCATGCTCTGTCACCGCCGCGCGCGCAAGGTCCGTCATGAGGCTCTCTCCGCCGTCCCGAGCATGAAGGATCCGCAGACGACCATTGCGGGCATAGGGTTCGAGGATCGTGGCGACGTCGTCCTGCGACCCGAGAGTCGCGACGAGAACGAGGTCGACGCCCGCGTTCAAGTGGAATGCGATGTGACTGTCCAGCGTCTCGACGCCGTCCGCGACGACGGTGGTCATGACGATGCTCACAGCGGCCGAGCCTATCGACCGCGCGCTTCGAGGTCGGCCACACGTGCGCTCAACCCGTCGACGAACCTCGTGAGCCGGACGATGTCGGCATCGCGAACTGCGACGCTCTCCGAGATCAAACCCCGGTCCGCGGCGGGCGCATCCTCTCTCGGCGCCTTGCCCCGGAGAGCTCGCAGCGCATCGCGAAGCCGCACGTCGACGACGAGGGAGCCGTCGGCGCGACCACGCGCCAGGGCATCGTCGTCGACCGCGAGCGTGCGGAAACGCTCGGCCCCGCGCCCTCCCTCGGAAGCACGCAGAGCAGTGACGTACTGGCCGAGCGGCTTGTCGCCGCGGGCACGACGGACGCCCTTCTTCTCCCACTGGCGCAGGGAGCGATACGGGAAGTGGAGGACCTCGGCCGGATGCCAGTGGTGGATCGCGCGCCACTTGCTCCTGAGGATGGTGTGCGAGCCGAAGCTGATCTCGATCCCCGGATCGGCGCGGTGCGCTGCTTTCAGGTGCGGTCTGTACGGGCTCGTGGGGTCGTTGATCGCCGCGGGCGGGGACACGCGGGCGGTCATGCGCTCCGCGAAGAACGCGCCGTCGTCCGGGCGCGGAGCGAAGTGGCGACTCAACGCGAAGATCACTCCGTACGAGTCTGGAACGGCCCCCAGGACGTCCTTGAGCGTGCCGTGGCGCGAGATCCAGAACTCATCGGCGTCCGTGTTGATCACCCAGTCGGCGCCGTGTTCCGTCGCCGCGAGTCCTGCCATGTGCGAACGCCACGGCCCGTCGAGCATCTCCCCCGACACCGGGATCCGGCGCAGGTGCCCGTCGCGGGCGTAGGACTCGAGGATCTCGGTCGTTCCGTCGCGTGACTCGTGATCCGTGGCTATGACGAAGTCGACGCCGGCGTTCAGGTGGTACGCGATCTGGGTGTCGACGATGTCGGCCTCGTCGCGCACGAGGAGCGTCTGAACGAGCTTCATCTCGCGGCTCGATGCCTCCCCCCAAACCTCTCGACTGCCGTCGCGCGTTGCTCGAGCCCGTCCACCGACCGTTGCAGACGTACGAGCTCGCCCTCGGCGAGCACTGCCCGCTCGACCGCGCACCCGGCCTCCGACCGAGCATCGCGTCGGGGAAACTCCAACCGTGCGGGATGCCCGGCTGCGAGCACGCGGAGCGCGTCCCGCAGCCGCGTGTCGATCGTGAGCGATCCATCGGTGAGACCGGTCTGCAGGCACTCCTTCTTCGGGGATATCTCGTCGTACAGCTCGCGCAGTCGCCCCGTCCGGGTTGCATGCCATGCGCGTCTGTGATCCCCGCGCCGCCGCTCACTGACCGTCTCGTAGTGCGCCACGAACTTGCGCTCGAAGTGAGCGAAGCTCCGAATCGGGAAGTGGAGCACCTCCACCGGCGACCAGCCGGGTAGATGGGCAAGCGACTGCGAATTAACGGAGGCGTTCCCAGTTCCGACGGCGACATCGGCGGCCCCGCGATGAAGCAACCTCACGTTTGCACGGAACGGGCTCGCCGGATCGTTGATCGGGGCCAAAGGTGAAAGCCGTACTGTCATCCGCTCGGCGAACCGACCCTCGTCGGGAGGGGGAAGGAACGGACGGATGAACGAGTACACGATCCCGTAGGTCCTCGGGACGTGCGAGAGCACCTTCTTCAGGTCACCTCCGGACGGCCACCAGAATTCGTCGGCGTCGGAATTGATCACCCAGTCGGCGTGGAAGTCGACGGCGGCCATCCGGGCCATTCGTGTGACCCACTCGGACTGACGTAGCACAGCGCCCGACTCCCGAAGTAGGTGCAGGACGCCTTGAGCCGCGAACTGCTCGAGAATGTCGGTCGTCCCGTCGCTGGAATCGTGATCGGTGGCGACGATGAAGTCGACACCGGCAGCGAGGTGAAATGCGATCTGGTCACCGACGATGTCCGCCTCGTCGCGGGCGAGCATGGTCATGACGATCTTCATGCCGGTTCATGATCGCGCCTACCCGGGACGAGCGAGAGAGTCTTCGCTACCAACCGCCCGCGCTGGCTCGGCCGGTGTCTGTCAGACGCTACGTCTGGTCCGCTTCGCAGACGGGGCCTCGGGCCCGAACGCGTCGTGTGGGGAGATCAAGTCGAGGCGCTCCGCAGATCGAGCACGATGGGCCACCGGGGTCGGGGTCGCGTTCGGGCGCTCTTCGTCGGTGAGCTGCTTCTCGGGCCTCCGACGAGGGCACGGATCGCCGTCGGAAACACGCGGATCGAGATAGGTGGCGGTCCCGACTTCCCCGTCGACTGGAAGGCCTTCGTCGAGATCTTCGGAGACGAGATCTACGCCGAGTCGTATCGCGGCTCGCACGTGCTCGACGTCAGAGCGCACAAGGGGTGCTTCGGCGCCTATGGCCTGGCGACGGGTGCGGCGCGCGTCGTCTCCTACGAGCCCGCCGCGGCGAACTACGACGCGCTCGAGGGCGCCGCCCGGCCGCTCCGACCGCCGCTGGCTCACGCGTAACGCCGCGCTCGGATCGACGGGTGGTAACGGACTGCTGCTTCTCGACGAGACCTCGTGGGCGCACTCGCTCCTCGAGGTCGAGCGACCGGCCGGCACACAACCCGTCGCAGTCGTGACGCTCG
>DATIBA010000016.1:0-35590 GCA_035457765.1 Gaiellaceae bacterium
CGGTGCGAGTGCCGTCGCGGGCAGGCTCCCCGTTTCGGTCGTCCAGCCGCTGAGCGACGGAGGGGCGACTCTGGAGTGGGCGGTTCGCCCGGCGAAGCGGAGGCAGTTGGCTGCGAACCTCTGCCACACGCTCGGGCTCCCGCCCGAACACCCCGAGGTGAAAGCGCTCGTCCGTCGTGAGGTGCGAAACGAGGCCCGTCGCTCGGCCGACTTCCTGTGGGCCATCGCGAAGCCGGACGAGCTTCGCGAGACGACCCTGATCACTGGCCGTGAGCATATCGACGCTGCACTTGCGCGCGGGCGAGGAGTGCTGCTCGTCTCGACGCACGTGGGAGGGTGGGAGGTCGCGACGGCGCTCCCCGAGGTGATCGTCCCGGTTCCGACGACCGCGATCGTCACCGACGACTGGCTCGCGTGGGCGGTCGAGGGGCTGCGCATCCGAGCGGGGCTCGGGATCATGTACGACTCGGAGCCGGTGTCGAAGGCTGCGCGACTGCTCCGTGCCGGCGAGGCGATCCTCGTGCTTGGCGACTACGCGAAGGAATGGATGCGGACGTATCCGGTGCGGCTGCTGGACGCTGTGGCAGACCTGCCCGCGGGCATGGTGGTGCTCGCGCGTCTCTGCGGGACGCCGTTGGTCCCGTTCAGTGTCCTTCCCGTGGGGCCGCGCCGCTGGCACGTGGAGATCGAAGAGCTCCTGGACCCTCCGCCTCGCGGCGGCGGGGCCGAGGCCGAGAGGGAGGTCCTGCAGGCCCTCGCCGACCGATGGACGGCGACGTTGCGCACGCATGCGGAACACTGGGCGGCCGTGTATCCGATGACCTGGCGTCGAGGGGTCGAATGAGGACGTTCTCGGCCAGACGGGAGATCACGCTGGGCCTCGCCGTCTACGCCGTATACCTCGTCGTTCGCTGGCTGGTCCTCAGGGGTGATGGCCGCGGGCGTTCCTGTCGGAACGCCCGGCGGGTGGTCGAGCTCGAGGAGCGACTTGGGTTGCACGTCGAGCCCGAAGTACAGCGCGCACTCCTTCGGTACCCCCGCCTCGTCCACGGGCTCAACCTCGGCTACGCCGTTTTCAACGTGACCCTGACGGTGGGCTGGCTCGCATACCTCCATCGACGGCGTGATCCGGCGTACCACCGTCTTCGGCGTGCCTGTCTGCTGGCATACGTCGGCGCCCAGCCGGCGTTCCTTCTCTTCCCGACCGCACCGCCGCGTGTGCTCGAGGGATTCGTGGACACGCTCTCCGAGGTGAGCGGCGTCGACATCGAGCACCCACTGCTGGTTCGCTTCTACAACCCGATCGCTGCGCTCCCAAGCCTCCACGTCGCCTTCGCCGTGCTCACCGGAGCGGCGATTGCCGAGCGTGCCGCGTCACCCGTCGTCAAGGCGGCCGCGTGCTCGTACGCGCCGCTCGTGTCTCTCGTCGTCATCGGGACGGGCAACCACTATCTGGCGGATGCGCTCACCGGGGCCGCGCTCGGTGCGACGGTGCGTCGAGCCCTTGGCGCGGAGAACGTGACAAGTGAGTGACGATCGATCCACAGGACAGCTCGTTCCATCCGGGTGGAGGGCGGCTCTCGGGATCGTCGTTGCCGCAGGTCTCGTCGTCGGGGTCGGGCTGCTCATCGCCCGTGCCGCTGGGTTCTCCGAGGTACGTGACGCCATCGCGAGTGCCGATTCGACCTGGTTCGTCGTCTGCTTCGTCGCGCAGGTCGGAGCGCTCTCCGGCTACGCGGCCGTGGCGCGGGAGGCGTTCCGGTGGGACCGAGGCCCGGACCCGGGCTTCGGTCTGAGCGCGCACGTGATGCTGGCGAGCATCGGCGCGACTCGTGTGTTCGCGGCGGGAGGGGCGGGGGCGCTCGCCTCGACGTACTGGTGCTTCCGGCGTGCGCGCTTCGAAGCGCGGGAAGCGCTCGTCCGCGTGCTCGGCTTCAACACGCTCTTCTACGTCGCCTTCGGAATCGGTGCTTGGGTGGCCGCGTCCTTGACCGCCGCCGGCTGGGGCGGCGGAGGTCCACTGTCGCTGACCCTCCCCTGGCTCGTCGCGATCCCGTTCTGCTTCGTCGCGGCGACGTTCGTCACGCAGCCGGGCCGCGTTGACCGATTGACGGCGCCCGGTGGCTCGCTCGTTAGGCGCGCCTTCTCGTACGCGATCGCCGGCGCGGCGTGGGTGCGGCTCGTGCTCCCGTACGAGGGTGGACGGCGCTCACTCGTCTACTCCGTCGTGTACTGGGTGGGGAACGTCGTCTGCCTCTGGGCGGCACTCCGCTCGGTCGGAGAGACGCTGCCCTGGCCCGAGCTGACCCTCGCGTTCGCGACCGGGCACGCCGCGACGATCCTCCCTCTTCCGCTCGGAGGCGTGGGCGGAGTCGACGCCGCGATGACGTACGCCCTCACGGCGGTCGGGGTTCCTCTCGCACCCGCGCTCGTTGCCGTCGCCGTGTACCGGCTGTTCTCCTTCTGGGTGCCGACGATCCCTGCGCTCGGCGCACTCGCGCTTCTCGCCCGGGCCGGGCGGGCGCTCGAGGGGCTCGCGGTGGCACGAGCCTAGAATCACGGCGATGCGACTGCTTGCCCTCGCGATCCTCGCTGCGGTGCTCGTGCCGTCCGCCGCCGCCTCCACGCACGTGCGAGCCGTCTTGAGGACGAGCTCCGCCACGCCCGTGGTCGACGAGCCGTGGCGCTACACGGTCACGGTCAGGAGTGCCGCCGGGAAGCCGCTTCCGGCGAGGATGCGCCTGCAGATCCTCGTCGGAACGACCGTCGTCGGATGCTGGAAGGGCGGCGAGATGGCCCAGTGCCTCGACGGTTCCCTCGGGAGCTGGATCGTCTTCAAGGCGAAGCGAACGGGCGTCCTCACCTGGCCTGCGCAGTCGGTGGGCGTAAAGCTCACGTTCCGGGCGATCGTGGTCGCGCAGAAGCGGACGTTCAGGCTTCGCGCGCCCGTCGTCGTGCAGCCGAAGTCCTAGCGCTTCCTCCAGCTCGTGAGGTCGTAGCGCTCCTCGAGCCGCTCGACCACCTTCTCCGCGATGAGATCGCCGGCAGGCCGCTCGAAGTGGACTCCGTCGTCTGCCCGCATCTTCACGAGCTTCCCGGTGTCGTCCTCGACGTACTCGGCGAAGCCGCCGTCCTCCCCTGCGAAAAAGAAGTACGTGTCGAGGTACGACGCGATTCCAGGTCGCTTCGCCGCCTCCGACTGGACGATCGTGTTGATGACGTCGTAGCGGAGCGTCTGCTCGGCGTCGTGCGAGATCGGGAGACCGATCCAGACGAGGAACGCGTTGGCCCGCTCGATCGTCTCCATGATCGCGGCGACACGCCGACGGTACTCCGCTCGCCAGCTCGGGCTTCCGAACGAGCCGACCTCTCTCCCTTCCGGGAGGCCTGTCATGAACCCGTGGTCGTCGTTCCCGCCGAACATGAGAACCACTGCCCGCGGCTTCTTCGATCGCATCTGCTCGCGAACGTGCGTGAACCAGTTGAACACGTCGGGCCGCTCGAGACCGCTCGCGATACGCCCGTCGATCCTGCCGACGGGTGCGATCGCGCGATTGCCGGCCACCGTGCGCAGGAGCGATTCACCTGGAACGACGACGAGCGAGTCCCCGGCGATCCAGAGCCGAAGCTTGCGCCCGGGTGAGAACTTCGCGTGCTTCGGAGGCGTGGCGGGGGTTTCGACGTCGGCGGGCTCCTCGGGTGTTTCCTCCGGGAGCGCCACCGCGGTGTCGATCACGTCGTCGTCCGAGCGGCCGAGGGCTGCCTTGAGCGCGCGCCGCGGCTGATCGAGCAGAAGTGCGCTGCTCACACGCTCCAGCGGCCCGGTCGCACCCAGGGCGAGATCGCGCTTCCAGCCCTCGGGTTGGATCGTCGCGGACTTGTGCAGACCGGGGGCGTTCAGGAGCAACGCGATCGCGAGGCCCGCGAGCGAGACGACGATCGCAGATCCTGCGGAGTGGAGGCGCCGACCCCCCTCGCCCGTGCGGCGGCGCGGCCTGCGTCTCCTGTTCTCCGAGCTGCTCATCAGAACTGGAAGTAGATGAACGGTGCCACGCCCTCCGGGCCCATCGCATGAGTGACGAGCAGCGCGACCGACAGGACGAGCGCCTGCGCCGGAACCGGGAGCCGCGAGAAGCGGGCCATGATCGCGAGCGGTAGCCGGCGGGGCATGTACTGGGAGCCGATGCCGACGGCGATCGCGGCGACGACTCCGCCACTGACGAGCGGCGACGGCTCGCCCCACGCCGTGAACAGCCGGAGGATGAGGTCCCAGGCATCCGCGAACGAGTCGGAGCGGAAGAAGATCCAGGCGAAGCAGACGACCTGGAACGTGACGAAGCGATGCCACGCGCGCCGCCCACGCGTCCATCGCCGTTCCACGAAGCCCGGCCGCCCGCGCCACCACCGCTCGGCGACGAGCGCGGCTCCGTGGATCGCTCCCCATGCGACGAACGTCCAGCCGGCGCCGTGCCAGAGCCCACCGATGAGCATCGTCAGCATCAGGTTGCGGTACGTGAAGAGCTTGCTGCCGCGGTTTCCACCGAGTGGGATGTAGAGGTAGTCGCGCAGCCAGCGCGACAGCGTCATGTGCCAGCGCCGCCAGAAGTCGGTGATCGAGGTTGCCGAATAGGGAGCGTCGAAGTTCTGCGGGAAGGTGAACCCGAGCAGGAGCGCGATCCCGATCGCCATGTTCGTGTAGCCGAAGAAGTCGGCGTAGATCTGGACCGCGTACGCGTAGATCCCGACCAGGATCTCGAGCGACGAGTGCTGGCCGGGAGCGCCGAAGACTTCGTCGACGATGTTCGCCGCGAGGTAGTTCGCGATCACAACTTTCATGAAGAGCCCGGTGCCGATCAGGAAGAACGCGCGCGATGTGTCGACGTACCGTGGGTCCCTCGGGGTGTGGAACTGCGGGATGAGCTCGTTCGGTCGGACGATCGGGCCGGCGACGAGGTGGGGGAAGAACGAGAGGTACGCGGCGAACTTCCCGAGACCGACGGGCTCGAAGTCGCCGCGGAACACGTCCACGACATAGGCGATCCCCATGAACGTGAAGAACGAGATACCGACGGGGAGGACGATCGAGCGCGCCTCGAGCGGGACGTCGATGCCGACCAGCGCGAAGAGGTTGTTCGTGGACGTGACGAAGAAGTCGTAGTACTTGAAGTAGCCGAGCAGGCCGAGATTGCCGGCGACCGCCGCCACCAAGAGCCGCTTCCTCCCGCGGGTATCACGACGACCGTGGATGGCGGTCGCGAAGACCTGGTTCCACACGATGGAGAAGGCGAGCAGGAAGCAGAAGCGCCAGTCCCAACCCGCGTAGAACACGAAGCTCGCGAAGATGATGAACGGGCGCCAGCGCTCACCCCGTGGCTGCAGGAGCCACGACAGCGCGAGCACGATCATGAAGAAGATCGCGAAGGTTGCGGTCGGAAAGAGCACGGGTTTGCGGGACTTCTAGTCTCTCGCGCGCGATCGTGCGTCCCGAGCAGGCCGCGAGTCCGTGCGCCGAGGCGTCAGCTCTGCGGCGGCGGCAGGCGGGCGGCGGTCGTCCCTCCAGCGTCCGGAATCTCGAGCGCTGTCCGCTCCGCAGGCGGATCGAACCACGACGGGTCGTCGGGAAACATTGCTGCACCGGTTGCCATGTAGTCGTAGACGATCGTCGCGTCGCGACGCGCTGCGCGGGCGTTCGTCCACTCCGCCAGTGCGACGAGAAGCCACGCCCCGACGATCACCCCGACTGCCGCCGGTGCGCTGAAGTCGGCGACGACCGCGAGGACGGCCACCGCGACGAGGAAGAGGATCTCGAGCAGGAGCCACGGAATGGAGGTTCGGCGTCGCTTCAGCATGTCGAGCGAACGGACCCAGGGGGCGCTCTGGAGTGGGGTCGGCACGCGCTCGTCCCAACCGGGTCGGTCACCGTCCTCGGCCGGAAGTGCTCGCGCCTGCGACCGGAGCGCGTGCAGCTCCCCCTGGAGCTCGCCCACCTGCGTGGCAAGAGCGCGAACGGCCGCGAGCAGCTCCTCGTGCTCGAGAACGGCCGGCTCATTGGAGACCTGCGTCGTCTCGGACGGGTCCGCCATGCGTTGGGATCAGGCCTCGTCGGGGGGCTTCATCTCGTCGAGCGTTGCGCGGCCTTGCTCGTGGACGTCCGCCCGGCGTTCGTCCACGCTCGTCTCCGAGGTGGCAGGCGCTTCGGCAGGCTCCTCGGCGTCACGTGACTCGGCAAGCTTCTGCCGGAGCTCCTCCGCCGGGTCGCCCGTGGCCGGCGCGGCGATCTCGGGCTCCGCCCCGCGCCGCCTGAACCAGCGTACGAGCGCGGTGATGCCGACCGTGACGACGATCCACTTCAGGAGCTTGGCCACGCCGCCGATGGTACAGCCCTTCGCGGCTCTCCTCGCACCCGGTCGCCTCCGGCTCGGCCGGCAGCGCCCGGCTCCGCCGTAAGCTGATGCCGGTCCAGGCGCGAAGAGACCTTCGCGACGTGAGCCGACGCTCCGACTGGTACGATGCCGCGGCTTCCTGCCTCGCACCGGGCCCGCCCGTTCCCGGCGGTGCCTTCACCGGCGAGGCCGATTCAGACCGAGGGAAGGAGATGGCGGGAACGTGAACGAGTACGAGATCTTGCTGCTGCTCGACGTCGACCAGGCGGAGGACCGACAGGCCGAGATCGTGGCGCGCGTGCGCGAGCTCGTCGAGAAGGGCGGTGGCACCTGGGACCTGCACGATGTCTGGGGCCGTCGCAAGCTCGCCTATGAGATCGACCACAAGGCCGAGGGCAGCTACCACCTGTTGCAGTTCACCTGTGACGCTGCGACCCTCGACGAGGCGTCGCGCGTGCTTCGCATCGACGACGGCGTCCTACGCCACATGGCGACACGTCGAATCCAGGGGGGTCCTTCGCGGCCCGTAGCGGTCGGGGCGCCGACGCGCGAGGATGCAGAGATCGCATCCGATGTCGAGGGAGAGGAGTAGGAAATGGCAGGAGACATCAACCGTGTGACGCTGGTCGGGCGCCTGACCCGTGACCCCGAGCTTCGCCATCTGCCCTCCGGGACGCCGGTCCTGGAGATGGGACTCGCCGTGAACGGGCGTCAGCAGGACGACGCCGGCAACTGGGTGGACAAGCCGAACTTCTTCGACGTCAAGGTCTACGGAAACCAGGCCGAGATGCTTTCGCAGCACCTTGCGAAGGGTCGGCGCATCGGCGTCGACGGGCGGCTCGACTGGCGGTCGTGGGAGGCCCAGGACGGCACGAAGCGATCGAAGGTCGACGTCGTCGCCCAGTCGGTCCAGTTCCTCGACAGTCGTCAGGACGGCGAAGTCGCCGCGTACGTCCCTGCAGGTGCCGCTGCGAGCGGGGAGGACTTCCCGTCCTCGCCGGCCGACGACGACATCCCGTTCTAGGAGAATCGGATGGCGTCGAAGAAACAGCAGCCACGCAGGCGTACCGGTCCGACCACTGCACCAGGCAGGCGGAAGAGCTGCCACTTCTGCAGGGACAAGGTCGCCGAGATCGACTACAAGAACATCGCTCAGCTCCGCCGGTACATCTCCGAGAAGGGGAAGATCCGCTCGCGCCGCATCACCGGCGCCTGCCGGCGCCACCAGATCCAGGTGGCCGCGGCGGTGAAGAGGGCGCGCGAGATGGCTCTCCTCCCGTACGTGGGCTAGGGCGCCGAGTGCCGATGCAGATCATCCTCCTCACCGACGTCGACAAGCTCGGTCTGCGCGGGGACGTCGTCGACGTCGCCCGCGGCTATGCCCGCAACTACCTCCTTCCGCGGCGCATGGCCGAGGCCGCCACGCCCGCGCGGGTCGCCGAGGTGCGCCGTGTCGACGCCGAACGTGCCAGGCACGAGGCTCGGAACGCCGAGCAAGCCCAGGAGATCGCGGAGGTGCTCGGGAAGACCGTGCTTCGCTTCGAGGTGAAGGCGGGGCCGACGGGCTCCCTCTTCGGGTCCGTCACTCCCTCGGACATCGCCGACGAGATCTGGCGCGCCCGGAAGATCCGCGTCGACCGGCGCAAGATCTCGAGTGATCCGATCAAGCGCATCGGTCGCTACGCGATCCCGATCGAGCTCTTCCAGGATGTGCACGTCGAGGTCAAGACCCTCGTCGTCCCGGAGGGAGGCGAGCTTCCTCCGGAGGAGGAGCTCGTGGCACTCGAGGCGGCCGAGGCCGAGGCCGCGACGGTCGCCGACGCGGCGGCCGAGAGCGAGCACGCAGAAGCCGAGCACGCGATCGCCGAGGTGCTTGCTGGGGACGAGCTGGCGAGCGAGATCGCTGCCGAGGAACTCTCCGCCGAGGCACCGTCCGCCGAAGTACCGTCGGCCGAAGCACCGTCCGCCGAAGCACCGTCCGCCGAGGCCGTCGATCCCGATGAGCCGTCAGCGGCGAACGACGGCTAGCGCCCTCGCCTGAGAGCCGAAGCTCCGCAGCACGCCCCGCGAACGTCCTGAGCTCCCGCGGACGGGAGCAGCGGGTCTTCCACAGCACTCCTCCACACACCTGTTGGCGAACGACGGAACTTCCCGCTCCGAGCGCATGTTTCCGGCTGGACAACTCCACGCGGTTTGTCGACAGGTCATCCGGGAGCGGGGATAACCTGGGAACGTATGTTCCGTTCCCCCTGCTCGCAAGAGGTTCGCCGCATGTTCCGGGCCAACTGGACGCGGCCTCGAGCGACGGTTTGACTCCGCCGCTCATGACCGCCGCGGCCGCCGCGACCGAGCGCCTGAGCGCGATCGTCCCACCTCAGAATCTCGAGGCCGAGGAGTCGGTTCTCGGAGCGATGCTGCTCTCGGCGACGGCAGTGGGCACCGTCAGCGAGATTCTCGGCGCCTCGGACTTCTACCGCGAGAGTCATGCGAAGATCTATCGAGCCGCCCTCGCTCTCTGGGCGAAAGGTGAGCCGGTCGATGCGATCACCCTCGTCGACGAGCTCGACGAGCTCGGTGAACTCGAGGCCGTCGGGGGTCAGGCGCGTGTGGCCGAGCTCGCTGCGCTCGTCCCGTCGACGTCCAACGTCGAGCACTACGCACGAATCGTCAAGGAGATGTCGACGCTGCGCGGGCTCGTGCGCGCGGGTCAGGAGATCACGCGGCTCGGTCAGGAGCGTCCTGGCGAGGTCACGGACCTCGTCGACCGTGCGGAGCAGATCGTCTTCGAGCTCGGACAGCAGCGGGCGACGAGCGACTTCGCCCACATCGAGATCCTCCTCAAGGAGAGCTTCGAGCGCATAACGCAGCTCTACGAGGCGGGCGCGGAGATCACGGGAGTCCCGGCGGGCTTCAGGGAGCTCGACCTCCTCACGTCCGGCTTCCAGCCCGGGAACCTCGTCATCCTCGCCGCCCGACCGTCGATGGGGAAGTCGGCGCTCGGCCTCTGCATCGCCGCCAACCTCGGCGTTCGCCACGAGACGCCTGTCGCCCTGTTCACGCTCGAGATGTCCAAGTCCGAAGTGACCCAGCGGATGATGTGCAGCGAGGCGAAGGTCGAGTCTCAGCGGCTGCGCACGGGCCGGCTCGCTCCTGACGACTGGCCGCGGTTGACGACGGCGTGCGACCGGCTGATGAAAGCGCCGATCTACGTCGACGACTCCGGCTCGACGACGATCATGGAGCTGCGCTCGAAAGCGCGCCGGCTCAAGTCCAGGGAGCCGGAGCTCGGCCTCGTCGTCGTCGACTACCTCCAGCTCATGACGTCCGGCGCGAGCGCTGAGAACCGTGTGCAGGAGGTCTCGCAGATCTCCCGTGCGCTCAAGGTGCTCGCGCGTGAGCTCGACGTCCCGATCCTCGCGATGTCGCAGCTCTCACGCGCCGTCGAGCAGCGCCACGACAAGCGGCCGCTCCTGTCCGATCTGCGAGAGAGCGGGAGTCTGGAGCAAGACTCGGACCTCGTCTTCTTCGTCTACCGCGACGAGTACTACCTCGGGGAGGAGTCCGATCAGCAGGGCATCGCAGAGGTCATCCTCGCGAAGCACCGCAACGGTCCGACGGGAACGGTGAAGCTCTCGTTCCTTCGGCGCTACGCGAAGTTTGCCGATTTGGCCGCGGCATAGCGGCGCGGAGCACGCCGGCGAGCTCGCAGCCAAAGCTGTCGCCGATTTGGCGGCGACGTGGGCCGCTCAAGCGAGCCGCGTGAGCTCGCTGCAACGTGCGTTCGCAAACCTGGCAGCCGCGTAGCCGGCTGCCGAGTTCGCCTGCCGAGCTCGCGGCCGCCTGACAGCGAGGTTCGTCCGAGACGAACGGAAGACTCGCTCCGTGCCGATCGCGGTCGAGTTCCCGCCGACCTCTGCGGAATGGACGTTCTTCGTCGCAACGGCCGTGATCCTGCTGGGCCCGCTCGTCGTGGAGCGGATCGGCCTGCCGGGCATCGTCGGCGTGATCCTGGGCGGGCTTCTCGTAGGGCCGTACGTGCTCGGTTGGGTCGAGCGCGAGGGTGTCGTCGAGTCGCTGGGCGACCTCGGGATCCTCGTGCTCATGTTCCTCGCCGGCCTCGAGCTCGATCTGGACGAGTTCCAGGCCAACCGACGTGCGGCGATCACGTTCGGAGCCTTCACCTTCACCATCCCGTTCCTCCTCGGAATCGCTGTTGCGTCGCCGTTCGGCTACGGGATCGCGACCGCGATGCTCTTCGGCTCGCTCTGGGCGTCGCACACGCTCGTCGCGTACCCGATCGTCCAGGAGAACGGTCTCCTACGCGACCGCGCAGTCGGCGTCGCAGGGGGCGGGACGGTCATGACCGACACGCTCGCCCTCGCGGTGCTCGCGGTCGTCGCTGGGTCGGTTGCGAGCGACTCCAGGCCCGCAGTCCTCCTCCTCGAGGTCGCGGTCGGCATCGTCGTGCTCGCTCTCGTGTGCGCATTCGTCATCCCACGTGTCACGCGCTGGGTCTTCGCCGGCGTCGGACAGCATCGGGGCGCGCGGTTCCTCTTCATCCTCGTCGCCCTCACGGCCGCGGCCCTGGTCGCGGATCGGGCGGGGATCGAAGGGATCGTCGGAGCCTTCTTCGCCGGACTCGCGCTCAACCGCCTCGTTCCGGCGCGAAGTCGACTCATGGAGCAGATCGAGTTCGTCGGCGGCGTCCTGCTCATCCCGTTCTTCCTCCTCTCGACCGGCATGCTGATCGACCCGGAGAAGTTCACCGAGGTGCGAGTACTCGGGATCGCCGCCCTTTCTCTTGCGATCGTCTTCGGCGGGAAGGCCGCCGCCGCCTACGTGTCCAGCCGCGTGATCGGTCTTTCCGGCCCGCAGTCTCGACTTCTCTTCGGGCTCTCGCTCGCGCAGGCGGCGGCGACGCTCGCGGCGGTGACGATCGGTGTCGACATCGGCCTCTTCGACGACGACCTCCTCAACGCGACCCTCGTCGTCGTACTCGTCACCGTGCTCGTCTCGAGCATCGCCACCCGGAGCGCGGCTCGCAGAATCCAGCCGCCGCCCATCGAGGGAGAGCGACTCGCCGAGAGGATTCTCGTGCCCGTCGACGCAATCGACGATCCCGCGATCGCGCGAATTGCCGCGCGGCTGGCATCGGCAAAGGGAGGCACGGTGCTCATCGGAGCGCTCGCACCTGCGTCCGGTGCCCAGCTGGACGACGCCCGCGCGAGAGCGAAGACGGCCGAGCAGGCTGCATCGGCGGTGGGCGCCGAAGCGGAATCGGTCGTGAGGGTCGACGCGTCGCCCGCGACCGCCCTGGCGGCGATCGTCGCCGAGCACGAGGCGACCCTCATCGTGACGGGCTGGCGGCGAGCGGCCATCGCCGCGGATTTCGTCCTTGGTGGACAGGACCTCGATCTCGTCGCGCTCGCGGACGTGCCCGTGCTCGCAGTGTTGACTGCACGCGGTGACTTCCGCCGTGTCGTTCTCGCACTCGACGAAGAGGATCTCGGCGAGCGCCGCACCGCCGAGCGTGATCTCGCAGTTGCGATCGCCAGCGTTGCCGCAGCGGCCGTCCGTGGCCGCGCGGTTGTGATCGCTTCGACCGGCGTGGCGGGACGGAGTATCGCCGGACTCATCGGCGACGACACCGAAGTCGTCGTCGACGATCGTTCTCGGCAGGAGGCGATCGCCGCCGTCGCACGGGAGGACGACTTCGTCTTGATGCCCGCACGACCAGGAGGGCCGCCCTTCCATCGAGATGCCACGGCAGCCGCGTCCCTCTCAGTGGAGTGCTCGGTCGGCGTACCGGTGAGGCCGCACGCGAGGGCTGCTGTGGTGACCGGGACACCCACGCTCGTCGGACAGAGGGCCAGCTGACACCCCGCGGCGCCTAGGCTTCACCCGTGGTCGAGGTTGCGGTCACGCGCCCGCCCGAGAGCCGACGCGTCCTCGCCGGGTACTTCACGCTTGCCGGTCTGTACACGCTCGCGGCGGCGTCGATCTGGGGCGTCAACACCCTCTTCCTACTCGACGCCGGCCTCAGCTTCTTCGAGGTGTTCGTGGCGAATGCGGCGTTCTCCGCGGGCATGGTGGTCTTCGAGATTCCGACGGGAGTGATCGCGGACACGCTCGGACGCCGCGTGTCGTTCCTCCTCTCGCTGGCAGTGCTCGGAGCGACGACCCTCATGTACGTCGGGCTCGCGCAGCTCGACGCGGGAGTGGTCGCATATGCGGCCGTCTCCGTCGGGATGGGCCTGGGCTTCACGTTCTACTCGGGTGCGATGGAAGCGTGGCTCGTGGACGCGCTCGCGGTCACGGGGTACCGCGGCGTTCTCGACGCCGTCTTTGCACGTGGGCAGCAGGTGACGGGCGCCGCGATGCTCGTCGGCACGATCGGCGGAGGGTTGCTCGGGCAGGTCGATCTCGCGCTCCCGTACCTCGTCCGCGCGGCGCTCCTCGGCGCGGTGTTCATCATCGCGTTCGTCGTGATGCACGACCTCGGCTTCACACCCCGCAGGGTGACGGCAGCCGAGCTCCCGGGCGAAGTCGCGAAGAACGCCAGGGCCGGCGTCGAGTTCGGCTGGAGTCAGCGCCCGTTGCGCCTGCTCATGCTCGCGTCGCTCGTCCAGGGCGGATTCCTCATGTGGGCGTTCTACGCTTCGCAGCCGTACCTGCTCGAGCTCCTCGAGAGCGACGCTGTCTGGGTCGCGGGGCTGGTGACGGCTGGGGTCGCGATGTCGACGATCGCAGGCAACCAGGTCGTCCACTTCGCATCGCGCTACTGCGGTCGCCGTACCACGCTGCTGCTGGCGGCGGCTGCCCTCGAATCGTGCGCTGCGGTCGCGCTGGGTCTCACGGGCTCGTTCTGGATCGCTCTGGCAGCGCTGCTCCTCGTCACCGCGGCCGTCGGGGTCACGGGCCCGGTGCGTTCTGCGTACCTGCATCAGATCGTTCCCACGGAGCAGCGGGCGACCGTCGTCTCGTTCGACTCGATGGTCTCGAACGTCGGTGGAGTCGGCGGGCAGGTCGGGCTCGGCGCCCTCGGCGAGGCGCGCTCCGTAGGGGCGGCATTCGCCGCGGGTGGCTTGGTCACGGCCGTCGCGTTGCCGCTTCTGGCCAGGCTGCGCGGTCTGGGTGGACCCGCCGACATCATCATCGGCCAGCGAGCGGGAGCCGAGTGCGCGTGCGCGGGCTGCGGCATACCCGCCGTGTCCGCGGTCGAGACGACCGCGGTCGACGAGTCCGAGCTCGTCGTTGCTGCGTCCGGCGCCGGCTAGAAGGAACTGCTGGGGGAACCCCGCGTTGAGGCTGGGAGAACCTCCCGGTTCCCCCAGACCCCCTCCACGGACCGCTTTGCGGACAGACGCTCCGCGCCTTCCCCCCAGACCCCTCCACGGACTGCTCCGCGGACAGGCGCTCCGCACCCTCCCCCAGACCCCCGCCTCCAAGGACCGCTTTGCGGACAGACGCTCCGCGTCTCCTGCAAGACTGGAGCGCGTGCCCGCGACTGTCATCGTCGGCGCGCAGTGGGGTGACGAGGGCAAGGGGAAGATCGTCGACCTGCTCGCCCAGGAGTCGGATCTGGTCTGCCGTTACCAGGGCGGCCCCAACGCGGGCCACACCGTTGTCGTCGCCGGCGAGACGTACCGGATCCGCCAGATCCCGACCGGGATCATCGCCGGGAAGAGGAGCGCCATCGGCGCGGGCTGCGTCGTCGATCCGGGCGTGCTCGTCTCCGAGCTCGACGAGCTCGAAGCGCGTGGTCTCGGGACGGATGGTCTCCTCTTCGTCTCGGGGAACGCGCATCTCGTCATGCCGTGGCACGTGGCCCTCGACGGTGCGCGGGAGCGAAGGCTCGGCCGGCTGCAGATCGGAACGACACGAAGGGGAATCGGACCCGCCTACGCGGACAAGGCGACTCGGATCGGGACTCGCGTGCAGGATCTCCTGGACCCGAAGATCCTGAGGCAGAAGCTCGAGTTGGCCGTTGCCGAGAAGAACGTGTGGCTCGAGCGTGTGTACCAGCTCCCGCCGTTCGAGGTCGACGAGATCGTCGAGACGCACCTCGCGTTCGCCGAGCGCCTCGCCGCGTACGTCGCGGACACGTCGCTTCTGGTGGACAGGTCGCTCCGGGCCGGCGAGCGCGTCCTCTTCGAGGGTGCTCAGGGCACGTTGCTGGACCTCGACCACGGTACGTACCCGTTCGTCACCTCGTCTAGCCCGATCGCCGCTGGCGCCGCCGTGAGCTTTGGCTTCGGCCCGAATCGCATCGACGAGGTTCTCGGAGTCTCGAAGGCGTACGTGACCCGGGTGGGCGAGGGACCTTTTCCGAGCGAGATCGAGGGGCCGACGCATGATCGCGTGCAGTCCTTGGGTCACGAGTTCGGGACTGTCACCGGTCGCGAGCGGCGTTGTGGGTGGCTCGATCTCGTCGCCCTTCGCTTCGCCGTCCGCGTCAACGGGATCACATCTCTTGCGCTTACGAAGCTCGACGTCCTGTCCGAGTTCGCCGAGATCCCCGTCTGCGTTCGCTATCGGCTCGAGGACGGGAGCGAGACCGACGAGTTCCCCGCGCACCAGAGCGACTTCCACCACTGCCGCCCCGTTTTCGAGACGTTGAGCGGATGGGAGTGCGATATCGAGGACGAGCTTCCGGACGCCGCGCGGGCGTACGTCGAGTTCGTCGAAAACGCGCTCGGGGTGGTCGTGACGCTCGTCGGTACGGGTGCCGCGCGCGAGCACGTGCTCGCGCTCAGGTGAGTGCCAGCCTCGGTCACCCGCGGCGCATGAAGTACTCCGTGAACTCTGCGCAGCGGCCATCCGCATCGAAGCGACAGAGGAAGACGTTGTGGTACTCACGCTCGACCGTCACACCGTCAGGCCCGAGGTACCGCGAGACGCCGACGGCGATCGCGTCGTCTCCGGCGACCACCCACGGGTGGTACTCGGCCCTCCACGAGTCGGGTGCATCACGCTCGGAGAGCCAGCTGGCGACGATCCGTGCGCGGCCGTCGATGATCTCTTCACCTTCGTCCCACGGGTGGTACCGGTAGCGTGCGTCCTCGCTGAAGAGCTCGCCGATCGCCTTCTCGTCGTACGTCCTCCAGGCGTCGACGTAGCGCTCGAGCCATGCCTCGAATGCGGGCCGATCCACCGGATCAGCCTACGTGTTGGGAACGAGCGAGGTCACGGCAGTTCGTCACTAGACTCACGCGGTGCGCGTACTTCTCGTCGGCTCGGGTGGCCGTGAGCACGCGCTCGCCTGGAAGCTCGCGCAGTCGCCGATTCTGACCGCGCTCCATGCGGCGCCCGGAAATCCCGGAATCGCGCGCCTCGCGGACTGTCATCCGATCGCTGCAGGGGACGGCGAAGGCCTGCTCGCACTCGCCGGGTCCCTCGATATCGATCTCGTGGTCGTCGGCCCGGAAGCGCCGCTCGTCAGCGGGCTTGCCGACCTGTTGCGCCGCTCCGGGATCCCGGTGTTCGGGCCGAGCAAGGCGGCCGCGGCCATCGAGGGTTCGAAGTCGTTCGCCAAGGACGTGCTGGTCGCGGCAGAGGTGCCGACCGCAAACGCTCTCGCGATCGCGCGGCCGCCATGCGTGGTGAAGGCCGACGGTCTGGCTGCCGGGAAGGGTGTCCACGTCTGCCGCACGCAGGCCGACCTCGACGAGGCGCTGCGTGCGGTGAGTGCGCTCGACCACAGGATTCTCGTCGAGGAGCTCCTCGAGGGCGCCGAGCTGTCGCTGTTCGCAATCTGTGACGGGCACAACGCGCTACCGCTCGTGCCGGCGCAGGACTTCAAGCGAGCATTCGACGGCGACGAGGGGCCGAACACGGGCGGTATGGGCTCGTACGCTCCCGTTCCGGGCCTGACGCGTGCGGACGTCGACGAGCTCGTGGGAATGGTTCACCGTCCCGTACTCGGCGAGCTCGAGCGGCGGGGGAGTCCGTTCGTGGGGCTGCTCTACGCGGGCGTCATGCTCACGTCGAACGGGCCGCGGGTACTCGAGTTCAACTGTCGGTTCGGCGATCCAGAGACGCAGTCGGTCCTCCCGTTGCTCGAGGGTGATCTACTCGAAGCGCTCACTGCAGCGTCGGCCGGGGAGCTGTCAGGAGTCACGATCCAGACCACCGGCTCGGCGTCGGCGGTCACCGTCGTATTGGCCGCGGGCGAGTATCCGGCGAAGGGCGATCGCGGCACCGAGATCAGCGGTGTCGAGGACGCCGAGTTGGCAGGAGGTCTTGTGTTCCAGGCGGGGACGGCTCTTCACGGCCAACGGCTCGTCACGAACGGCGGCCGAATCCTCGGCGTCACGGGCGTCGGTGAGTCGATCGCCGCGGCGCGCGACAAGGCCTACGCAGCAGTGGACTGCATCGCGTTCGCTGGCATGCGCCACCGCTCGGACATCGCACGGGCTGCCGCCGACGGCCTGATGATGAGCACTTCCGGGCATCGCAACAGTTGAACCGGTCGCGCTGCGGGGGCCACCCCGCGCCTCCTCCCACTTCCAGCCTAATGCTGAAGTGCTGGCGAGGGATGACCGACTTCGTGCCGAGTGCGCATCGTTTGACCCCCGGACACGCCGATAGAATCGACTCGGTGATCTCCCGCTACGCCAGACCGGCCATGACGCAGGTATGGTCGGACGAGGCGAAGCTCGAGCGGTGGCTGGCTGTCGAGCTGGCCGCACTCGACGCTTGGGCGCAGGTCGGGAACGTCCCGACCTCCGCAGCCCGAACGATGCGCGCTCGCGCGCGGGTTCCGAGCGTCGAGCGGGTTGCCGAGCTGGAGCGGGTGACGAACCACGACGTCGCCGCCTTCGTCGACGCCGTTGCGGCGGACCTCGGCCCGGACGGGCGCTGGTTCCACTACGGGTTGACCTCGTCGGACGTGCTCGACACGGCGCTCGCGCTCGCGATCAGGGACGCAGGGCGCCTCGTGCTCGAGGAGGTCGACCGAGCATTCGCCGCAGTGGCGACCCGTGCCGAAGAGCACCGGCGAACACTCACCATCGGGCGAACCCACGGTGTGCACGCCGAGCCGACGACGTTCGGACTCAAGCTCGCTGGCTGGGCGTTTCAGCTGGCGCGGGACCGAACTCGGCTCGAGCGCGCGCTGGAAGGGATGCGGGTCGGCAAGCTGTCCGGTGCCGTCGGCACGTACGCAACGACCACTCCGGAAGTCGAGCGACTCGCGTGTGAGGCGCTCGACCTCGAGCCCGCGCCGAGCTCGACGCAGATCCTGCAACGCGACCGGCACGCCGAGCTCCTGTCGGCTCTGGCGCTCGTCGCATCGTCGCTCGACCGCTTCGCCCTCGAGATCAGGCACCTGGCGCGAACCGAGGTGCGCGAAGCCGAGGAGCCGTTCGCGCACGGACAGAAGGGATCGTCCGCGATGCCGCACAAACGAAACCCGATCGTCTCCGAGCGGATCTGCGGCCTCGCGCGGGTCGTGCGCGGCTACGCGGTCGTCGGGCTCGAGAACGTCGCCCTCTGGCACGAGCGGGACATCTCCCACTCGTCCGCGGAGCGGGTCGTCCTTCCCGATGCGTTTCTCGCGATCGACTACATGCTCGACCGCTTCGCGTGGCTCGTCGAGGGCCTCGTCGTTCGACCCGAACGTATGCGTGCGAACCTCGAGGCGACGGGAGGGCTCTTTTTCAGCCAGAGGCTGTTGTTGGCACTCGTCGACTCGGGTCTTGGCCGAGATGCCGCCTACCGTATGGTGCAGCGACACGCCCTGCGGGCCTGGGACGAGGGGCTCGACTTCCGTAGCCTCGTTCGTGGGGATGCGGAGATCGTCGGTCGCGTCGACGTGACCGAGGTCTTCGACATGTCCGCGTTCACGGCGCATGCGGATGTCGTCTTCACGCGCCTTCGGACGCTCGCTGCGAAACACGAGGAAGTGCGCGTGTGACAACCCACGAGACCCACGTTGCCAGTGGCAAGGTGCGGGAGATCTATGCGCTCGGAGACGGCACGCTCGCGCTGACTGCGAGTGATCGGATCTCGACGTTCGACGTAATCCTCTCGACGACCATCCCGGACAAGGGGCGAGTGCTGACCGGGCTCTCGGCGTTCTGGTTCGCGCGGACACGCGACATCGTCCCGAACCACCTCCTAGCGCTGCGCGACGACGGGCGGACGATGGTCTGCCGGAAGCTCGACATGCTCCCCATCGAGTGCGTCGTGCGCGGCTATCTCGCCGGATCCGGATGGAGCGACTATCGGGCGACGGGTGCGGTTTGCGGTCATGACTTGCCGAACGGCCTCGTCGAGTCAGTCCGCCTGCCCGAGCCGATCTTCACGCCCGCGACAAAGGCGAAGGAGGGTCACGACCTCAACATCGGCGAGGAGGAAGCAGCCTCGCTGTGCGGAGTCGACCGTTACCTGGCAGCGAAGGATGCGTCACTCGAGCTGTACCGATTCGCGTCCGCCCATGCGGAGGGACGCGGCATCATCTTGGCCGACACGAAGTTCGAGTTCGGGCTCGACGCCGAGGGAACGGTCGTGCTCGGCGACGAGGCGCTAACGCCCGACTCGTCACGGTTCTGGCCGGCCGACAGCTACCGACCCGGTGGCTCGCAGCCGTCGTTCGACAAGCAGTTCGTCCGCGATTGGTGCGAGCGGACCGGGTGGGACAAGACACCGCCTGGGCCGGAGCTCCCCGAAGACGTCGTCGTCGAGACACGGGCCCGGTACGTCGATGCGTTCGAGCGGATCACCGACATCGCCTTCGACGACTACGTCGCGAGGCCCGAGGTCGTCCTGTGACGCCGATGAGGGCCACGGTCGTCGTCCGACCGAAGGAGGGCATCCTTGACCCGCAGGGCGATGCGGTGCAGCACTCGCTCCGCAAGCTCGGCTTCGACGTGTCGACCGCGCGCGTCGGTCGCGTCATCGACCTCGAGCTCGATGCCGAGACCCTGGACGGTGCGCACCAGGCGGTCGAGCGCATGTGCGCCGACCTTCTCGCCAATCCCCTGATCGAGAGCTTCGAGATCCAGATCGACGGCTCGTGAGCGCCCGACCCGTTGTCGCAGTCCTCGTCTTTCCCGGGTCGAACGACGATCGGGATGCGGCGTGGGCACTTGGTGCCGTCGGCGCCGAGCCCGAGCTGGTGTGGCACGACACGTCCGAGCTGCCCGAGGGAACGGGCGCGGTCGTGCTCCCGGGGGGCTTTTCGTACGGGGACTACCTGCGAACCGGCGCCATGGCCAGCCTGGCGCCTGCCATGGACGCAGTCCGCCGCTTCGTAGCCGACGGGGGCCCTGTGCTCGGGATCTGCAACGGGTTCCAGATCCTCTGCGAGTCGCGGCTCCTGCCCGGCGTGCTCCGCCCCAACAGGCAACTCGAGTTCGTCTCGAGGGACGTCCGGGTCCAGGTCGAGAACCCCGATACGATCTTCACCCGTCGTTGCACCGCGGGACAGCAGCTCGTGCTCCCGATCAAGCACGGCGAAGGCGCGTGGTACGCGGACGAGGGAACCTTCGTTCAACTGGCCGCCCGCGGCCAGATCCTGCTTCGCTACGACGAAGACGTGAACGGCTCGCTCGGGAACGTCGCCGGCGTGATCAACGAGGGGGGAAACGTGATGGGGCTCATGCCCCATCCCGAGCATGCCGTCGACCCGCTGCTCGGCTCCGCCGACGGAGGGCTTCTGCTGGCGGCTCTCGTCGATGCCGCTGCCGAGCACGTGCTCGCCCCGGCGTAGCACGCTCGCCGACGCTTTCGACAGGCGAGCGGCCGAAGGCGATCGAGAACACGCATCAGGGCAGCGAAGCCGCCCTGGTTCGGCGGTCTGTGCGCGCCCTGGAATCTGCGCTCGCGGATTCCAGGACGCGCGCAAGGACGGGCGCGCGCTCGAGCGCCGCCCGCAGTCGCTCGAGATCGCGCACCCGCATCGTCACGGGACCGCGTCGAGCCGATCCCGCAGTGGAGTACGCATAGCGCACGAGACGCTCGCCGCTGCGCGTCTCGAGGAGTTGCACCAGGACGAAGAACCGTTTCTCCGCCACGCGCTGCGGCACGGACACCTCCTCGACCACGGTCGCCGCGCCCCAAGGCGTCGCTACCGTTCGCTCGTTTGCCGGCGCCACAACCACGGAGTGAGCGTACGCGGCACACCGTCACAGGTGGGGAACACGCTCGTGACGAGAGTGCAACAGTCGTATCCTCGCCGGGTGCACGACGTCGTCATCGTGGGAGCCGGGACGGCCGGTTGCGTCCTGGCGTCACGCCTGACGGAGGACCCGGACGTCTCCGTACTGCTGATCGAGGCCGGTCCGCGCTCGCGAAAGCTCGAAGTGAGGATTCCCGCCGCGTTCTCGAGGCTCTATCGAACCGAGGTCGACTGGGGGGATTCGACCGTTCCCCAGAGCGGGCTCGACGGGCGGGAGATCGTCTTTCCCCGTGGGCGGATGGTCGGCGGATCGGCCGCGATGAACGCGATGATGGTGCTGCGCGGCCATCGGGCGGACTACGACGCATGGGCTACCGCCGGCTGTCACGGTTGGGCCTGGGACGACGTCGAGCCCGCGTTCGCACGGAGTGCCGCGGCGTCGTTTCCGCTCGCCGAGCTCCCGGAGCGGCACGTCCTCGCCGAGGCGTTCGTCCACGCAGCTCAGGCTGCCGGCATCCCACTCACGCACGATCTCAATGCCGAGGACAACGGGGGAGTCGGGTTCGTGCCCGTGTCGCAGCGGCGTGGACGGCGCTTCAGCGTCGTCGACGGCTACCTCGACCCGGCGCGGCGGCGGCCGAATCTCACCGTCGTCACCGGGGCGCTCGTCACCCGAGTGCTCCTCGAGGGCAGGCGTGCTGTCGGGGTCGCGTATCGGCTCCATGACGAGGAGGTCACAGAAGAAGCGCTCGCCGATCGCGAAGTCGTGCTTTGCGCCGGCGCGATCGGCTCCCCGCACCTGCTGCAGCTGTCGGGAATCGGCCCGCGCGCACCGCTCGGGGCCGTCGGGATCGACGTCGTTCACGAGTCGCCCGGAGTGGGAGCGAACCTGCTCGACCATCTGGCCAACGGTCTCTTCGTCAAGACGAAGGGCGTCGAGACGCTCGCGAGCGCAGACTCCTTGCGGAATCTCGTCAACTGGACGATCCGAGGCCGGGGCCCTCTCACGTCCAATCTCGGCGAGGCTGTCGCTTTCGTCCGCACGAAACCCGGTCTCCCGGCGCCCGACCTCGAGCTCCTCCTCGCACCGGTCCTGTTCGAGGACGAGGGTCTCACCCAACCCACCGAGCACGGCCTGACGCTCGCTGTCGTGTTGCTCAGGCCGAGGAGCGTGGGGTCCGTCACGATCCGCTCGCTGGACCCCGCCGTTCTGCCGGCCATCGATCCGCGCTACCTCTCGGACGCCGGTGAAGAGGACCTTGCGACGCTCCTCTACGGCTTACGGCTCGCGCGTCGAATCATCGCGCGGGATCCGCTCGCGAGCTTCGTCGAGAGCGAGCTTCAGCCGGGCGAGCACGCTCGTTCGGACGACGAGCTTCGTGCGCATGTCCGAGCGCTCTCACAGACGCTCTATCACCCCGCCGGAACCTGCCGAATGGGGTCGGACGCGCTCGCCGTCGTCGATCCGCAGTTGCGCGTCCGCGGCATCGAGCGCCTGCGCGTCGCGGACGCATCGGTCATGCCCACGCTGCCGGGCGGGCACACGAACTGGCCGACGGTGATGATCGCCGAGCGCGCCGCCGAGCTCCTGAGCGCGGCGGCGGTCTAGCCCTCGCGCCGCCGAGCGACGGCGTGGGAGCCGCCGTCGCGGCGGCTCCCGCTGAGGCGCAAGCTAGGA
Source organism: Gaiellaceae bacterium (assembly GCA_035457765.1). Lineage (GTDB taxonomy): Bacteria > Actinomycetota > Thermoleophilia > Gaiellales > Gaiellaceae > GMQP-bins7. The sequence continues at coordinate 22,184 of DATIBA010000016.1, forward strand.
GCCCGCGAGTGCCTTTGACTTGATGGAATCGAACTCGGCCTGCGAGATCGCACCCGAGTCGAGAAGCCCCTTCGCCTTCTCGATCTCGGCGGCTGCGCCACCGGCTCCGGCGACCGACTTGATGTAGGCGTCCGTTGCTTGCTGCTGTTTCTGCATCTGCTGGATGTTCCGGTCCGCCATCCCGTCGTGATTCGCGATCAGGTAGACGAGGACGCCCAGGTACGGCAGCACGATCACGAAGATGATCCAGAGTGCCTTCGTGCCGCCTCCGATGTCCTTCCGCCGGAAGATGTCCGCGAAGACGGTGATGAGGATCCAGATCCAGATGATGAACAGGAAGAACAGGAACATCGTCCAGAGGATGTCGAGGAACGGGTAGTCGGCAGCGAGCACGTGGCTTCCTCCTGTTGGATTGTCGGGTCCGTCTTATATCGCGTATCGTCTTTGGCCGTTTGCGCAACTGCAGTGCGACGCGCAGCGCATTCCCCGATTCAACGAGGCTGGTGGTAATGGAAGGAGGAGAGGATGGAAGAGATCGGACCCGTCGACTACGCGATCATCGCCTTCCCCGGAAACCGCTTTCGCGGTGAGATCGCGCCGGCGATCGCCGACCTGGTCGAGGACGGGACCATCCGCATCATCGACATTGCGTTCGTCGGCAAGGACGACGCCGGCAACGCGGTCGCGATGGAGCTCACCGAGCTCGATCCGGACGTTCAGGCCGGGTTGGAGAAGGTAGGAATCGAAGTCGGTGGCCTCTTCAACGAGGACGACCTCATGGACGCGGCCGAGAGTCTGGAGCCGAACTCGTCGGCGGCCCTCCTCGTCTGGGAGAACGTGTGGGCCCGGAACGTGACACAGAAGATGCGTGACGCGGGTGGCGTGCTTCTCGCCTTCGAGCGGCTCCCGCACGACGTCGTGCAGGCCGCCCGCGAGTGGGCGCTGGAACAAGCGAACGCGTAGCGAGAGAGGAGACGAGAGATGTTCGGACGCAGGGGCCCAGGCCTCGTTCGTGCCGCCGCGACGACCGCGGTCGTCGCCGGCACGGCAGGAGCGGTTCGTCACCGCCAGGACCAGAAGTACGCCAGGCAGGATCAGGAGGCATACGAGCAGCAGATGGCCGCGCAGCAGGCGTACGCCGCACCACCTCCGGCCGCACCCGCCGCGCCCGATTACGCCGCCGAGCTCGAGCAGCTCGCGCAGCTGAAGGCGCAGGGGATCCTCAGCGAGGAGGAGTTCGAGGCCAAGAAGAAGCAGATTCTCGGAATCTGACCGTCGGCGGGAGCCGGGAGCGGCCCTTCGCGGCTGCTCCCGTCTCGCCGGCGCGATCGTGCCTGGCGCAGCCTGCGCCCGGCTAGCATCGTCCGCCACGTGACCTCCTCGGAAGCTCAGACGCGCGGGTCGAGCGCCGCGAAGCCTGTGCGGGCCGGCCTCGTCCTCGTCACTCTCATTCTCGTCGCCGCCGTCGCGAATCTGAACCTGTCCGTCGCGAACGTCGCGCTGCCCGACATCGCCAAGGACTTCGACTCGTCGCAGGTAATGCTGAACCTCGTCGCGGTCGGCTACTCCCTCGGTCTCGCCGCCTCCGTGCTCTACCTCGGCGCCCTCGGCGATCGCCACGGACGCAAGATGATGCTCGTCCTGGGCACGCTCCTGGCGATCCCGATGTCCGTTCTGGCCGCATACGCGCCCTCGGACGAGGTTCTCTTCGTGGCTCGTGTGGGCGGCGGTCTCGCCGCGGGCATGGCATTTCCGACGACGCTCGCCCTCATCACTGCGCTCTGGTCCGGGCCCGCACGGACGAAGTCGATCGCTCTCTGGTCTGCTATCGGTGGCGCGATCGCCGCTCTCGGCCCCCTCGTCTCCGGTGCTCTCTTGGAGGAGTTCTGGTGGGGATCCGTCTTCCTCGTCACCTTGCCGCTCGCCGGCATCGCCCTCGTGATGGCATTCGTGTTCGTGCCGAGCCACGTCAACGAGACGACCGATCCCGTCGACAACCTCGGCGGGATTCTCTCGGTCGTGCTCGTGGGATCGCTCATCCTCGCCATCAACTTCGCGCCCGTGCCGAACGAGGGCGCCCTCGTGCTCGGACTGGCGGCGATCGGGCTCGCCGCCCTGATCGCGTTCTACGTGCGCCAGCGCAGGGCCCCGAACCCGCTTTACGACCTGAACGTCGCCGCCCGGAGGATCTTCTGGGTCGCCGCCTGTGCAGGGATCATCGTCTTCGGGTCGCTGATGGGCGCGGCGTTCATCAGCCAGCAATACCTGCAGAACGTCCTCGACTACTCGACCTTCGAGGCCGGGGCCGCGATCCTGCCGGCCGCTCTTGCCATGGTGCTCGTCGCACCGCGCTCGGCCAAGCTCGTCGAGGCTCGTGGGGCGCGCTTCACGCTGCTCTTCGGATACGTCTTCCTCTTCCTCGCGTTCCTCACGATGCTGCTCGTCTGGAAGGAGGACATCCCGTACTGGCAGGTCGCGCTCGCCTACGTGTTCGTGGGGATCGGCGTGGGTCTCGCGGGCACGCCGGCCTCGCACTCGCTCACCGGCTCGGTGCCGGTGACGCGTGCCGGCATGGCGTCGGGGACGGCCGATCTCCAGCGCGATCTCGGGGGCGCGATCATGCAGTCGATCTTCGGCGCGCTGCTCACGGCCGGCTACGCGGCCGCGGCCGGAGCGGCGATCGCGGCATCCGACAAGCACGTCTCCGACAGCGTCCAGAGCCAGCTGACGAAGTCGTTCGCCGGCGCCGAGACGGTCGCCGAGCAGTATCCGCAGTACGCGGATCGGATCATCGCCGCGGCGAAGACGTCGTTCCTCCAGGGTGACCAGTGGGCGTATGCCGCAGGCCTCGTCGCGATCGCGCTCGGCGCGGTGCTCGTGTTCTTCCTGTTCCCGAAGAAGGAAGACGAAGAGCGCCTGCTCGCCGAGTACCACGCTGCCGACACGGGAACGCATGCCGGATGAAGGTCGCATGAGCTCCACGAGCGAGGCGCTCGTGACCGGCCGAAGCCAGCACACATCGACCAGGGAGTCATCACGGCGCTCGCGACCTGGCAGGGCGCGGAGCGGTGACATCTCGGACGCCGTGGGCGCCTCCCTCATCGGTGCCCGGATGTCCGTCCACGGCTGCCCGCTCCTGGCGATCCGGGTCGCTCGCGAGTCGGAGTGATCGACGCGAGTCGGGCGCCTGTCTCTGGCGAGGCCGACGCGTGCTAGGTCGGCTTCATACGCGTTCTCGGACGGTTGTACCGAAACGAAAGCGCGCGGTGCGAGACAATGCCGACGTGACAGATCCAACCACGGACTTCTTCGACGGTCTCGGGCGGCGTGGGTACGAGCCGCTGCTCCGGAAGTCCCGCGGCACCGTTCGTTTCGAGATCGTCGACGGAAAGCGAACCGAGCGCCGCTACGTCACCGTCGATCGGGGGAACATCACCGTGTCAGGGCGAGGTGCTCGAGCTCAGGCCGTCATTCGTGCCGATCGCGTGCTCTTCGAGCGGATGGCGAGCGGCGAGCTGAACCCCATCGCAGCCGTGCTCCGGGGTGAACTGGGCGTCGAGGGCGACTGGAGACTGCTGGTGCTCGTCCAGCGACTCTTCCCAGGCCCCCCGAGGAAGAAGGCGAGCAGACGCGTGGCCGGCTACGCGAAGCGGAGATGAACGACAACCTCGTCAAGATCCTCGATGGCAACACGTTCGTCGTGAGCGACGACCGTGGAGACATCGAGGCGTCGCTGGCCGATCCGACAGGTCTCTTCTCGTTCGACACGCGGTTCCTCTCGCGCTGGATCCTCACCGTGAACGGCCAGCGCCTGAACGCGCTCTCGGTCGACGATCTTCAGTACTTCGAGACGCGCTTCTTCCTCGTGCCCGGGACGGGGACCGTCTACATCGATGCGAAGCTGTCAGTCATCCGGCAGCGCGCCGTCGCGGACGGCTTCCACGAGGAGCTCACCATCCTGAACCACGCCGACAAGGCGGCGAACCTCACCGTGCGGATCGAAGCGGGCTCCGACTTCGCGGACCTGTTCGAAGTCAAGGACGCGCTCGTGAAGAAGGGGAAGTACTCGACGCGGGTCCGGAACGGCACGCTTCGCCTCGGCTACGACCGCGCGACGTTCGGCCGTGCGACGGAGATCTCGTCGTCGGAGCCGGCGCGGGTCGACAAGAACGGCCTGACCTTCCGAATCAGGATCGAGCCCCACGGCGAGTGGAAGACCGAGCTCGACGTCGTCACGACGAACATGGGCCCCGGCCAGGCCGCCGAAGGTACTCGCAACCCGAAACGAGCCCAGCTTCGCATGCGGCGAAACCTTGCCAAGTGGCTCGCGGACGCACCGCGTGTCGAGTCCGACTCCGATTCCCTGAAGTCGACGTATCGGCGCAGCCTCGTCGACCTCGCGGCCTTGCGGTTCTCGCCGCCGATCGCCGGCGGGCGCAGCCTGCCGGCGGCCGGTCTGCCGTGGTTCATGACCATGTTCGGCCGTGACAGCATCTTCACGAGCCTGCAGGCGCTTCCGTTCACCCCGGAGCTCGCCGCGACGACGCTTCACGCCCTCGGCGACTGGCAAGGCGTTCGCGTGGACGACTTCCGGGACGAGGATCCCGGCCGGATCCTCCACGAGATGCGCTACGGGGAGATGACCGCGTTCGAGGAGCGCCCGCACTCGCCGTACTACGGCTCGGTCGACGCCACGCCGCTCTACGTCGTCCTGCTCGACGAGTACGAGCGCTGGACGGGGGACCGGGCGCTCGTACGCGAGCTCGAGGTCGAGGCGCGAGCCGCCCTCGACTGGATCGACGAGTACGCGGACCTCCTGGGGACGGGCTACGTCTGGTACCAGCGTCGGAACGAGGAGACGGGCCTCGAGAACCAGTGCTGGAAGGACTCGTGGGACTCGATCTCGTTCCGCGACGGCGCGCTCCCCGGCTTCCCGCGCGCGACGTGCGAGCTGCAGGGCTATGCCTACGACGCGAAGGTCCGAGGCGCCCGGCTCGCCCGCGAGATCTGGAAAGACCACGAGCTCGCCCAGAAGCTCGAGAAGCAGGCCTCCGACCTGAAGCGGCGTTTCAACCGCGATTTCTGGGTCGAGGACGGCGAGTACTTCGCGCTCGCGCTCGACCAGCACGGGAACAAGGTCGACGCGCTCGCATCGAACATCGGGCACCTGCTCTGGAGCGGGATCGTCGACCGGTCGAAGGCGAAGGCGCTCGCCCGGCACCTCCTCGGCCCGAGGCTCTTCTCGGGCTGGGGCGTCCGAACGCTCGCCGACGGCGAGGGGCGCTACAACCCGATCGGCTACCACGTCGGGACCGTCTGGCCGTTCGACAACTCCTTCATCGCCTGGGGCCTCCGACGCTACGGCTTCAAGGAGGAAGCGGCCGAGATCGCTTCCGGAATCCTCGATGCCGCAGAGTTCTTCGACGGACGCCTGCCCGAAGCGTTCGGCGGCTACGAGCGCTCGCAGACGATGTACCCGGTGCAGTATCCGACCGCCTGCAGCCCGCAGGCGTGGTCGACCGGGACGCCGTTGCTCCTCCTCCGGACGATGCTGGGCCTCGAGCCCACGGGTGACAACCTCGTGGTCGATCCGGCGCTTCCGACGAGCATCGGCCACCTCGCGCTCCTCGACATCCCCGGTCGCTGGGGGAGGATCGACGCGTTCGGGCGCGGGCGCGTGCAGGTCGGAAGCAACCGTCGTCGTTGACGACGGCGTCCGCCGGAGCTCTCATCCACCGGTGGCGTGGTGCCGCGGCGATCACGCTTCGCTCGGGTGAGCTCGAGGCGACGTTCCTCCCGGAGCTGAACCTCCTCGGCACTTCACTTCGCGTGAGCGGCGACGAGTTCCTCGCGCTTCCGGGCGGGGTAGGCGCATATCGTCGGGGGCACACGACCGGCCTCCCGTTGCTGGGACCGTGGGCGAACCGGCTCGGCGCCCGGGCTTACCGGAGCGGCCACGTCGCCGTCGACCTCGAGGGTCTTCCGCTGCATGTGGACGGAAACGGCCTGCCGATCCACGGGACGCTGTCCGCACGCGACGTCTGGGAGATCGCCGGTCTCTCGAACCGGAGCGGACTGGTCCGTCTCCACGCGCGGTTCGACTACGACCGCGCGGATCTCCTGGCCGCATTTCCATTCCCGCACCGGCTGGAGGTGGTGATCGAGGCCTCCGACAGCGCGTTGTCGGTAGCGACGTCGCTCACGCCGACGGGTCGTCGCGCCGTCCCGATCTCGTTCGGCTACCACCCGTACCTCAGGGTGCCGGGCGGGCGCCGGTCGCAGTGGCGGCTCCACCTGCCGAGGCGATCACACGTCGAGCTCGACGCGCGCGGGATTCCGACCGGTCGGCGAACGTCAGCAGCTGCGGAGAGCCGCCCTCTCGGCGAGAGGACGTTCGACGACCTCTTCGAGCTCACGGGCGGTCGCACGCTCGTGCTCGAAGCTGATGGCAGGCGGATCGGCGTGGAGTACGGCCCCGGCTACCGCTTCGCGCAGGTGTTCGTGCCACCGGGGAAGGCGTTCGTCTGCCTCGAGCCGATGACGGCTCCGACGAACGCGCTCGTCACGGGGGCCTGCGACGTCGTGCGCCCCGGGACGACGTTTACGGCGCGCTTCCGGATCCGCGTCTCCTCTGACTAGCCGCCGGCGAGCACGGCAGCTCCGACCGCTCCGGAGAGATCGCCGAGCTCGGTGCGAAGCACCGCGGGTGGGTGATTCGGCACGAAGAGGTGGGGCGTCATCCGTTCGACGACCTGGTCGACGAACGGTTGGCCGAGCCGGTCGCCGAGGCCTCCGCCGACGATGATCGCCTCGAGGTCGAGGAGGTTCTGTGCGGAGGCGATTCCGATCCCGAGGGCCCAGGCGGCGTCGCCGATGAGCTTCTTGGTCATCCGGTCGCCCCTGGCCAGTGCTCGCGCGTACACGCCCGAGCTGAGCCGGTTCCGGTCGCGCTTCTTCATGATCTTGAACAGACTCGTCTTGTGCCCACGCTTGACGAGAGAGCGTGCGCGCCGCTCCATGCTCGCGCGCCCGGCGTATGCCTCCAGGCACCCGCGTCGGCCACACGAGCAGCGCAACCCTCCTGGACGAACCACCATGTGGCCGATCTCCCCGCCTGCTCCCCTGCCGTCGTGGAGCTTGCCGTCCAGGATGAGGCCGCCTCCGACGCCCGTGCCGACCCACACGCCCAGCAGATTCTTGAAGGGCCGGCCGGCGCCGCGCCTGTACTCCCCGAGAACGCCCACGCTGACGTCGTTCCCGACTCTCACCTTCACCTTCCCGAGCTGCTCGGATACGAGCGGGCCGAGGTCCACGCGATCCGTGAACCCGGGAACGTTCGCCGCGAGCAAGACCGCCCCTGCTTTCGCGTCGACCTCGCCCGGCGTGCCGATTCCGACGCCGCGCAGGTCGGCATCCGACACACCGGCCGTCTCGAGCGAGGCCCGGATCGTTCCGACGATGGCGTCGATGACGTCGCCCGGGTCTCCCGTCTGGGGCGTGAGCACGCGCGCGCTGCCGACGACCTTCTCGTCGCGCAGGGCCACTGTCTGGATCTTCGTTCCGCCCAGGTCGACGCCGGCGGTGACGGGATGCGATCGACTCTCCGACTCGGATGACGTCACGGCGTGGCGACTCTAGACGACACACCGCTCGGCGGCGGGAGATAGCGCCCGCTCACGAAGCCTCGCTCGCTCGTCTCGAGTATCCAGGTGGCAGCCTTCTTGAACTCGAGCGGCCCGTCCAGAGGAACGCCGGCGGCGACCAGCTCCTCGATCGAATCCATGATGACGTCGGCGTGCGTGCAGAACGCCGCCGGGCCTTCGCCGGAGACCGAGAGCATGAGCTCCAGCGCCACTCCGATTGGCGCTCCCTCGGCGAGCTCGTCGGAGGTCTCCAGCGGCAACCCGCGGGCGGCGGCAAGCGGCTCGAGCGTCTGCATGCAGCGAACGTACGGGCTCGAGAAGAGGCGTGAGAACGGCTGGCCCTCGTAGAGCGCGGGCAAGGCGACTGCCTGTTCGAACCCCACCTTCGACAAGGGGCGCAGGTCGTCGCGTTCGCTCCACTTGAGCCGGTTCTTGGCCTTCGCGTGCCTGATGAAGTAGGCGAGCGTCAAACGACCCCCTCGAGCCTCGAGAGGAGCTCGCGGTCGCGCTCGTAGGTTAGGAGCGATGGCGCATCCCCGATTCCGACCCACAGTGCGTCGTCGACCTCGTTCGCAGGGGCGAGCACGCCACCGATCGGCGTCATCTGCCAGTAGCGCACGACCTTGTCGCGGCCGCGTGAGTCGTGGTATCGCGTGGTGCCCACCACCGATTCGAGCCTGCACCGGAGCCCGGTCTCCTCCTCGACCTCTCGGAGCGCCGCGTCCTCCTCCGACTCGCCCGAGTGGAGCTTGCCCTTCGGGAATGCCCAGTCGTCGTACGCGGGTCGGTGGACGAGGACGATCTCGGCCTCGTGGTCCCCTGCGCGGAAGACGAGTCCGCCGGCGGCCCGGACGATCTCCGTCACATCCACGCGCGGAGCCGCGGCGACGAGAGCTCCTTCCAGGCGCTCTGCCAGCGCGAGCGGCTTCTCTCGGCGGCCGCGCGCTCGAGCCCGGCGAGCTCGCCCGCCGCGAAGGCGCCCTGAACCGACCGGCTTCCACGCGCCCACTCCCGGAGCCAGTCCTCGGCCACCACGGCGTCGTTCAGGTCTCCGAGCACTTCCTGAAGACGGGCAGCCCGGTCGGCGAACACACGGGCCTGTCTGCCGACGAGCGGGGCCACGGCCTCGGCTGCATATCTGACCCGCTTCGTCCGGATGCGGATGTCGTGCAGCTCCTCCTCCGTGGGGCGTTCGCCGAGTGACTTGACCCGCTTCGCCAGCGATCGCCAGGGCCGCCGCACCAGGCCGGGGAGCACCGATGAGGCCGGGAGATCGGCTTCCAGGAGAAGCGCGGGCGTGTTGGCAGCGGCCACGAGCCGATCGAGGAGGGCGATGTAGCGATCGCCCCGAAGCGCTGCCAGGAGTTCGACATGCGCTGCGTCGCGTGCTGCCTCGAGCGTTTCGACGACTCGTGCAGCACCCCGCGCGTTCGTCGGCGGGAGCTGGGACACGCGCTTGCGCATCCGCTCGAGCATGACGTCGCCGTCACGCACCGTGCCGAGGATCCCGGCGAGCCATCCGAGCTCGTCGCGGAGCGCGGTGCTCCAGACCGGCTCGACGAGCGACCGAAACGTGCGCAGATCGGATCGGAGCCGCCGGGTAGCGACCCGCGCCTGATGCACGCCCTCGGGGTCCGCGTCGAGACGCATGACGGGGTCGTGCTCGATCAGCCGAACGACAGACGCTGCGAGCGCTCGACGGACGACGTCCCCGGCAGTCGCTCCGGAGGCGAGCTCGGGGAGAGCGATTTCGGGTGGTCGTGAGGCACGGGGACCGAGCGCGCGGATGTACTTCGGCGTCGGATCCGGGACCCCGGCTCCTTCACGGCGGAGGATCTCGACGATCTCGTCGAGTAGCCCGGGAGGCGTGGCCTCTCCGATCTCCACTTCCAGCTCGCGGAACCTGGCCGCGAGACGTCTTCCCTCGAGGACCGAGACCTCGTCGTCGACGACGTCTGCGACGAGGCGCCCCTCGACATCGCGCAGCTCGGTCCGTCTACGAATGGTTCGCAGCCTCGTCTGCGGCCGGAGCTCATCCGAGCGGATGAACGCTCGGACGAGATCGACGGCGGCCGCCGGGGGGCGGCGGCCGTTCCCCGCGAACGTGATCTCGGGCCGGGAGAGGAGCGTTGCGTCGTCCTCGGACGGAAGCTTGACCGTCCAACCCTGGCCGGCACGATGACGGAAGCTGACGCCCCAGCGAGCCAGGCGTAGGTCGTCCGTGTCGAAGTAGGTCGTAGCGAGCCGTTCCGGCTCCTGCGGCGCCGCTGTGACATCCCCGGCGACCTCGTCCAGGGGCGGCATTCGAAACGACGGCGCGGCGGCCAGCTTCAGCTCGCGCTCGGTCACCGTCACGGCCTCATCGTAGTGCAGCCCGGCTTATGCTCCCGTGAGCTGCCCCGGTGCCTTTCAGCCCGAGGACACCTCCTGGGAGTCCGTCTCGCCCGAGCCCGAGTCGTTGCGTGGTGTGATCGACACCTCGTGCGTGCGTCCGTCGCACGGCACGACGAGATCGGCCGTTCCCTCCGGCGGTGCGGTGTTCACGAGCGTGCCGTCGACGCCGAGCTCGACGGCCGTGGTTGCCTCGGTCGTCCACGTCACCGTGACGGTTCCGGTGCTCGCGCCCGAGGCGCAGTCCAGATCACCGACGTCGAACGACGTCACGGTGGCAGCGGTGGATGTCGTCTCGGTCGTCTCGGTCGTCTCCGTCGAGGGAGGGCAGCTCGTATCGTCCGTCGTCCCGTCCGTCCTGATCGTCCCGCAGAGGGTGGCACCGTCCAGATTCGTTCCGGTGATCGTCGCGGCCGTCAGGTTCGCACCCGTGAGGTCGGCGTCCGAGAGGTCCGTGTCCACCATCTGTGCGCTCGAGAGGTTCGCCTTGCTCAGATTCGCACTGCTCAGGTTCGTTCCCTCGAGGTTCGTGCCCGAGAGGTTCGCGCCCGAGAGATCGGCGCCTTCCAGGTTCGCGCCGGACAGGTCGGCGCCTGGACACTGGGTCGCGGCCTGGATCGCACAGCCGCTGACCTCGGACTCGGGGCCGCTCGACCCTCCGCAGCCCACGGCCAGGATCGTGACGAGCGACGCACCGAAGATCCCAACCACTCGGCAGATCTCTATCGCTCGGCGGTCGAACGCCATATTCCTCTCTTCGGTCCGTGACGGTGGAGCGAGGATCATGAACTACTTCTCAGCCCTGCGCCGGTGGTGCGGGGTCACTTTCGGTGCGCGGACCTTAGCCTCGCCGTACGACGCGGCCACGAGCTGCTTGCCGCCTGCCCAGCCGAAGGCGACGGCAACGAGGACGACCGCGAGGCCGACGCTCCACGCGGTCGTGATCAGCTGCTGACCTGCCGAGTACGCGAGCGCGGTCTCGCGGTCGACGTCCTCTCGCGTCAGCGTCGCCGAGTTGACCGCCTGGTTGACCCCTGCGCCGCCGGGAGTGACCGAGACCACGCTCGCCAGCGAGTTCCCTCCGGCCACGGTCATCACGGTGTGGAGCGTCACCGGGATTCCGTACGCACCGAGGAAGACTGCGATCACCGCCAGCTTGCAGAGCCACGCGCCGAACGACGGCAGCACGACCTTGAGCGCGTAGGCCCTCCAGTCGGAGAGGATTGCGCCGCCGCGCCTTGCTCCCTCCCACAGACCCTTCAGTTTGCTCCAGAACGCTCGCACGATGACGACTGCCGCCACCGTCACGCCTGCCACCACGACGAGAGTGAGTGCGCGATGATCCGAGAGCAGTCCCAGCTCGGTCTCGAACGAGCCCGGGACCGAGAGAAAGAGGTACAGGTACACGAACGCGCCTGCGACCACGAAGAAGAGCTTGTGTACGACCTGGGCGCCGACGAGCCCGGGGAACGACGAGCCCGGGATCACGGCCATGAGCATCACCAGCATCACGAGCGTGCCGAGGTTCGCCGGGAGGACGTCGTTGCCGGCGACGGCCACCGCGTAGCACGTGAGAACGGGCATGAGCCGGACGCTCTCTCGGGGGTACGCCGCACGGAGGATCGCGATCCACGCGATCGCCGAGAGCGCCGTCTCGAGGGTCTGGAACAGGAGCCCGACGACGACGTACTCGGGATCGACGGCCGTCAGCGCGTCGAAGAGGGACTCGAACCACGACTCGAGATCGACTCCGAGAACGTTCAGGAGAACGAGCGCGAGCGCAGCCACGCCGAGGAACGCGACCGTGCGCCCGGCTTTCCGGCGGCGTGACGGTGCGGCGGCGAGCGCATCGGTGCGCATCCGCGGGAGCATAGGAGGAACGTCGTTAGGGTCTTTGCATGGGCGTGGCACGCGAGAAGCAGCTCGCCGCCGAGGCAGCCGTCGCGATCGTCGAGGACGGGATGCTCGTGGGCCTCGGAACGGGGTCGACCGTCTCCTATCTCCTGCCGGCCCTCGCGGCGCGAGGGCTCGATCTGCGGTGCGTCGCGACGTCACCCCGAATCGAGGAGGCTGCCCGCGCACTTGGCATCGCCGTCGAGTCGTTCGCCGGGTTCGACGCGACACCGCGGCTGGACCTCGCGATCGACGGCGCTGACCAGGTCGCGCCGGACGGTTGGCTCGTGAAGGGGGGCGGTGCGGCCCACACGCGCGAGAAGGTGGTTGCCGCAGCGGCCGACCGATTCGTCGTCATCGTCTCCTCCGACAAGCTCGTCGAGAGGCTGACGGCGCCCGTTCCGCTCGAGCTCCTCGAGTACGGTCTCGCCGGGACCCTGCGGCGGCTGGGCGCCGTGATCGTCCGTGAGGCTCCCCGCAGCCCGGACGGCGGCGTGATCGCCGACTACACGGGCGAGTTCGACGAGCCGTCGGAGCTCGCCGCGCGACTCTCCGCCACGGTCGGCGTCGTGGAGCACGGGCTCTTCCCGCCGGGGATCGTCTCCGACGTCCTCGTCGGTATGGGCGAGCGGGTGGAGGCCCGCAGTCTGCGCTAGCCGGCGGCAGCCGCCGCGTCGGCGATGACGAGCGCGTTCGCCGACGAGACGCGCCCACCGGGAATCGACACGTCGCCCGCCCGCAGGCGCGCGAGCGCGTCGACTTTGTCCTCGCCCGTGACTAGCCAGAGGATCTGCCGCGCGCCGTCGATCGTCGGGTAGGTGAGGGTCATCCGGCGTCGGCCCTGGTACTCGCCCGTCACGGCGACGCGGCGATCGGTGACGTCGAGGACCGGGTCGCCGGGGACGAGCGAGGCCGTGTGTCCGTCCGGCCCGAGGCCGAGATGGACGAGGTCGAGCTCGTCGGGCAGCAAGGTGGCGTAGTCGGCTGCGGCACGCTCGAGATCGTCTGCCTCGACGGGCATGGCCCGAACGTCGGCGGCTCCGCCGGGCGGAAGGCTCGCACGCAGGTGTGTGAGGTTCCGATCCGGGTCGCTCTCCGGAGCGACACGCTCGTCGACCTGGTAGATCGTCACCGTCTCCCACGGCAGCTTCCCGAAGAGATGCGCGAACATCGCCAACGGGGTGTGGCCGCCGCTGACGGCGAGCGTGAAGCGGCCGCGGTCGTCCACGGCCGCGCGGGCACGTTCGGCCACGTACTCGGCGCCTCGCTCTGCGACCGCGTCGGCGTCGGCGAGGATCTCGATCTCGAGCGCCACGCCTACGCCTGCTTCTCGTCGTGTCCGCCGAACTGCTTGCGCATGGCGGAGAGCAGCTTGTCGGCGAACTCGTCGAGCCCGCGCGAGGCAAAGCGCGAGTAGAGCGCGGTCGTCAGGACGGGAGCGGGGATGCCCTCGTCGATGGCCGCGACGGACGTCCAGCGA
>DATIBA010000017.1:0-4734 GCA_035457765.1 Gaiellaceae bacterium
GCGCGAGAAGCGCGGCACTACGTTCGGACCCGAGGTGGCGGCGCCCGAGCCAGAAGACGGGAAGTGCCCCCAGGGAGACCACGACCACCTGAGCGAGGGCGAGCGCCAGCGGCGACTGCCACACCATCCAGAGGGGCGTCAGGAGCACGAGGAAGGGATCGACATGACCGCCGAGGCGAACGATCTGCTCTCCGGTCGACCCGTTCGTCGTCTCGAGCGGCCTGCCCTGAGTCGTGCTCCAGACGGCCTGCACCATGTTGCCGAGGTCGAAGCGGCCGACCCGGAACTCGAGGTAGGCCTCACGCGCCACCGAGAAGAGCAGACTCGCCCAGACTGCCATGGCCGTCCAGACGGTGATCGCCCAGGCTCGATCGCGGGCGATTCCGACGACGGCGGAAGGCGACCCAGAGCCCGTCGCAGTACCCGCGGCCGAGCTCACCCCGACACCCTGTGGAACACGAACACGCCGTCGACCGCGTACACCCTCCGCCACCCTGGATTCTTCTCGAGCCTTCCCTGGAATGCCCGCAGCGCTTCAGGATTCTCGTTCCCGCCGGCTGCCCGGGGGATCCAGGCGTCGGACGAGTCGATCACGATCCACTCGGCGCGCCCGATGACCGGCACGCTGTACAGATAGCGCCTCGCTGACAGGTGCGAGCCCGCTCGGTTCGTCGCGCTGACCGGTGCGTCCTCGGGTACGAGGGCGACAGCTCCACCGACTGCGGCGATGTGCCTGGACGGAGTGTCGAGACGGTAGAAGGAAGGAGATCCGGCAAGCGCTCGCGGCCAGGGGCCGACCATCATCGTCGCGGCGAGCGAAAGAGTCAGCACGAGAATGGCACCGCGCACTCGTCCGGTCGGAGAGAGCCGGCCGAGCCCGATCGCGATCGCGGCGAAGAAGAACGGGAGGATCCCGGCCACGTAGTGCGCATGGGGATCGGTCGCGGACGACAGGTCCGCCAGGTGGTTCGCCGCGAGCTGCGGCAGCGCGACGGCTGCGAGACCGGGTGCGAGAAGGAACGCGAACGCGACTGGCGCCCCCAGCAGGAACAGGTAGAGGAAGTCGCGGCCCTGGCCGATCGCTGACAGGATCGCGACCGGATCGGTGAACGCCGTGCGCACGATGCCACCCGGCGAGCCCCCCACGTCTTCGTAGAAGCCGTAGAACGCGCTCTCACCGCCCGAGAACTGGGGCACGATCGCGTAGAGAGCGAAGAACGTCCAGCCGGCGCCGGCCCCGGCGATGACGATGCCGGCCCACCGACGGCGTCGAGCGACCGCGTACCAGACTCCGAGCGCGGCGACGACGAGCCCCATCAGCTCTCCCGTCGCGATGGCGAGGGTTCCGCAGACCGCGAAAGGCACGAGGCGGTCCGAGTCGAGGAACCAGACGGCGAAGAGCAGAGCCGGGATCGCGAGCGTCACGGGATGGAACGCATCGACGGCAGTCCAGGCGATCCAGGGATAGGCGAGGTACGCGAGCGCAACGAGGGCTGCCGTTCTCTCGGAGCCCAGGTGGCGTCGACCGAGCCAGAAGACCGGGAGAGCGCCGAGGGCGACGGCGCCGATCTGCACCGTGACGAGCGTCAGCGGCGAAGGCAGCACGATCCAGAGAGGCGCGAGCGCCGCGAGGATCGGGTCGACATGACCGCCGAGGCGAACGATCTGCTCTCCGGTCGTTCCGTGAGTGACTTCGAGCGGCCGACCCTCCGCGGTGCTCCACACGGCCTGCACCATGTTCCCGAGGTCGTAGCGCCCGAGGCGGTAGTTGACGAAGTGGTCGCGCACGACGGCGAAGAGCACCCCCGACCACGCGACCATCGCGACCCAGACCGCGAGCGACCACGCGTGCTCCCGCACCAGCCCGGTCACGCGCGACGACGAGGGGTCGGA
Source organism: Gaiellaceae bacterium (assembly GCA_035457765.1). Classification (GTDB taxonomy): domain Bacteria; phylum Actinomycetota; class Thermoleophilia; order Gaiellales; family Gaiellaceae; genus GMQP-bins7. The sequence goes on from DATIBA010000017.1 coordinate 1,894, forward strand.
CCCCACCGGTCTGATCCCCTCACCCGAGGCCATGGAGTTGGTCATGCCGCCCTCGCTCGAGCCTCGCCGAAGGAGCGCTCGGAGTCCGGCTGCAACGCCCTCTCCCCACCGAGCGTCTCACGGAGCGCGAGCGCGATCGTCAGCGCAGCCGCACCCAGTGCGACGACCGTTTCGAGCAGCGTGGGATTCCCGCGCCCCGGCGAGACGAACATCAGTAGGGGAAGGAACCACAGCGCCCCCAGTCTCGGTTGCGCGAGGGCGGCGACGACGACGAGCAGCGCGAAGTAGTGCAGCCAGACGAGCGGCGAGAGGGCCAGGGCTGCGGCGATCGCGAAGATGAAGGCACTCCGCTCGTCACGGCGGCGAGCGCTCCAGACGACGGCGGTCAAGAGCAGGAGCCCGAAAGCCAGCGACAGCGCGCGCGCCACGGCCGTGGATGCCCCGAGATCGAGCGCGACGACGTACGTCGTGTACGCGTCCCGACCGATCGTGTCCTCGAGCCGACGCAAGAGATCCGGGTATCCGGTGAAGCCCGCGAACCCGATGGCCGCCCACGAGAGAAGCAGAAGGACGCCGGCGGTCACGCACGCGAGGACCGCGCTAGCGAGCCTCCGCGTCGCCGCCAGCCAGACGACGAGAGGCCAGAGGACGAACTTGACCGCGAGCGTCCAGCCCAGGCTGGCGGATGTAGCGACCCGATGGTCGCGGAAGCGCCATGCGACCGCGGCCGCGAGCGCGAACACGAGGGTCGGGTTGCTCGTCTGGATCGCAGAGATCACCGGCGGCCAGAGAAACACGACGCCGTAGCACCGCCAGTCGCGCACGCCGAGCACGAACGGGATCGCGAGCACGAGGAGCACCTGGGCAGTCATGACGAGGATCTCGGCAATCGAGAGCGAGACGACTGTCAGCGGAATCACAGCGATCGCAGGCAGCGGCGGATACACGTACGGGCGTCCGGATGCCGTGAGTGGGTCGCCGGGAGACGGGTACGGGTTCTCGCCGCGGAGAATGTCCTCGGCGCCTCGATAGAACTGGCGGAAGTCGATCGCATCGGAGCCGTCGTAGATCGAGACCGAGAAGAGTGCGACGAGCACAACGGCCGGAAGGACGGCGCAGAACACGACCGATGCGAGCCACGCGAGCCTCGAGGAGACCATGGGCCGATACCGAGGAGACGCGACCGTCGAGTCCATCCGGGCGCTCACACGGTCACCTCGACGCGGTACCTCACGGTCCGGGAGTGGACGAGGAGCACCGCGAAGAGCAGTCCGAGAGCCAGGAGTCGGGGCCAGTCGAGTGCGCCGCGCACCGGAGGCGCGCCCACGCTCATCGAAGGCTCGGCGGTGCTCACGCGGGAGCCTCTGCCGCGACGCCTCGCGGGCCGGGGCGGGCGAGAAGCACCGTGACGAGAACTGCCGCGGCGATCATCGGCATGAACGTCTCGTACCCTTCCGCGTATCCGGGTCGCGGGCTCACCCAGAGCAGGACCGGAAGCAACCAGATCAACGAGAATCTCGGCCGCAGTATCGCGAGCGGCACGAGCAGCGCCACGAGGTAGTGGAGCCAGACGATCGGGCTCAGCACGAGCGTCGCCGCCACCGCGCACGTGAAGGCCCGCTCGTCGTCGCCGCGACGGCCGAGGACGACGCACCAGACGAGAAGTCCTGCACCGATCCCGAGCATCAACACCTGCCCGACGATCTCGCCGAGACCGAGTGTGGCGGTCATGCCGACGATCGAGTAGCTGCGCTCGGCCTGGATCTCGGAGAGCCGTCGAAGCAGGTCCGGGTAGCCGCCGAGGCCGTCGAACCCGATGAGCGCCCAGGCGCCGAGCGTCGCTCCTAGCCCGATGAGGACGGCCCACACCGTCGCGCGAATCCGCCGCGTCGCGAGCATCCAGACGAATATCGGCCAGAGGAGCAACTTCGCGGAGACCGCGAGTCCGAGGGCGAAAGCAGGTGGCCAGATCGCGTTTCGATAGCGCCAGGAGACGGCGAGCGCGAACGCGAGCGGAATCGAGATGTTCGCGAGCAGCACGCCGCTGATCGCGGGTACCCAGAGCAATGCCGCGGCATAGCACCGGACATCGCGAACCCCGAGGACGTAGAGCGTGAGACCGAGGAGTGCGAGCAGACAGAAGGTCACGAGGAACGCCGCGAGATCGACGGGCAGTGGCGCCAGCGGCAAGAGGGCCACGAGGAGCTGTGGCGGGTAGACGTATCCCTTCTGCTCCTCGAGGATCGGATCGTCGATCTGCGGGTACGGCGAGCGGCCGTCCAGCACGGCGTCGGCGGCGGGCAAGTACGCGAACCGCACGTCCCAGGCGAGGAGGCCTTCGTCGGCGCTCATGCCGATGACGCCGAGCATCACGGCCGCCGCCACGAAGACGAGCGCGACGGTCAGCAAGCCCGGGCGAGGTGTCGCCCGTCGGCTCTCGGACCAGGAACCGGAGGGGTCGGCGGCCGACCTCACGCTCGGATGATGGACTCCCGCTCGGAGGGCCGTTGCATCCGATGGTCCAGCCGGGGTCACCCCTTCGTCTAGTCGGGATCCACCGTTCGGGTGGTTGCCCGCAGGGGTTCGCATTCCGACGATGAACTGAAGTCCGTCAACCAGCCGGGCGAAGTGACCCCCCAGGGGCGCGTCGTGCCCCTCTCACCGCAGGAGGAACCTCCTAATGACCGACATCCTGATGCGACCGCTCGTTCGGCTCCAGGTCTACGTGGCCGAGCTGCGGGAGCGCGAGGATGGCCAGACGACGACCGAGTACGCAATCCTGCTCGGCTTCCTCGCGATCGCCATCATCGTCGCGCTCTTCTTCCTCAGGAACATCCTCCG
>DATIBA010000018.1:0-7684 GCA_035457765.1 Gaiellaceae bacterium
GGGCTCGACCAGGCACGAGCCGATGGGCTCGACGTCGTCATCGTCGACACGGCAGGCCGGCTACACATCGACGAGGAGCTGATGGACGAGCTCGAAGCCGTTCGTGACGCGACGAAGCCGCTGAACATCCTCCTCGTGCTCGACGCGATGACGGGTCAGGACGCTGTGAACGTCGCGCTTGCGTTCCAGGAGCGCATCGCTTTCGACGGCGTCGTCCTGACGAAGCTCGACGGCGACGCGCGCGGGGGCGCGGCGCTCTCCGTGAAAGCCGTGACCGGGCGCCCCGTCAAGCTCGCCTCGGTCGGCGAGAAGCTCGACCAGCTCGAGTACTTCCATCCCGATCGCATGGCGTCGCGCATCCTCGGGATGGGCGACGTCCTCACGCTCATCGAGAAGGCCGAAGCCGCGGTCGCCGAGGACGAGCAGGCGGAGATGGAGCGCCGCATGCGAGCGGGAGAGTTCACCTTCGACGACTTCCTCGCGAGCTACGGGATGCTTCGCCGGATGGGTCCGCTTCAGGGCGTGCTCAAGCTCGTCCCCGGTCTCGGCAAGCAGCTCCAGGGGCTCGACCTCGATGAGCACCAGCTCGCGCGCGTCGAGGCGATCGTGCTCTCGATGACGCCGCAGGAACGAAGGATGCCCCACATCATCTCGACCCAGCGTCGCCGGAGGATCGCGGCCGGGAGCGGCACCTCGCTCGACGAGGTGAACAAGCTCATGGCTGCCCGCAAGCAAATGGCGAAGATGATGAAGCAGATGGGGAAGGGGAAGATGCCGGCACTTCCGGGAATGACTCCACCCGGCCGGCGCTAGGACAGGCACAATCCCTCGTCCATGTCTTCCGAAGGAGTCAAATGGCGGTAAAGATCAGACTGACGCGGGTCGGTTCCAAGAAGAACCCGATCTACCGCGTCGTCGTCGCGGATTCGCGCTCCCCGCGCGACGGTCGCTTCATCGAGATCGTCGGGCGCTACAACCCCCAGACCGACCCATCCACGATCGACCTCGACGAGGCCAAGATCAGGGACTGGATGGCGAAGGGTGCGCAACCGACCGGGCCCGTCTCGCGGCTCATCGAGGCCGCCGGTATCCGTGGCTGAGCTTCTCGAGTGGATTGCCCGCCGGCTCGTCGACGAGCCGGACGCGGTTCGCGTCGAGACGGAGGAGCGTGAGGACGCAATCGTGTTCCACCTCCACGTCGCACCGGACGACGTCGGCAAGGTCATCGGCAAGCAGGGGCGGATCGCCCGAGCGCTCCGGAGCATCGTCCGCGCCGGCGGCGCCAGAGCCGACGAGCGCTACCTACTCGAGATTGCCGGCTGAGAAGAACGAGGAGCTCGTCGCAGTCGGCCGCGTCGGGCGTCCCCACGGTGTCGACGGCGCGTTCGTGGTCGAGGACGCGAGCGAGGATCCGAGCCGGTTCCGGGTTGGTGGGCGCCTCCTCGTCGACGGTGAGCCCGCGACCGTCGTGCTCTCGCGACGGGTGGGTGGAGGCCGACGAGCGATCAAGCTCGACCGTCGGGCCGAGCGCGGGGCCACCCTGGCGGTCTTCCGGGCGGACCTGCCCTCGCCGGAGCAGGACTCGTACTACGTCGCAGATCTCGTCGGTCTGGCGGTGATCGACGAGGACGGCGTTCGCGTCGGGCTCGTGCGCGACGTCGTACCGGGGCCTGCCAACGATGCGCTCGAGCTCGACACGGGCGTGCTCCTCCCTCTGGTCGAGGACTGCGTGCGCGAGGTCGATCTCGAGAACGGGCGGATCCTTCTCAACCCCGGATTCACGGACTGACGGCTACGGTTCTCCGTCGTGCGCCTCGACGTCTTCACGTTGATCCCCGATGCGTTCGCGTGGCTCCAGAAGCGCCGTCCCGTCGCCGCGGTGCTGGGATCCGAGCTCGAGCTCAGGGTCCTGAACTACCGTGATACGACCCCGCTCAGCGCCGGCCAGGTCGACGACGATCCCTACGGGGGCGGGCCGGGGATGGTGCTTCGCGTCGACGTCGTCGCCGCCGCGCTGGATGCGACGTACGGCGGCATTCCCGACCACCGCGTCGTCGCGCTCTCGCCGCAGGGCCGCCAGCTCGATCAGCAGCTCGTCGAGGAGCTCGCCGCCGAGCGTGAGCTGACGCTCCTCTCGGCGCGCTTCGAGGGCTACGACCAGCGGATCCTCGATCATCTCTGCACGGACGTGGTCTCGATCGGCCCATACGTGCTCTCGGGAGGCGAGATTCCGGCGCTCGCCGTCGTCGACGCCGTCGCGCGCAGGCTTCCGGGCGCGCTCACCGCGGGGTCGGGAGAGGTCGAGAGCTTCTCAGCCGCGCTCGACGGAGGCCTCGAGTATCCGCACTACACACGGCCGGCGGAGTTCCGTGGCTGGGAGGTGCCCGGGATCCTCCTCTCCGGAGACCATGGACGGATCGCCGTGTGGCGCCGCGAGCACGTCAGGAGTGTGGGGTGAGCGAGACCGACGAGGAGCGCCGGGCTCGCATCGACGGGCCGGTCGACGGCAGCGGGCCCGATCTCGAATGGCGTCTCCCGGAACAGTACGAACCGCCACCTCCGTCACCGCCGTTCTCGTGGCCGGTACCCCCGCCTGCGTCGGAACGCAAGGAGCCCGGGCACCACGAGTTCCACCACCCACTGGATCGCGTCACCGGGCGTCTCCCGCGCCGGCTCCGGATCATCGTCGACTGGGTGGTGACGATCGTCGGTGCCGTCGCCATCGTGCTCGCGATCAAGGCTTGGGTGATCAATCCCTACCGGATTCCGTCGTCCTCGATGGAAGCGACGCTCCACTGCGCCCGGCCGGCTGCGGGATGCGAGTCGCGGTTCTCCGACCGCGTGCTCGCGAACCGTTTCATCTACCACTTCCGCGACCCTCAGCGGGGCGACGTCGTCGTGTTCGAGACGCCGCCTGCCGCGAAGGCGAAGTGCGGTGCGGGAGGGACCTTCGTCAAGCGGATCATCGGGCTCCCAGGAGAGACGGTCCAGGTCCGACTCAGACGTGGCTCCGCGTTCGTCTACATCGACGGTCGCAGGCTCGAGGAGCCGTACATCGAGCACGACCGGCGTGATATCGGCCCCGAGGAGAAGTTCGAAGTGCCGGAGGGCAGCTACTTCGTGATGGGGGACAACCGTTCGCAGTCGTGCGACTCCCGGGTTTGGGGATCCGTCCCAGAGGAGAACCTCATCGGCAAGGTCTTCATGACGTACTGGCCGCCTCAGCGGATCTCGTTCCGCTAGCATTTCGGGCCGGCTTCCGGCCTTCCTTTCCGATGAACCCGACGATCGAGAGCCTCGAGCAGCGCAATCTGCGCATGGACCTGCCTCAGTTCAAGGCGGGCGACACGCTCCGCGTCCACTTCAAGGTGATCGAGGGCAACCGACAGCGGATCCAGGTGTTCGAGGGGATCTGCATCAAGCGTCAGGGTTCCGGCTTCCGCGAGACGTTCACCGTCCGCAAGCAGTCGTTCGGCGTCGGCGTCGAGCGCACGTTCCCGCTTCACACGCCGAAGATCGAGAGGCTCGAGGTCGTCACCGTCGGTGACGTCCGCCGCGCGAAGCTCTACTACTTGCGCAAGAGAGTGGGGAAGAAGGCGCGCGTCCGCGAACTCCGGCAGAGCTAGTCCTGCAAACGCCGGGTTTCTCGTTCCCGGCGCGGTAGACAGGCGGCGGCCGCGCCGCACGAAAATGCGAACGAAATGAGAACCTCGCCGCCGAGGAGCATCGGTCGCGGCGCTCGTCGGTGACGCTCGCGAGGTGACCGCCGAGGAGGGTGCTATCGTCGCGCCCGCCGTTCGGTAGTCCTGGTCGGGTACTTCCGGGTGCATGGGTCGTAGCGGGTGCGGGTCGCCTCGGGGCGGCCCGTTCTCGTTCCCGAGGCGTGTCGTCCGACGGCCCGAGTAGCGTCGCGCGCCTACCTCCGTCCATGCAGATTCTCAATCCGACCCGACCGCCGGATGGAAGCTCTCCGATCTCCGGCTAACGGCTCGCTCAGCGAGTTCTTCGAGCGCCGTCCGCGCGCTCTCGCCACCGGCACCGCCGAGCCGTTCTCGATGCGTGCCCGACCACAGAAGCCAGGCGCATCCTGCGCCTGTACGACTCCCGAGGAGGAGACGCTGACCCATAAGGGCCGTCTCCGGTGCGGGATCGTCGCCGCCTAGCCCTTCCTCCCGCCGCGAACGCCGCAGGAGCCGCGCTGTCGCCGCTGCTCGCGGTCGCGGCGGTCGCCTACGCCGAGCACGGCTGGCACGTCCTCCCGCTCCGGGCTCGCGCGAAGGTCCCGGCGACTCCTCACGGCTTCAAGGACGCGACCGCCTCTTCCGAGCGGGTCATCGAGTGGTGGCGGCTCTCGGCGAACTCGAACATCGGGATCGCGACCGGGCCGAGCGGCCTGCTCGCCATCGACCTCGACGGCGAGGAGGGGCGCGACGCCTGGGCCGATCTCGCCGCTCGGAATCGTGGGCACGCGCCGACGCGCATCTACGAGACGGGCACCGGCGGGCTCCACATCTGGTTCTCCGGCGACGGTCCCTCGATTCCTGCGCGCGAAGGGGCAGGACTGCCGCCGCTTCGCTGGCACGACCTCCGGCACCTCGCCGCCTCCGCGATGATCGCGAGCGGGATGGAACTCCGCGACGTTTCCTACGTGCTCGGGCACGCGACGACGGCGACGACGGAGCGCACGTACAAGCACCAGTTCGACCGGCAAACACAGCACGGGCGCATCCGCGACGGGCTCGCGGCGGCGTTCCCCGAGGCGCGGTCGTGAGCGAGCTTCCGACCATCTGCCCGGTCTGCGGGAGCAGGACGATCACGTTCGTCCTCCGCGACCCGGATCGCTCGAACCCTGAGCCGCCGAGGACGAGCTACGGGAAGTGGGCGAGATGCGAGCAGGGTCACGAGTGGCCGGTCGAGCGCGACTGCGACGAGGAGGACTCAACGTAGCCGCGAGTGGATCGATCGACGCGAGAGCGGCTCCTCCGGGAGCCGCTCGTCGTTCGAGGGCAACTCACCGCGCGGAGATTCAACTGCCTACGTCGGCAGTCGTGACGATCCGCACGTCTGTCCGCGCGGGCAGTCGGACGACCTGACGGAAGCGGCAAGGAGCGCCGAGAAACGACCGCTACGTTGGAGGTAGATGTCCGTCTCCGTCCGCCTGCTCACCGTCACCAAGGCCGCAGGCCTCTGCTCCTGCCACCGGCAGACGATCCTCGACGCCATCGCCCGAGGCGATCTCGTCGCGCTCCGGCTGGGCGAGCACGGGCACTACCGCATCCAGCGAGGCGTCCTCTACCGCTGGCTGCAATCGTCGCGGATCGCCTCCCGGAGCCCTCGGCTACGACGACGACGCGACGAGACTGGACCGCGTTCTCGACGCTGCCGACACGATGATCCGCGAGCGCGAGGGAGTTCGCGCGGGAGCGGGAAGGAGCCGGTCAGTCCCGAAGGCGCTGACCCGGAACGGGCCGTTGTCGAACGGGGGCGAAGTGCGGCACGGAGTGACGCCTCGGCCGCGCCCCCGCGCCCGTCGCCGTCGAGCTCGACAAACGCCTGACCGATGCCTGAGGAGGTAGACCGTGCCCGAGACGACCGCCGACGCGCAGGGCCTCACCGATTCCCAACTCCGCGACGTGCGGCGTCACGCTGAGGCGACCGTTCACGAGACGCGTTCGAAGATGAGGGCGGGAACCGCGACGAGCGCCGACTACAGTGAGGGGATCACGTCGGCGAGGGAAGCCGTGGCCGCACGGGACGAGCTTGGACGGCGGGCGGCCAACCGCGCACACCAGAGCCTCGTGCATCGGATCGGACTCCGACGGCACCCGCTCACCCTCGCGCGCGACCTCGACCCCAACGTGCTCGACGGCGTACCCCTCAACCCGGACCTCCTGAGCGACGGCGAGCTAGGGGAGTTGCGGTCGCTCCTCCGGCAGCGCCGTGAGCGCGAGATCACCGACGACGCCCTGACCCGGTTCGAGGAGCTTGTCGGGAAGGCGGCCGGGGAGCCGGGCTTGTATCAGCGCAGACGTGCCGAGATCGAGAGGAGCAGGACGATGAAGGCTGAGGCGACCAAGCTGGCGAGAGCGTTTCTCCCGACGCGCCGACATGATCCCGAGCCGGGGTCCAGCGAGCTTCCTTCATTCCTGTTCGCGTGGGTCACGAATGGGCTGGACGACTCGTTCGACATCGCCGATCTCGGGATGCTGGCCGCCCTCGTCTACTCCTTCGCGAACGAGTCCGGCGACCTCTGGGCACGCGGGAGCTTCGTCCACGACGAGCTCGGGCCGAGCATCGTGATCGGGAAGTCGGGCACCGCCCATCCGCGCCTGACCCGAGGAGCCGACGACTCCGGGCACCTTCAGGTCCTCGATCACCTCTCCTGCCTGAAGCGGAACGGCTGGATCGATACGGCGAACGTGCGCGGAGTGTGGACGATCCGGCCGGGGGAGAGGATGCGGAAGCTCTGGCCGAACTGAAGCCGTTCAGCCGACCTCCTCGATGATCTCGACAAGCTCGTCCAGGCGGTAACCGTATTTGCGACCGAGCTCGACGAGCTCGCGTGCCTTCAGCACGACGACACCGCGCTCGGGAGTCCCCGCAACGGTGATGCCTCGACCGCGACGAAACTCGAGGAGTCCTTCGTCCCGAAGGATTTGCAGAGAACGCAGCACCGTGTTCTTGTTGACCCCGAGGATGGCCGCAAGATCCACGGCCGCCGGGAGGCGCTCACCGGGCTTGGCCTCACCGTCCGCAATTGCTCGCCGGATCTCCGCCGCGACCTGTTCGTAGAGATCGGTCGGGTCAGCCTTGTTCACCTTGACACTTATCATGGTCCTAGTAATACTAGCCCAATCGGACTACGGAGGATGTCGTGACCGTCACCGCTCCGCCTCGACCACCGCGCCCGAGCGATCCCGTCACACACGGGGAGTTCGACGCCCTTGTCGAAGCCCTGATCGAGGAGGCAAGGCAACGTGGGCTGCGGCGGCGGCGCCGGAACGCGGCGGTCGTGACCTTCGTCGCGCTGGGCGGAGTCGCGCTCTTCGCGATGCTTGGACGGAGCGCGCAGTCCCAGACGGCGTCCGAGGGGCTCTCCGCTCAGTCGAGCCTTGTCGCCCGAGCGGCGAGCTCGAAGATCGCGTTCGTCAGATCGAGTACCGATCCGGGTGGAGTCCGCCTCGAGCTCTACGTCATCAATGCGGACGGGAGCGGGGAGCGAAGGCTGGTGGAAACCGCGAGAGTCTTGCCTACCACCGCGACGACGTACGAGATCGGGTCGAGCCCCGCCTGGTCGCCGGACGGGCGAAAGATCGCCTTCGTGGGAATGGATGACGACGGCAACACGGACGTGTACGTCGTGCGAGCCGACGGGCGCGGCCAGCAGCGGCTGACGCGCCATCCGAAGGTGGACGGCAATCCGGCCTGGTCGCCCGACGGGCAGAAGATCGCGTTCACGAGAGGGGACAGAGAGTGGAGTCCCGGACAAAAGGCCTACATCTACGTCATGAACGCGGACGGCAGCGGGCAGCGCAACCTTACGCGCGAGTGGGGACTCAAGGGCCTCAAAGGCCCTCCGCCCCCGGACGCGGATGAGCCTACCTTCTGGTCTCCGGACTGGCGAAGGATCGCATTCCTACGGGAGCGAGGCCTCTTCCACACCTTCGCCGACGGGTTTCAGCTG
>DATIBA010000019.1:0-4575 GCA_035457765.1 Gaiellaceae bacterium
TCGCCGCAGCCCTCGCCGTCTCGCTCGCGGTCATGCCCGTCGCAGCCGGAGGCTCGCCCCCGCCGAAACCGACCGAAGGACCGGTCGTCCGGACGGGCGCCGCGCCTTGTGGCATCGCCGCGCGTGCTGGCAGCCTCTGGATCGGCGAGTACGAGACCGGGAAGCTGGTGAGCCTCGACGACCGGGACGGTCGTCTCCAGGCGAGCGTCGACGTCGGACGCTGGGCATGCGGGGTCGCCGTCGGCCCCGCTGCCGTCTGGGTCACGCGCGATCGCGCGGGAGAGCTCGTCCGCGTCTCGCGAGGGACCGGACGAGTCGAGCGGATGAAGGTGGGCACGGGAACGTTCGACGTCCTCCTCGCGAACGGATCCGTCTGGACGATGAGCTACGACAACGCGGCGATCGTCCGCATCGACCCGAGGACGCGGCGACCGACACGCGTCTACAGGCACGGCCCGTACCCCGCTGGGCTCGCGTCCTGTGCGGGGCGAATCGTCGTGGGGCACGGTCGCGATGTGACGTACCTCACGTCCATCGATCCGAGGACGCATCGGATGCGGCGCATCGACGTGGGCCTCGCTGCGCCGAGATCGCCGACGTGCGTCCGCGGCGTCGTCTGGGTGACGACTCCCGATTCGGTCGCGCGAATCGAACCCAGGTCGGGGCGGGTCCTCTCGCGGCTGCACATCGGGGAGACGCTCGCCCACGCTGCCGAGGCGCCCGACGGCCTCGTCTGGGTCACCGACAAGCAGCATTCGCTCATTCATCGGCTCACCTTGGCGGGCGACCTGGTCGTGGACAGCTTCTCGGCCGGGCCAGGCGCGTTCGCGCTCGCACGCGCGGGCGGCTCGATGTGGGTGACGAGCTTCGCCGGGTCCGACGTCCGCCGCTTCGACAGCTGAGAGGTCGGACCCGTAGGGCCCGACCCACGGCATGCGCGAGAATGCCGCGGTGGCCGTCGTCGCCGAGCAGCACCCGATCCGCCTCGTGGTGCGCGATGGCGGGTTGCGGCGCACAAGGCTCACCGTGTTCTTCCGGCTGGTCCTGGCGATCCCCGTTCTCGTCTGGGTGCTGCTCCGCGGGATTGCGGCCTTCGTCGTCGCTCTCGCCCTCTGGCTCGCCGTCCTCATCGAGGAGGAAGCTCCGCGGAGCCTCCACGACTTCGTGGCCGGCTACCTCCGCTACGCGACCCAGGTCAGCGCCTACGTCTTCCTCGCGGCCGACCCGTACCCCTGGTTTCGATGCCAGACGGGCTATCCGATCGACCTCGAGATCGACGCACCTGCGCGTCAGAACCGGTGGACGGGCTTCTTCCGACTCGTGCTCGCCATTCCGGCGCTCTTCCTGGCCGCGGCGCTCGGCGGCGGGATCTCGACCGGATCGTCGAGTCAGAGCTGGAGCGCCGGGTCGAGCGCCGGCGGGGAGTACGCCACGTACTACGCGCTCTCGACGGGCGGAGTCGCGGCGATCGCCGCACTCCTCGCATGGTTCGCGATCCTGGCCCGGGGCAGCGAACCGCGTGGCCTCCGTGACCTGACCGCGTTCGCCCTCAACTACGCGGCACAGGCGGGTGGCTACCTGCTCCTCCTCACGCCCGTTTACCCGACGTCGGACCCGAGGCTCGCCGAGCAGTACTCCGACCTGCCTGAGCATCCGGTCCGCATCGTCGTGACGGACGACCTGGGGCGTCCTCGTCTCACCGTCGTCTTCCGGCTGCTGCTCGCGATCCCGCACCTCGTGTGGCTGCTGCTGTGGTCCGTGGCGGCGTTCTTCGCGACGATCGCCGCCTGGTTCGCGGCCCTCGGCACGAGCCGTGTCCCGGACGCGCTCCACCGATTCCTCGCGGCGTACGTCCGCTACGGGACGCACGTCTTCGCGTTCCTCTACGTCGTCGGCAGGAGGTTTCCCGGCTTCACCGGCGGCGCGGGCTCGTACGGCATCGACGTCGTGATCGACCCGCCGGAGCGGCAGCGCCGCTGGACCGTCTTCTTCCGCCTCTTTTTGGCGATCCCGGCTTTGATCCTCTCGAGTGCGCTCGGAGGCGTCGCGTTCGTCGTCGCCGTGCTCGGCTGGTGGTATGCGCTCGCACGAGGTGCCATGCCCGAGGGTCTTCGCAACCTCGGCGCCTCGTGTCTCCGGTACAGCGCGCAGTCGTACGCGTACCTCTTGCTGCTGACGGAGCGCTATCCGTTCGCCGCGCCGGTGCTCGAGGCCCGGCCGGAACCCCTGACGCACGTTGATGCCCTTGCGCTCCCCGGAGACGCGTTCTGAGAGCAGCGTTCGTCGTCGCTGTCGCCGTCTGCCTCGCCGTCGGCGCCTACCTCCTCTATCCGACGGCGGTGCCGGACGATCTGAGCCTCCCGGCTGTCGACGTCCACAAGACGTTCGGCGCAGCGTTCGTGGAGGAAGCCGAGCGGTACGAGCGCTTCTTCTACGTCCTCTGGATCCTGGCCGAGATCGCGCTGCTCGCCACGCTCTGGCTCTATGCGCGGCGCGGCGCGGCGCTCGCGCGCGAGTCGTCCGCGGGGCCCATCGGCACGGGGATGCTTCTCGGCATGCTCGGGCTCGGCATCGCCTGGCTCGTCGGAATTCCCTTCAGGGTCGCCGCGCACTGGTGGAGCCGGCGTCACGAGCAGACCGAGATGGGCTACCTCGACTGGTTCGTCGAGGACTGGGCGATTCTCGCCGCCGAGTTCCTCTCGATCTGCCTCGCGCTGCTCATCGTCATGGGACTCGCGCGCTGGCTCGGCAAGCACTGGTGGCTCCCGGGCGCCGCGGTGTTCGTGGCGATCGCATCGCTCTTCAGCTTCGTCGCGCCGTACCTCGACTTCACGACCGAGCCCCTCCTCGACGAGGCCCTCCTCGCAGACGCCTCGCGCTACGAGGACGAGCTCGGGCTGCCGAGCATCCCGATCCGTGTCGAAGAGGTGAGCAAGGACACCGACCAGGCGAACGCGTACGCCTACGGTCTCTGGCCGAGCCGGCGCGTCGTCTTCTGGGACACGATGCTCCAGGAGCCGTTCTCGGAGGACGAGCAACGCGTCGTCCTCGCACACGAGCTCGCCCACCACTCCCAGTCGCATCTCCCGGAAGGAATCGGGTGGTTCGCCCTGTTCGCGGTGCCCGGGGCCTGGATCCTCATGCGCACGACTCGGCGACGAGGAGGGATGGGCTCGCCGGAGGCCGTTCCGCTCGCGCTGCTCGTTGTCGTCGTCTTCCAGCTGGCGACGACCCCGCTGGCGAACGTCATCTCCCGGCGGATGGAGGCCGAGGCGGACTGGAAAGCGCTGGAGGTCACACGCGACCCGACGGCGCTCGAGGGGCTCATGGTCGGATTCTCGGAGACCGGGCTCGGAGACCCGGATCCGCCCTCGTGGACTCAGCTCGTGCTCGGGACCCACCCTGCGCTCGCCGACCGCGTCGCGATGGCGCGTGCGTGGAAGGCGCGCCGCTAGGGGCGCGGCTCGAGCGCTACGCGCTCCCTCGACTGCACCGGTCGCTCAGTGGAATCGAGCCGCGAGCTGTGGCGTGCGGTCAACACCGTGAGGAGGACGCCGGTAGCGGCGTCGAAAGCGCGTTCTCCCGTTGAGTAGGACGTGGTCAGCTGTGGTGTTGTCAAGAATGGAAGCAACCAAGCGCGGGAGAGGTGTGGCGTAGCGAGTGCCAGCGGAACCAGCAGCAACGCGTAGTAGTGCACCCAAACGATCGGTGACACGAGGAACGCTGTCGCGACGGTCCAGCTGAAGCACGCGAGATCGTCGTCTCGCCGATGCCAAGCGGCGACGACGGCAAGCATGCCCGCCGCAATGCTGATCACGGTGATCAAGCCCGCGGACCCGCCGAGGTTCAAGACGAGAGCCGCTACCGAGGTGCCGCCTTCGGCGTACTCCGACGCATTACGACGCAGCAACTCTGGATAGCCCTCCACGCCGTCGAACGCGATCGCCGCCCATCCGATCAGGGAGACGAGGGCAGCGGTAGCGACCGAAGCAGCAGCAGCCCAAAGCCGCCGCGTGATCAGCAACCAGATGAGCAGGGGCCATAAGAGAAGCTTCCCGGCGATCGCCAATCCGAGGACGGTTCCGATTCGGGTCGGCCGATCTCGCCAGACCCAGGTTCCAGCGAGCGCGAGTACGAGGAGGGGGGAGACGTTCCCATAGGGCGATTCCCGCGATGACGGGCGGACTACCCACGGCAAGCGCAATGCAACCGCTGCCCTCGTCTCCCTGATCGGATGGGCGGCGTCGCGTTCGACGGCGTGGAGGGCTATCCAGAGTTGCTGCGTCGTAATGCGTCGGAGTACGCCGAAGGCGGCACCTCGGTAGCGGCTCTCGTCTTGAACGTCGGCGGGTCCGTGGGCCTGATCACCGTGATCAGCATTGCGGCGGGCATGCTTGCCGTCGTCGCCGCTTGGCATCGGCGAGACGACGATCTCGCGTGCTTCAGCTGGACCGTCGCGGCAGCGTTTCTCGTACCGATCGTTTGGGTGCACTACTACGCGTTGCTGCTGGTTCCGCTGGCACTCGCTACGCCACACCTCTCCCGCGCTTGGTTGCTTCCATTCTTGACAACACC
>DATIBA010000020.1:0-2798 GCA_035457765.1 Gaiellaceae bacterium
CAGTCGGTTCGAGTTCGAGGAGTTGCGCGATCCGATCACGAGCAGCACGTCGATCTCGGGGAGCATCTCCTTGACCGCCCACTGACGGTTCGAGGTCGCGTAGCAGATGTCTTCCTTACGTGGCGCCCGGATCGCCGGGAAGCGGCGTCGCAGCGTCGTGATGATCTCACCGGTCTCGTCGACCGAGAGGGTCGTCTGCGTCACGTATGCGAGCTTCGTGTCCTGGGGCAGGTCGAGCGCCTCCGCCTCCTCGACCGTCTGAACGAGGACGGTCGCGTTGGGCGCCTCTCCCATCGTGCCCACGACCTCCTCGTGCCCCCCGTGACCGATGAGCACGACCGTATAGCCCTCCTCCGCGTAGCGGCGTGCCTGCACGTGCACCTTGGTCACGAGCGGGCACACGGCGTCGATGACGTTGTGTCCGAGACGGGACGAGTTCGCGTAGACGGTCGGGGCGACGCCATGCGCGGAGTACACGACCGTCGCGCCTTCGGGCACCTCCGTCTCCTCGTCGACGAAGATCGCGCCACGCGCCTCGAGGTCGCGCACGACGTGGATGTTGTGGACGATCTGCTTGCGAACGTACACCGGTGCGCCGTAGTGCTCGAGCGCGAGCTCGACCGTCTCGACGGCCCGCTCGACTCCGGCGCAGTAGCCGCGCGGGGAGGCCAGAAGAACCCGTTTCACCATCTCGAACAGCGTATCGCCCACGCGTCTTGTGGCTCTGAGCCACGTGCTCGAAGTCAGCGGGCGCTCTGCGCGAGAAGGATGCCGGAGAGCACGACCGCTCCGCCGATGAGCTGCGCGGGCCCGAACGACTCCTCCAGCCAGATCCACGCGATCGCGGTCGCGACGACCGGCTCGAGGGTGGCGACGATCGAGGCACGAGTCGCGCTGATGTGCCGCAACGCGCCGGTGAGCAGCGAGAACGTGACCATGGTGCCGACGACGATGATGAATCCCACCAACAGCCAGACGGGCGCCGTGTGCTCCGAGAGGCTCCCCTGCAGCGAGACGCTGTCGCCGAGAACGTCCCACGGGAACTCCCAGAGTGGCTGCACGACCGCCCAGAGCGCTGCAGCGAAGAGGAAGCCGTAGAACGACAGTGATACGGGATCGCGATGGCGACGCTCCCGTTCGGCCATGAGGAGGTAGGCCGTGAGACCGAATGCCCCGGCGAGCGCCGCGGTGACTCCTACGGTGCTGAACGCGACGCCGGCCCAGATCTCCACGACGATGGCGAGGCCGGTGAGACAGAGCACGACGGCGACCCAGATCCTTCGTCGGATGTGCTCCTTGTAGACGAAACGGGCGAATAGGGCGACGAAGAGCGGCGCCGTGAACTCGATCAGGAGCGCGACCCCGACTGGCAGGTTGTGGATCGCGACGAAGTAGAGCCACTGGACGAGCGCGACTCCGACGATTCCAAAGGCGGCGAGGAACAAGAGCTCACGGCGGCCGACACGGAGTGCGGGCCGTGCGAACAAGAGGAGGAAGGCGAACAAGCCGAGCGCCGCGCAGGTCGCGCGGATCTGCGCGAGCTCGATCGACGAGAGACCCGAGTCGAGAACGACCTTCGAGACGCTGCCGTTGAGCGCGAAGAGGGTCGCCGCGGCCGCGACCATCGTGTAGCCGAGTCGCGTGCGGTCGTCCGGGCGCCCCTCGGGGAGCAGCGTGGGGGCGTCGACCATGAGACCAGGCAGGCTATCCACCTACACTGTGCCGACTCGGGGCGTAGCTCAGCCTGGTAGAGCGCTCGCTTTGGGAGCGAGAGGCCGGCAGTTCAAGTCTGCCCGCCCCGATTGGTGAGGAAAGCCATCGTCCTCGCGGCCGCACTCGTCGCGCCCGTCGCATCGCCTCGGCAACCGACGGGGCGGGCAACGTTTCGCGCCACCGTCGACGCGCATCGACGCAACGCGGGGGAAGCGGATGACCGGAACTTCGTGCGGCCCGGACGCTTCTTGCTGCTCCGTGATCTTCGCGCCCTCAGGCTTGCCCACTGGGACTTCAGTGGGTGCGCTCGAACCGTCTACTGATCGCCCGCGAGGACGTCAGTGCACCGCTCGTGGCAGCGGGAAACAACCGATCCAATTTTCTCGATCAGTCTGTAGGCTGGATTCGTGTCCGAGTCCGCGTTGCTCGAGACGTGCTGTCCGCTCCGGCAGCCGACGTTGTCGGAAGATGAGGCGTCCGAGCTCGAGCGGCTCTTCAAGGCGCTCGCTGACCGGCATCGGGTGCGCATCATCAACCTGCTCGCACGGGCCGAAGAGCCGGTCTGCGTCTGCCACCTCGAGCCGACGCTCGGGCTCTCCCAGCCAGCCGTGAGTTACCACCTCAAGCAGCTGCTCGACGCGGGCCTCCTCGAGCGCGAACGGCGCGGGCGATACATCCACTACCGGCTCGCGGAAGGAGCCCTCGATCGTGTTGGCGAGCTCGTACGTGGCTCGGCGGCCGTCGAAGGAACGACGCCATGAACCTCCCCTTGTCTCCATCCAGAACGCGGGCCGCTCGCAGATGGCCGAGGTCCTTTCCCGTCGGACCGCGGGTGACGTGCACGAGGCACGCTCTGCCGGCTCGACCGATCCGACGCAGTTGGCCGACGTGGTGGTGACGATGGGCTGCGGCGACGCCTGCCAGTACATCCCCGGCAGGCGCTACGTCGACAGGGAGCTCGCTGACCCAGCCTGGAAGAGCCGCGCAGAACTCCGCGCGATTCGCGACGAAATCGCCGAGCGCGTGGACGGGCTTCTCGCCGGCCTCGACGAAAGAGCCTCGAGATGAGTGCTCGTGATCGGGAC
>DATIBA010000021.1:0-4180 GCA_035457765.1 Gaiellaceae bacterium
GACTCCGCCCTGATCCGCTCGGCGATCGCCGGCTCCATCTTGTCGGTGTCCGCGGAGCGCAGGTCGAGGCGGTAGCGTGGCTCGGTCAAGTGCAGTTGCTGGAAGAAGACCTGGGAGAGCACGTGGTACCAGTGCTGGCCCGTGTGCAGCACGACCTCGTCGACCCCCGACTCGCGAAGCGCGACCGAGAGCGGCGCCGACTTGATGAACTGTGGCCGGTTCCCCACGACCGTGAAGACCTTCACGGCACAAGCCTAAGCGGACGATCCGAGGGCATCAGGCCGTACCGAGGCGCGGGCTGCGCGCGAGGCGTCGGTGCTGCAGCGCACCGGCCGGCTGCCCATACCGGTTCTCGAATCCCGCCTCCCCCTTGGTCGAAGGGGCCACGCTCGAGAGCAGTGATGCACGAGTTCTGCTGGGCCACGAACGTGATTTCCCCGTGACGTGAGACCGGGCGTGAGGGAGAGGTGCCCTGCGGGCCGACAACCAGGGGAATCGTCAGGTCCCCGCAGTGATTTCCGCACGCCCGGTAGACCCACCGTACGCCGGTGTGCGGACGACGTCCAGCCTTGAGACCGCTCGCACGTGTGCTTCCGCCTTCATGGACGCGATCCGGGGCACGTGACTGCGCAGTCCCGACAAGCGGCTCATCGCAAGCGGCACCGAACGCGTCCGTGGGTCGTCAACATCGACACCGACACCGTCACCGAGCTGCCGTGGCTAGCCGACTCCATGCCGAGCTGGCAGCCGGTACCGAGCGTCTCGCGATCCGGGCTAGTTCGGCCCACCTGCCTTGAGCTCCCGTTCCTCCAACCGGAGCTTCGCCGCAATCTCGGGATCGTCGCCGCGCACCTCAGCGATGAAAGCTCGGCGTCCTCGCGGCGGATGAACACTTCGAGCTCAACGCCGAGCGGGAACTCAGCGAGAGGGAGCCGACGACGACGACGTAGGCCGATCACGCCTGCGACGATGACGGCCGCGTTCCTCGCGGCTGCTCCAGGAGGTGCTTCAAGGCGGTCCAAACCGCTTGCTCCTGACGCCGCCCCATCCACCTCAGCAGTGGAGCGATCAGCCGTAGCGCACCGGGGGTCTCCACCTGCCAGAACCAGCGCATCCGTGTCCCCTCGGCCACGGGCTCGAAGGTCAAGCTCCCCTCGATCAGGAGCGGTCGACCTTCTCGGCCTCGTGGTGTCGAGCGCGACCTCGAGCCCAGGAGTCGCGGACGCTCGAAGACGGTGTACTCGACCGTAACCTCGAAGGCGCGACCCATCATCCTGCTCTCCGCGAGAAACCGCGAGCCCGCTCCGACCGGCTCGGGCGTGAGCAGCTCCACACGGGACATCCGCGAGTTGAACCGTGGCTCGTTCCGCTCGTCCGCGACGAAGTCGAACACGTCGTCGACGGAACGCTCGATCACGATCTCGCCGTCGATGACGGTCATGCGGTCAGCCTACGCGCCTCCCGGCCCCACCCGGTTCAGTGCGATCGGCTCGAACAGCGCCGCCAACAACTGGTGAGAGGACGAGCTCTCTGTCCGCGGGAACGAATGCCCTCCTGAAACTTGGCGCCGCTCCGGTCGCGCGCACTGCCGACGTGCTCGAGCTCTTCGGGATCACTCCCGCCGAGCTGTCTCGAGCAGTTCTCGGGACAGATGCCCGTGCTCTGCTGGCCGTGCTCGGGGGCGGTCCGCTCACCGCGGACGAGATCGCCCGTGTGCCTGGCATGGAGCCGGCGCCGCCGGCTCGAACTTCGGCGATCCTCGCTCCGCGTACAGATGGGCGAGGTTCGGGAGCTCGCGGGCAGCGTCCTCAGCGGCCCAAGAGCGCTCGACGCTCGAGCGCTCGGCGGAAGCGGGCGTGAGCGTGAGCCTTCGCGGTCACGAACGTATGCTCCCACGGCTTCAGAAACCGCGCTCTCGGACGATAAGTAGGCGATGGCCAAAACGAGAGGCGAACGAGAGGAAGACGCGCGCGAGGCGCTGCTCGAGCACATCCGCGACCAGGTCTCCTCGGGCGAGCTTGTCGTCCGTCAGATGACGGATTCCGAGCGGGCGCGCTGGGACGACCATTCCGCCGCCTCTGATCGCCAAGCGACGCCCGAGGAGCGCAAACGTCGGAATGCTGCGCGGAAGAAGAGGCGCGACGCAATGAACGCAAGGCGTAGCGTGTCTGCCGAGGAGTAGATTGTTGAGCATCACCTTCGCTGCGCGCTTTTTCTGAAGCCCGTTATTCGCAGCAGGCACCCGCCCCCCAGAGCCAGACTGCCGAGCCGTCCCCCGCCTTGATCGCCATTGACACAACTCTGGCGCAGAATGGGTC
The DNA here is from genome assembly GCA_035457765.1 of Gaiellaceae bacterium. GTDB lineage: Bacteria > Actinomycetota > Thermoleophilia > Gaiellales > Gaiellaceae > GMQP-bins7. Next base: position 2,319 of record DATIBA010000021.1, read on the forward strand.
GCGTGGGAACTTCCAGGCACGCGAGCAAAGTCCGAGCAGCCCGTGTCACGATCGTCGGGATTGCCTCGCTCGTGTTCGCCAGCGGTGTGGCGCTAGCAGGGCATACAGAGCAAGCCCTGAAGCCGGCCCGCAACGGCTTGATCGCCTATTCCTACAAGGGCGACATCTACGTCGGCGATATGCGGACGGCGAAGACCACGGCCGTCGTGACCAATCCGAAATACGAGGTCAATCCGATCTTCGCTCCCGACGGCCGGCGGATTGCGTTCATACGGGGCAACTCACAAACGGGAAAGGCAAAGGTCGTCGTCGTTCGAGCGGACGGTTCCGACGAGCGACTCATCTTTCCGGAGGGGCGGAAGCACCGGGGATTCGGGAACTACGGTTGGACACCCGATAGCGACTCCCTCGTCGTGCAACTCGACCGCCTTCCCTTCGTTTATCCGCACGGCGATGGCGAGCTTTCGCTCTTCGACTCTCGCGGCACCGGCAAGGAACGAGTCCTCACCCCACCGCTCACACTGTCGATCGGCGGCCACTACTGGGGTCACAACCAGGTAGCCCCGATGTTTCGTCCTCCTCGTGGTGACCGCATCCTGTCGGGCGACTGGAACGATGTGCGAGCGTTTGATCGTGATCTGAGCAGGGCGACTCCACTCAACGCAGCCCTTAAGCAGTACAGGCCGTATCACCCGTACTACCTCACCTGGTCGCCCGACGGAACTCGGATTCTCTTCCAGCTCGAGCTCTATGACGGTCCTCCTTCTTCCAGGCCGATGACGAAAGAGGGTGGCGGACTGTTCGTGATGAGCGGCCAAGGCACACGTCCTCACCGCGTCGGCGACGACGGCTATTTCCCGCAGTGGTCACCTGACGGCTCGAGAATCGCCTTCGAGCGAGAGAGGAGGGCGACAGACCGAGCCGTCCTCGTAGTTGTCGATCTGAAATCCGGCAAAGAGCGCCCGCTGGAGTCCACGTCGGCCGCAGGAAAAGACGCTGGCGCGAGGTTCCCCACGACCACCTACAACAACGTCGTCCACCATTGGTTCTACGAGGGATGGACGTGGTCGCCTGACGGCCGGAAGCTCCTCGTCCTCGAAGACCATCGGACTCGACCATGGGTCGTTGACATCGAGACCGACACCGTCACGAAACTGCCTTGGCTGGCGGACTCCATGCCGAGCTGGCAACGCGCAACGAGCAAGTAGTCGGTAGCCGAACCTAGTTCAGCCCCGGCCGCCTCGAGCTCCCGCTCCTCGATCCGCAGGTAGCTCGCGAGGTCGGGTTCGTCACCCCGCACCTCCTCGATGAACCGCTCGGCGTCCTCGCGCCGCATGAACGTCTCGAGCGCGAAGGTGGGAGAGAGCGCGTCATCGATCACGGTGTAGACGATCACGGCCGAGACGATGACCGATGTCGCCGGGAGCTGTCGCGATGTCCATTCAGGACATGACCTGCAGAGCTTTTCTTGACGTGCCGCGGACGTGGAGAAGGCTAGGCGGCAGCCTCGAGAACCGCCAGAACCCCTCGGGCGTCGTGGTGACCTATTCGCGCCCACGCACGCGGAGTATTGGTGTAAGCGCCCGGGGCGTACAGGATTCCGTACGAGGATTGAGCCTCTCAGCGGGCGTATAGAGGGCGAGCTCGCAGCGGCGGAAGCGACCCCTCCCCAGGCGGCAGCAGCGGAGTTTCCGACGCCTGAAGCGCCAGATTGTGGACCCCATCCGGGCCCCCTTGTTGCCCCGTCTGTTGCCCCCCTTCGTGCGCGTGCGGCGCAACCGTGAGTGCGAGTACCCGCATTTGCAGAGGTTCCTGCGATGGGCCGTGAAGGATTCGAACCTTCGACCTTGGGATTAAGAGTC
>DATIBA010000022.1:0-2723 GCA_035457765.1 Gaiellaceae bacterium
TCGTGCGCTGCGGCTCACGTTGACTCGGGGAAGACGCACGTGAGGAGACGCCACATTCGCCCGCTCGCGGCATCGGTGCTCGCGATCCTCGTGCTCGCGATTCCGGCCGCGGCCCAGACCATCCTGGGGACGAACGGCCCGGACGTTCTTCGCGGCACCGCCCGCAGCGACAAGCTCTACGGGAAGGGCGGACACGACCGGCTCTTCGGGCTCGAGGGGAACGACCTTCTCGTCGGAGGGCCGGGCCGAGACCTTCTCGAGGGCGCCGCCGGAAACGATCGGCTACTCGCCCGCGACGACGAACGGGACATCGTGCGCTGCGGCTCCGGGAAGGATCTCGCCCTGGTGGACGGCAAGGATCAGGTCGCGACGAACTGCGAGACCGTCCACCGACCCACTCCACCCATCCAGACGGTCGTCGTCGCCGTGGCGGGTGACATCGCGGGCAGGGGCTCGGGCGACGAGGAGACCGCGGCGGTCCTGGACAGGATCGCGCCCGGGGTGGTGCTCACGACCGGCGACAACGCGTACCCCGACGGCACGCTCTCCGAGTTCCAGACGCACTACGGGCCGACCTGGGGGCGGTACCGCCTCCGTACCCGTCCGAGCCCCGGAAACCACGACTACCACACCGAGGGGGCGAGTGGATACTTCGCGTACTTCGGTGCTCGTGCCCCGGGGCCGTACTACTCCTTCGAGGTCGGGGGCTGGCATCTGGTCTCGCTGAACTCGGAGATCTCGATGGACGAGGGATCGGCGCAGTACCGCTGGTTGCAGAGCGACCTCGCGGCATCGGACGCGCGCTGCACGCTCGCCTTCTGGCACAAGCCGCGCTTCGTGGCCGGGCGGTACGAGGACTTCACGTTCACCACCCCGATCTGGCGTCTGCTGTACGCGGCGAAGGCGGAGGTCGTTCTCAACGGGCACGACCACAACTACCAGCGCTACGGCCTCCTGACCCCGGACGGCGCGCCCGCGCCGGTGCGCGGCATTCGGGAGTTCGTCGTCGGCACGGGCGGACGGAGCCTGTACGGGCTGTCGCGCGATCCGCGCCGTGAGGCCGGGCAGGCCCGCGTCCTCGGCGTGCTGCAAATGACGCTCCGGCCGTCCTCGTACGACTGGAGCTTCGTTCCGGTGTCCGGTAGCTACTCCGACACGGGTTCCGGGACCTGCCGTTAGACGCTCAGCTGCCCTAGCCCCGTCGCCGCAGTCGGACGCCGACCGCGAGCGCTCCGATGGCGGCCGGGATTCCGAGGACGAGCGGGAGGATCCCGCCTGCGTTCAACGTCTTCCGCTCGGCGACGTCCAGTCGGATCGTCGGGCCCGTGACGGGCATGACGGGCGCTCCGTCCTCTGGCAGAACCGCCACGTAGATCCCGAAGTCTCCGTCGTTCACGGCCTGCATGGCCCAGGTGAGCGTCCTCGACTCGCCCGCTACGATCGGCTCGAGGTAGCGCGTGCGATTGCCCGACCAGTCCTCGGGGTCGACGTACGTGCCGTCCTTCAGGCTGAGGACGTTGAGGTGGGCGATGAGCCCTTCGGCGTCCGTCGAGCCACCGTTCGTGATCGTCGACGTGAACGAGAACTTGCCGCCGAGGGTGGTCGCGATCTGCTCCGGTGTGACGGCAACCGACACGCCGTCGACGCCGGCAGCTGTCGCGGTGGGAGCGAGTGCCCCGGCGAGCGTCGTCGCGAGCGCGGCCACGAGCAGACGGTTCCTCATCCGGACACCCCGCCGCGTAGCCGGATGTAGCGCCCACCCACGAGTATCGCGGCCGCCGCGAAGACGACGGCACCGATGACGGGAGACAGGAGCCACGAGAGGTCCTGGGTCCACTCGTGGCCCGACACCACGATCCTGCTTACGTACCGCTCGCCCGCCGTGAGCGGGTTCACGCGGAGGAGCAGATCCCCTGCCCACGCCTGCTGGGCCCCGGCGGGGAGCTGCGTGGGGGCGAGAAGCGCAAGGAGCACGAACAGGCTCAGGGAGAGGCTGACCCGATTGGAGCCCGCGAAGCAGCTGACGAGGAGGCCGAGCGAAGCGAGGAAGACCGCGAGCAGCGTCCCGACGACGAATCCCGCCACGAGCGCCTCGTCGACGACGCCGACTCCGTCGCCGAGGAACCATACGTACGGGATGGTGATGACGAACGCAGCGAACCAGAGCGAGAGCGAGGCGAGCAGCTTGCCGGTCGCCAGCTCACGACGCGAGATTGGGGTGAGGAGCAGTGTCTCGAGCGTTCCACGCTCTCGTTCGCCACTGACGGCGTCGGCCGCGACGAGTAGCGTCAGCAGGCCCCCGACCGCGATGGCGACCTGCAAGGTCAGACTCGTCGACTCGCGCTGCTCGAGGAAGTTGAGATCGGTGTTCGTCGCGACGAGGTACGCGATGATGCCAACGAGCAGGCTGAAGGCGAAACTCAGGACGAGCCCGCGACCGCCGAGCCAGAGATCGCGGAGCTCCTGCCCGAGCACGACGAGCCAGCCGGGGCTCGAGCGCTCGCCTCGGGCCCGGTCCCGAGACTCGACGAGTTCCCCCATCGTCAGGCGGCCTCGGTCATCGCGAGGAAGGCGTCGGAGAGCCGCGCGCCCTCGAGCTCGAACGCACGAAGCTCCACGCCGGCGTCGAGCAGGACGCGAACGGCGACGTTGAGCTGCGCGCCGCCGTCCTCCGCAGCCCGGGAGAACACGACCGTCAGCCACTCCGCGCGGTTGTCCGAGCG
>DATIBA010000023.1:0-7556 GCA_035457765.1 Gaiellaceae bacterium
GGTGGAAGAAGTGCGCGCGCAGGTCGCGCGCATCGTCGGCCAGGGTGACGAGGTCACCACCGGCCAGATCCCGTTCACGCCGCGCGCCAAGAAGGTCCTCGAACTGGCGCTGCGCGAGGCTCTCTCCCTGGGCCACAACTACATCGGGACGGAGCACATCCTCCTCGGTCTCGTGCGCGAGAACGAGGGTGTCGCGGCCCGCATCCTGCTCGACTTCGACGCCGACGCCGAGAAGATCCGCAACGAGATCATCCGCATGCTCTCCGGCCCCGGCCGGCGCCAGCAGGGCGCCGCGGGCGCGTCGGGCGAGAAGACGAAGAGCTCGAAGCTGCTCGACCAGTTCGGCCGCAACCTGACGAAGCAGGCCGCCGAGAGCAAGCTCGACCCGGTGGTCGGGCGCCAGACCGAGATCGAGCGCGTGATGCAGATCCTGTCGCGCCGCACGAAGAACAACCCGGTGCTGATCGGCGAGCCGGGCGTCGGCAAGACCGCCGTCGTCGAGGGGCTCGCGCAGCGCATCTCCTCCAACCAGGTGCCCGAGCTGCTGAAGGGCAAGCAGATCTACACGCTCGACCTGGCCGCGCTCGTGGCGGGCTCGAAGTACCGCGGCGAGTTCGAGGAGCGCCTGAAGAAGGTGATGAAGGAGATCACCCAGCGCGGCGACATCATCCTGTTCATCGACGAGCTCCACAACCTCGTCGGCGCGGGTGCCGCCGAGGGCGCGATCGACGCCGCCTCGATCCTCAAGCCGGCGCTCGCCCGCGGCGAGCTCCAGACGATCGGCGCGACGACGCTCGACGAGTACCGCAAGTACCTCGAGCGCGACGCGGCGCTCGAGCGGCGCTTCCAGCAGATCCGCGTCGACGAGCCGTCCGTCGAGGACACCGTCCAGATCCTGCGCGGGCTGCGCGACCGCTACGAGGCCCACCACCGCTGCAAGATCACCGACGAGGCGCTGCACTCCTCCGCCTCGCTGGCCGACCGCTACATCCAGGACCGGCACCTGCCGGACAAGGCGATCGACCTGATCGACGAGGCCGCGTCCCGGATGCGGATCAAGTCGATGTCCGCTCCGCCGCGCTACCGCGAGCTCGAGGACGAGATCGAGCGGGTGCGCACGGAGAAGGAGGACGCGATCGAGAACCAGGAGTTCGAGAAGGCCGCGTCCCTCCGCGACAAGGAGCGGAAGCTCACGCAGAAGAAGCGGGAGCTCGAGGAGGAGTGGCGGTCGTCCGAGCAGGAGGTCCAGCCGGAGATCGGCGAGGAGGAGATCGCGGACATCGTCTCGATGTGGACGGGGATCCCGGTCTTCAAGCTCACCGAGGCCGAGTCGCAGAAGCTCATCCGCATGGAGGAGGAGCTGCACAAGCGCGTCGTCGGCCAGCAACTCGCGATCGTCGCGGTCTCGAAGGCGATCCGCCGCGCCCGCGCGGGGATCAAGGACCCGAAGCGCCCGACCGGCTCGTTCATCTTCCTGGGCCCGTCGGGAGTGGGGAAGACCGAGCTCGCGCGCACGCTCGCCGAGTTCCTCTTCGGCGACGAGGACGCGATGATCCAGGTGGACATGTCGGAGTACATGGAGAAGCACTCCGTGTCCCGGCTCGTCGGCTCCCCACCCGGCTACGTCGGCTACGACGAGGGCGGTCAGCTCACGGAGGCCGTTCGGCGCAAGCCGTACTCGGTGCTCCTCCTCGACGAGATCGAGAAGGCGCACCCGGACGTCTTCAACATCCTGTTGCAGATCCTGGAGGACGGGAAGCTCACGGACTCCCAGGGCCGGAAGGTGGACTTCCGCAACACGATCGTGATCATGACGTCGAACCTCGGAGCGGCGCAGATCTCGAAGAACCAGACGCTCGGCTTCTCCATCGGCGATGAGGGCGGGCTCTCGTACGACGAGATGAAGGAGCGCGTCATGTCGGAGCTCAAGAAGGTCTTCAGGCCGGAGCTCCTGAACCGGATCGACGAGGTCATCGTCTTCCACAAGCTCGAGAAGAGCGAGATCCTCCAGGTCGTCGACCTGTTGATGAAGCGCGTGCGTGAGGAGATGGGCAAGCACGGCGTCGTGGTCGAGCTCACCGACGATGCGCGCGAGCTGCTCGTCGAGCAGGGGTACGACCCCGCGATGGGCGCCCGGCCGCTGCGCCGAGCGATCCAGCGTCTGATCGAGGATCCGCTCGCGGACTTCATCCTCGGGCGCGAGCTCAGCCCCGCGTCGACGATCGTCGTCGACCGCCGCGAGAACCCGGTCGAGGACGAGCCGCCCGTCGAGATCCGGGTCATCGAAGGCACGCCCGTGCCGGCGGCGGTGGGCGGACCGGCCGACGAGCCGGACGTCGACGAGCCCGCTGGTGATGTCGCAGACGACGACGAGTAGCTCGATCGAGATCCGGCACGCGAAGCCGTCCGACTACGGGCGGGTGATCGGACGCATCAACGTCTGGTGGAGCGGACGCGACATGGCGCCCATGCTCCCCAAGCTGTTCTTCCTCCACTTCGAAGGCACGAGCTTCGTCGCCGAGGACGAGGACGACGATCTCGTCGGATTCCTGTGCGGGTTTCTCTCACAGACATCGGACGACGAGGCGTACATCCACTTCGTCGGCGTCACACCCGACAGGCGAGGCGAAGGCGTCGGGCGCTCGCTGTACGAGCGATTCTTCGACGAGGTGCGAGCACAGGGACGGACGGTGGTGCGCTGCGTGACCTCACCCGCGAACCAGGCTTCGGTGAACTTCCACGAAGCGCTGGGCTTCGAGGTCGACCGGGTCGTCGCCGACTACGACGGGCCCGGCGAGGACCGGGTGCTGCTCGTCAAGCGCGTGTGACGCTGACCGCCAGCAAGTGGGCGTGCTTCAGCGAGCGCCGACCGGCTGGTCACTCCGCTGGGAACGTCAGGCTGCTGAGCTGAATCGCCGGCGCTTGCGCCGTCCCGGGATCCGTCGCCGTCCCAGGAGCGGGTTCCTCGTGGCATGCGTCGCCGCCCAGTTCAGGTACGTGCCGTAGGCGAATGCTCCCGCGAGGGCGACGAAGCCATAGCTCAACCAGGTCGAGTGGGCGTCGTTCAAGTTCTTGACGACTGCAAAGACGAAAGTTGCGCAGCCCAGGGCGAGCGTCACGCGCTCCCACGGTACGTCCTCCGACATCTCGACCTCGGTCAACTGCAGGAGCACGACGATGGTCACGGTGGCGATAACGAGCAATGCGATCAGGAGCCCCCACGCGTCCCAGCCGTCCTGAGGCTGCTCGGCGATGCCGGCCGGCCCGTAGTCGATCTCGAGCATCTGCCAGTTGAAGAAGAGGCTCAGGAAGAGCATCGGGCCCGCGGCGAGAACGAACTTCGTGCCTCTCGAGAGAGCCTTGATGCTCTCCATGACGAATCCTTTCGACGGTAGTTCGACAGCGTCGGACGGCCCGACTACATGTCTTCTTACTGACCGGGAAGTATCCCCGAAACTGCCAGATGGGGTATTTGCAGGGCTTCTCGGGTCGGAGGCTGCTGCGCGCCGCCACGTGCGTACGCGTGGCCGCGCGCAGCAGTAAGCGAGCGGTGGCTAGGCCTCGCGCTCCGTCGACCCCGACTCCGTGTCGCCGGCCCCGGGAGTCGGCTCTCCGGCTGGCTCCGCCACCGGCTCGGCCGCAGGAGGCGGGGGAGCGGCGGGGGCAGCGGCTGCAGTCGTCGAGGGCGGCGCGGCGGTCGCCTCGGAGGAGGTGACCCCGCTCGAGCTCGGGATCTGACTCCGTACGTGCTCCATGCCGCCCGCCGCCTTGATTTCCATCCAGGCGCCGGCGACGACGAGGAACGCAAGGACGACACCGACGTAGCTCGCCCACGTCGAGTAGTCGTCGGTGAGGTTCTTCAGCAGCGCGAGCACGAAGATGAGGAACGCGAGGACGGCGCTCGTCATCGCATACGAGACGGGTATCGGAATGTCCACCGCCGCGAGTCGCGCGACGATCCGAGCGATCAGGACGATGGTCAAGATTCCCATCAGGATGCCGCCCAGGTCATCCCATGCGCTTACACCCGCGCTCCCCTGTCCGAGCGGACCGAGGTCGAACTCGACCTCCTGCCAGTTGAAGAAGCTGATGATGAGAAGCAGGACGCTCGAGACGAGCATGATCTGCGTCCCACGCCCGAGGGCGTTGAATCTGTCCATGCCTGCCCGTCCTTTCCGTGGTCGTCTGCGGCGGTTCCCGGCACTCTTAACCACTTGCGCGGGAGTTGCAAGCCGAACGGCGCACAATCGTGACAGCGGCGTCGGACCGCGCTCGTACACTGGGCAACCCGATGGCGAAGGTCACGGTTCAGTTCACGTGCACGGAGTGCGGTACGACGAGCGGCCGCTGGCTCGGTCGTTGCCCGGGTTGCGCCGCCTTTGGCACCCTGGTCGAGGAGCTCCACGGTTCGGACGGTGCCGCACCCGCGAGGGCGCTCACACCGGTGGCTCTCGGAGAGGTCTCCGCACACGAGGCCGAGCGGATCGCGACCGGGGTTTCCGAGCTCGATCGTGTCCTGGGGGGTGGTCTCGTCCCCGCCTCGCTCGTCCTCGTGGGGGGTGAGCCGGGCGTCGGCAAGTCGACGCTGCTCCTGAGCGCTCTCGGCGCGATCGCGCAAAGCGGTCGGCGCGCTCTGCTCGTCACCGGCGAGGAATCCGTCGCTCAGGTCTCCCTTCGAGCGACGAGGCTCGGCGGCGCAGGCTCGGTCGAGATACTCGCGGAGACCGAGCTCGATGCGGTCTGTGCGACCCTCGAGGAGGTGCGACCGGACGTCTGTGTGATCGACTCGGTACAGACGCTTCATGCCTCCGCTCTCGGCTCGGCGCCTGGCTCGGTCGCTCAGGTGAGGGAGGCCGCCGGTCGGCTTCTCAGGGTTGCGAAGGAGGCCTGTGTCGCCACGATCCTCGTCGGTCACGTGACGAAGGACGGCGCCGTCGCAGGGCCGCGCGTTCTCGAGCACCTCGTCGACTGCGTCCTCCAGTTCGAGGGCGACCGCTATCGGGAGCATCGGGTTTTGCGGGCGACGAAGAACCAGTTCGGGTCCACCAACGAGCTCGGCGTCTTCGAGATGACGGCTGAGGGCCTCGTCGGTGTGCCGGACCCGTCGGAGCTCTTCGGATCCACGCACCCGGGCGAGATCGGTGCGGCGGTCGGCTGCGCTCTCGAGGGCACGCGGCCCCTGCTGCTCGAGGTACAGGCTCTCGTCGCGCCGACCGATCTCGCGATGCCCAGACGCGTCGGAACGGGTGTCGATCCGCGGCGCCTGGCCATGATCGTGGCCGTGCTCGGGCGCCACGCCGGGGTCGCGCTCGCGAGCTTCGACGTGTTCGTCAACGTCGCCGGTGGAGTCAAGATCGAAGAGCCGGGGGCTGACCTGGCCGTCGCCCTCGCCATCGCTTCGGCCGCGCGCGGTACTCCCGTGCGAGAGGGTGTCGCCGCGTTCGGGGAGATCGGCCTCACCGGTCGGCTGCGCGCGGCTGCGCAGGCGGAAAGGCGTCTCGACGAATGCACGAAGCTGGGTATCGCGACCGTTCTCGCGCCTGCCGGGACCGCGTCTCGGGATGGCGTGCGCGTGGCTGACGCGGAGACGCTCCGCGAGGCGATACGTGCCGGCCTCGACGCTGCCGCCGTCAGCGAAGCCGTCGCGTAGCGTCTCCTTCCTCACGCTCCGGTTTGCGAAGAGCCGTTGCGGTTCCGTTAAGACCCCATGAGAAAACCGCTATGATGTGCCTGGACGCCGGCAGGGGAGACACTGCCGGCACTTTTACGTGAAGGCGACGGATACCGACATCGGGGAGGCCCTCTTGTTCGACATCGGCGACAAGGTCGTCTATCCGCACCATGGCGCGGGTACGGTCGTGAAGAAGGAGAAGCGCGAGATCCTTGGTGAGACGCGGGAGTATCTGACCATTCAGATCCTTCACAACGACATGACCGTCAACGTGCCGTGTGAGAACGCCGAACGGGTCGGTCTCCGAACGGTCATCGACCAACGCACGGTGCAGATGGTCGTCAGAACGCTCTCGGGTGGTTCCACCGAGATGCCGAAGAACTGGAATCGTCGCTTCAAGCACAACCGCGACAAGATGAAGACGGGCAACATCTTCGAGCTCGCGGAGGTCGTTCGCAACCTCGCCGTCCGCAACAACGAGAAGGGCCTCTCCACGGGTGAGAAGCAGATGTTCGTGAAGGCGAAGAAGATCCTTGCCTCCGAGCTGATGTACGCGAAGGACATGAACGAGGACGAGGCGGCAGCGTGGCTCGACGACGTCCTCTCCCGCGCGGGTCAGGACAAGCCCAAGTCGAGAGCGAAGCCCAAGGCCGCAACCGCCAACGCCTGACAGGCGCTTCCTCGCTTCGCGAGAACGGCCTCGTGCGGTGTGCGGGTTGAGGGGTTCCTAGCAATCTCCGCCGGCGCCGGGAATGTGTGGGCGCTCGTCGTCGCTGCCGGTGCCGGTGAGCGGCTCGGCATCGATCGTCCGAAGGCATTCGCCGTCCTCGGCGGACGGCCACTCCTCGCCGAGAGCCTCGAGCGGCTCGATCGCTCGCCGTGGATCGACGCCATCGTCGTGGCCGCCGCGCTCGGTTGGGAGGAACCGTCGATCCTTCTTTCCGAGGAGCTCGCGACGACGAAGGTCGTGTCGTGCGTCACGGGCGGCGCGACCCGAGCCGAGTCCGTGCGGACGGCACTCGCCGACGTCCCCGAGGAGGCCCTCGTCGTCCTCGTGCACGACGCCGCGCGGCCGCTCGTCGACGACTCGGTCATCGAGCGAGTTCTCGGCCGTCTCGGTGAAGGATTCGAGGGTGTGGTGCCTGCGCTGCCCGTCTCCGATACGGTCAAGCGGGTCGAGCACGGCGTCGTGACGGAGACGGTCGCTCGCGACGATCTCGTCGCCGCTCAAACGCCGCAGGCGTTCCTCGCCCCAGCGTTGAGGCGTGCGTTCGCAGGCGACCTCGCCGGGGCGACCGACTGTGCCTCTCTCGTCGAGCGCACGGGCGGACGAGTTGCGGTGGTAGTAGGCGATCGCCGACTCCTGAAAGTGACGACGCTCGAGGATCTCGCACTCGTCGAGTCGTGGCTCTGAAAGCTGCCTTCTTCGACGTCGGCGAGACACTCGTGGACGAGGAGCGCTGGTGGCGTGAGCTCGCCGAGCGCTCGGGTCTACAACCGCACGTCGTCTGGGCCGCGCTCGGCGTGACGATCGCCCGTGGGGAGGAGCACGACGCCCTCTGGCGTCACCTCGGGATCGAGCGTCCCGACCGCTGGTGGAACGGCCTTACCTATTCGGCGGACGACCTCTATCAGGACGCCGTCGACTGCCTCGAGCGCGTACGGGGGTTCGGTCTTCGAGTCGGAATCGTCGGAAACCAGACGGAGGCGATGGAGCGCTGGGCGCGAGATGCAGCTCTGCCGGCGGACGTCATCGCGTCGTCGGCGAGCCTCGGGGTGCGCAAGCCGGATCCGCGCTTCTTCGAGCGCCTCGTGGAGCTGGTCGGCGCGCGCCCCGGCGAGGTTGCGTACGTCGGAGATCGGGTCGACAACGACGTTCTCCCGG
>DATIBA010000024.1:0-17128 GCA_035457765.1 Gaiellaceae bacterium
TTCGTGACGCCGAATCGCACTCCGTAGCTCGGCGTACGCGCGCTCGGACCGTGCGACGACGAGGAGCCCGGACGTATCGCGGTCGAGACGGTGGACGATGCCCGGCCGCTCGGCGCCGCCGCCACGAGCCCCGAGAGTCAGAAGTTGTGCGGCGAGGGTGTCCACGCGCCCCCCCGCACCCGGGTGAACGGTCAGCCCGGAAGGCTTGTCGACGACGACCAGGTGCTCGTCCTCGAACAGAACCGGCACGCGGACCGGACGCGGCACGAGTTTCTCGTCGCCCTCCGGAAGCGCGACCTCGATCGTCGATCCCGCTTCCAATCGAGCGCTCTTCGGACGGGCGACGCCGTCGACCAGGACGAGGCCCGCCTGCACGAGCCGCTCGGCGAGCGAGCGCGACCCGATCTCGGCCCGCACCGCGAGCGTGCGGTCGAGACGCGAGCCTGCGTCGGCCTCAGCGACGGTGAAACGGAGAGTTGCCATCGCGTGCGCCGTGCATTCGGTGCGATCGGTCTGCGAGGACGAGCGCGCCGAAGAGGATGGCCACTCCGACGACGATGAACGTGTCGGCGAGATTGAAAGCGGGCCACGCGACGAGATCGAGGAAGTCCGTGACATGCCCGAGGCGAATACGGTCGATCAAGTTGGCGATGCTCCCGCCGAGGACGAGCCCGAGCGCGACCGGGAGCACGGGATGACGTCGTCCCGAGCGCGCAAAGAACCAGAGCATGAAGCCGACGGCGACGGCGGTCACGACGATCACGAGTGCCGTCCTGCTCGCGAAGAGACCGAACGCGATACCGGAGTTCTGGACGTGGTGGATGGAGAACGGCCCGATGATGTCGACGCTGTCGCCAAGGGCGAGGGTTCGCCCGACGACCTGCTTCGTCACCTGGTCGGCGACGATCGCCGCAGCGGCGACGACGATGAGCGCGAGCCACTGAGCGGATCCCGCGGCGAGTGAGCGCTCCGCGCTCGAGATGGGCTGCAGTGCGTTCGCCGTCGATCCCACTCGCATGTCCACGAGCGTCGAGTCCGTTCGGGCGGGCTCGCTCATGCTCGCTCCTGGGCGCGCTTGTCGTCGATGCAGAGCGTCGCGTACGGCACTGCCTCGAGCCGGGCCTCGTCGATCGCTCGCCCGCACGCGGAGCACTTGCCGTAGGTCCCGTCGGCGATTCGCCCCAGCGCCGCCTCGATCTCCTCGAGAAGATGCTCGGCGTTCTCCTCGAGGCCCCCGTCGAGCTCGCGCATGAACGTCTCGGTCGCGCTGTCGGCGAGATGGTCTCCCGATCCGATCGCCAGGTCTCCGGTCTCTTCGAGCAGGCTGCTCTCGTGGTTGACGACGGCGAGTGCGTGGCGGAGTCGTGTCTGCTCTGCCTCCAGCTGACGCTGAAACCGGTCGAGGTCGAGCGTCATCGACCGCGCTCCGCCGCCGCGGCGAGCTTTCCGTTGGCTGCGTCGCTGGTGAGCCCCTCCAGCGTCACGACCTTGTCGCGAGAGGCCGTTCCCCGCGTCAGCTCGAGATCGCGCCGTGGAAGCTCGAGCGTGCGCGCCAGGAAGCGAAGGAGTGCCTCGTTCGCCTTCCCGGCTTCCGGAGCGGCTGCGACGCGCACCTTCCAGCCGTCCGCATGCGGGCCGACGATCCCGGAACGCCGGGCGCCCGGGACGACGCGCAACCGCAGGCTCGTACGTGCGCCCTTCACGGTTCGAAGGATATCCGCGCGTCTGCGCGAGTTCGATTCGAGCGTTCGCTCGCCCTAGCCCGCGACCTTGCGGATACCGCTGTCCGGGACATCACCGATCGCGGGCGGTGTCGACGAGACCTCGCCCTCCGGCTCCTTCGCGCCCTCCTTGTCTCCCGGCCACTCGCCGAGCGACTCGAACGCCGCGCGAAGCTGCGAGCGGATCCTGACGACGTCCTCCTCGAGTCGCCGCTTCTCGGCGGAAGCCTCGCGCACGACCCTCCGAGACTCTGCGTGGGCTTCCTGGACGATGAGATCCGACTCGCGACGCGCCTGCTCCTTCATGTCCTGGGCAGCGCGCTCGGCGGAAACGAGCGTCGAGCGAAGAAGCGCTTCGAGCTCTCGATGTTTCGCAGCCTCGGACTCGAGCTCCTCGAGGCGGTCCGAGAGGTCGGCACGCTCGCGCCAGACTTCCTCGAAGCTGTCGGCGATCTCGGTGAGAAGCGCGTCGACGCCAGACCTGCGATAGCCCCGGAACCAGGCGCGACGCAAATCGATGTGGCGTATCTCGACTGGGGTGAGCGGCATGTGGGACCTCCTACAGCAGTGCGCCGATGAGGCGATTGACGAGCCCGGCCGCAACGAGCAGGACGACGACGGCCACTATCGGCGACAGGTCGAGTGGCCCGAGCGTTGGGATACGGCCCCGAAAGAGACCGAGATAGGGACGGCATACCTCGTCCAGAAACCTTTGCACACTTGCGGCAACTCCGGAATAGGGAAGCTGGACCCAGGATAGGAGCACGTACGCGAAGATCAACAGGACGTAGATGCCGACGAAGACGGAAACAAAACTCTGCAGCGACGACGCCGTGTCGGCGAGTAGGGCGAAAATGGCGTCTGCGCCCATCGGATGCGTGTTCGCCGCCCGACGCGGCGTTCCTACAGAGACCGCGTCACGGGCGAGTTGTGGCACCTGCTGAGGGAAACCTCCCGGTTCCCCCAGACCCCTCTACCGACCGCTGGGCGGCCAGGCGTTTCACGCCTGGTTGAAGAAGCCGCCGCGCTCCATCGCACGTGCCCGCTCCTCCGCCGAGAGCTCCACGTCGCGCGGGGTGAGCAGGAAGACCTTGTCGGCGACGCGCTGCATGCTGCCGTCGAGCGCATACGTCAGCCCACTCGCGAAGTCGATGAGGCGCTTCGAGAGCTCGGTGTCCGCGCCCTGGAGATTGAGGATGACCGGGATCTGGGCCTTGAATCGATCCGCGATCTGCTTCGCGTCGTTGAACGTCCGTGGTATGACCAGGTGCACCTTCGCCGGCGACGGCGCCTCGACGCTCCGGAGTCGCGAGCGCTGGCGTCGTGGCGGAGCTTCCTCGGAGGGCCACTCGTCGGTCTCGGCCGTGCTCGGCAAGCGCCGGACGTTCTGGCGGTCGCGGCGCCGGTAGCTCTCCTCGAGCTGCTCGTTGGTCTGGTACCCGTCCTCGTCCCACTCCTCGTCCTCGGCAATGCCGAAGTAGACGAGCGTGCGGTTCCAGAGGTCGCCGAAGCCCATGACCGCGGGATATTAGCCCCGGAGGTCGCGGAACAGGACCTCGCCCACCCGTATCAAGGTCGCTCCCTCCTCGACCGCGACGCGGTAGTCCTGCGACGTCCCCATGCTGAGCTCGCGGAGACCGTGTTCTCGTGCGAGCCCCCGAAGACGGCGAAAGGAAGGCCGGGACGCCTCGGGATCGTCGGTGAGGGGCGGCATGGTCATCAGGCCACGGATGAGCGGGTATCGCTCGAGGTAGCCAGCGATCGCCCCGGGTGGGACGCCGGACTTCGTCGCCTCGCCCGACAGGTTGACCTCGAGGAGCGCCGGGATCGTCAGCCGCCGCGCCGCGGAGTCGGACGACAGCGAGTGCACGAGCTCGCAGAGGCCGTTGACGACCTTGACCTTGTTCGATTGAAGGTGGCCGATGAAATGCCAACGAAACCGATCCCCGTAGCGGGCGTGCTTCGCGAGCAGGTCCTGCGCCCGGTTCTCCCCGACGACCTCGACGCCCGCCTCGACGAGCGTGGACATCTCTCCGATCGAGACGTACTTCGTCGCGACGACGCAGGTGACGTCTGGCCCGACCTCGTCGCGGATTCGTGCATATCGCTCGCCGATCTCGTGCACGGCGGCGATGTTCATCGGGGTACCGTCGTCACCGCGACGAGCTCGCGTGCCGCGGCCAGCTCCGATTCACGTCCTTCGAGCTCGCCGTTCAGCTTTCGCCGCCGTAGCTCGGCCAGCACCTCGCCGACTTGCGGCGACTCCGCGAGGCCCAGCTCGGCGAGATCCGCGCCCCCGATCTCGAGCTTCACGGAGCGCAAGCGCGTGAAGTACTCGCGAAGTGCGGGCTGCTCCTCGCGCGCGAGCGCAAGCAGCGGGGCGTCCGGAGCGAAGGGATCTGCGAGCGCCACCACCTGCGCGGGAGTGAGCGGTTCACCGCGGAGCCGCTCCGCGATCCTCGGGGCAACCGTGATTGCACCGACGATGTGATCGACGTCGCGGCGACGAATCTTGAGACGCTCGAGCCAGTCGAACGCCTCGTTCGACGACATGTCGCGGGCCAGCACGGCGACGCCGAGCCGCCACAGGGGAACCTCGACGTGGAGTTCGTCGCGCAATGTGCGGGCGCGCTCGAACAGCGAGGCTGCTTCGCCGTCGCTCCGCAGATGCGGATGGATGGCTCGGTCGACGCCCAGCTCCCCGAGCCGTTCGATGCCACCCGGCGCTCCCGGATCTTCGAGCAGCTGCACGAGCTCGTCCCGCAACCTCACCGACGAGAGATCCCCCACGAGGCCCATCTCGACGCATCCCCGCGCAAGACTCGTCGTGTGATCGTCGAACCGGAGGCCGTAGCGCGCCTCGTAGCGGATCCCTCGGAAGATCCTCGTCGGGTCGTCGATGAACGAGAGGTTGTGCAGGACCCTGAGCACGCGCGCCGTCAAATCCGACCGGCCGTCGTAGGGATCCACCAGACGCCCGAAGTTCCGAGGCTCGAGCGACGCCGCCATCGCATTGATCGTGAAATCGCGGCGCCTCAGGTCCTCGCGTAGCGCCGCGCGCTCGACCGTCGGAAGCGCTCCCGGCGAGTCGTAGAACTCGGTTCGAGTCGTCACGACGTCGAGCCGCTCTCCATCGCCGTAGGACACGATCGCGGTGCCGAACTTGTCGTGTGGCGTGAACCGACCACCGAGAGCCGTCGCAAGTGCGCGTGCGAAGGCGATCGCGTCGCCCTCGACCGCGACGTCGATATCGAAGCTCTCCTCGCCGAGGAGGATGTCACGAAGTGTTCCACCCACGAGGTAGACGCCTTCACTGCGGTCGCCCAGCATGGCGACCGCTTCGATGATCGGCTGCAGCCGAGTGAGCGCCCGAAGCTCGTCGGCGAGACTCGGTCCCTCTGCGACGCGCGCGGTCTCGACGCCTTCGAGCACGCGAAGGAGGTCGGATCGGCTCACCACTCCGACCAGCTCGTCGTCCCGAAGTACCGCCACACGGCCGTCCTCGGCCGTCGTCACGAGAGCTTGGAGCTCGGCCACGGTCGCGTTCTCGGAGGCAGAGGTGACGCGGCGGCTCATGATCCCGCGCACGGGTGCGTGCCCCAGGTCGTGACCGACTGCCTTGTCGAGATCCTCTCGGCTCACGCTGCCGACGACGCGCGTGCCCTCGACCACGAAGACGCCACTCTGGCCGTGCCGCTGGCAGAGCGTCATCGCCTTGCGGACCGTGTCGCCGGGGCCCACCGAGCGTGGCGGTGTGGACATGACGTCCCGTGCACGGCGGGGCGAGCGCTGTGCACGTCCAACCGCCTCGAGTACGACCGCGCGGGCCTCGTCGAGGCTCATCCGCGTGATCGCCGACGCCGCCTGGGCGTGACCTCCGCCCCCGAGCGCTGTCGTGAGCACCGAGGCGTCGATCTCGTCGGTCCGGCTGCGTGCGACGGCGAAGACCCGACCGTCCATCTCGACGAGGACGACGAGGGCTCGCGCATCCGTGAGATCGACGATCTTGTGCGCGAGGATCGAGATGCCGTCCACGTACTCGGGCCAGCGGACGGCCGCGACCAGGATCTCCTCACCCTGGACGTCGACGGGCGCGAGCGAGTTCATCAGCTCGTGGAGCAGGTCACGCTCGGCCGCCGTGAGCGGCGTGTGCAGGTACGCCGCGATGAGATCCTGCCGCGCACCGTGGCGCAGACACCAGGCGAGGGCATCGGCATCGCGTTGTGTGCTCGACGGATACGTCAGCGATCCCGTGTCCTCGTGGATTCCGAGCGCGAAGGTCGTCGCCTCGAGCGGCGTCGGCGAGATCTCTCGCTCGGCGAGAATGCCCACGAGCGTCGTCGTCAGGGCACCGTCCGTCGAGACGACAGCCGCCTCCTCGTGGACCCAGGGTGGGATGCCGGACTGGCTGTGATGGTCGAACAGCGACTTCTCGACCGCCGGGTCGAGTGCGACGGGCTCGAGCTCTCCGAGTCGCGAGGCAACGCCGGCCTCGATCACGACCAGCCGCCTGATCGCATCGAGCTCGAGGTTCGAGCTCTCGGTGATCGCTCCGAGCTCGTCCGCGTGCAGGCGGTAGAAGTCGCGGACGTTCCGGTTCAGGGACCCGACTGCAACCACGGCGCCTGGGTAGAGGAGGCGCGCCGCGAGCATCGCCGCGAACGCGTCGAAGTCCGTGTTCCCGTGGGTGGCGATGACCTCCTCGGCCCGCATGGGCTCATTCTCGCGCAAGCCCGACGGGCATCCGTCTCTCGTGTGCCCTACACGTGCGCGATCGCCTCGATCTCGACGAGGGCGCCGGTCGGGAGCCCCGAGATCTGCACCGTCGAGCGCGCGGGTGGCCGGTCGCCGACGTGCGTCGCGTAGACCTCGTTCATGGCGCCGAAGTCGCCGAGATCCATCAGGAAGACGGTCGTCTTGACGAGCTTGTCGAGCCCGCTGCCCGCAGCCTCGAGAATGGCGCTCAGGTTCTCCATGATTTGCTCGGTTTGCGCTCCGACCGACGGGCCCGCGAGCTGACCGGTCTCGAGACCGATTCCGAGTTGTCCCGCCACGAAGACGAGATCGCCGACGCGGATCGCCTGATTGTAGGGCGCTCCCTGAAACGGCCCGGGCGCCCGGTCGGTGCGGATGACCTCCTTCTCAGCCATGTGGCTCCTTTCGGTATCGGGGCTCTGACGCCAGAGGTCAGACCCCGGGCCGGGCCGCCTCGGCGAGCGCGACGCCGAGCGCCTTGAATATCGCCGAGAGCACGTGCTGCGAATTCTCCCCCTCCATCAGCCGCACGTGGATGGTCAGCCCGGCGGACTCGGCCAGATCGTGGAGGAACGCAGCTGCGAGATCGGTCTGGAGCCCCCCTGCTCTCGTCGAGGTGAGGTCGGCGTTCGAGGCGACGAGTGGAGTCCCCGACGCCTCCACCACGACCATCGCGAGGGCTTCGTCCGCCGGCACGATCCCGACACCGCGCCCGGTCGCCTGACCGCCCGCAAGGAGAGGTCGGAGGGCCTCCCCGAGAGCGGCCCCCGCGTGACCCACCTCGGCCTCTGGCTCGTCGGGCGCGATCTCGAGCTGCAGCTCGAAGCCCCCGGTCCGCGCGAGCTCCTCGAGCAGGTGGTCGAGAACGGCGACACCCGTCGCGATGCTGCTCTCGCCCTCGCCCGCGAGCGTGACCCGCGCTGCGCCGCTCACCGTCACAGCTCCGCCCGCTCGATCGTCGCGCCGAGCTCCTGGAGTCGCTCGTCTATTCGCTCGTACCCACGGTCGATCTGGCCGATGTTGCCGATGGACGAACGTCCTTCGGCGCAGAGGGCCGCGATCAGCATCGCCATCCCCGCGCGAATGTCCGGGCTCTCGAGCCGCTCGCCGTACAGCATGGCGGGTCCGGTGACGACGACGCGGTGCGGATCGCAGAGGATGATCCGGGCACCCATCGAGACGAGCTTGTCCACGAAGAAGAGCCGGCTCTCGAACATCTTCTCGAAGATGAGGATCGTCCCGCGCGCCTGGGTCGCGACCGTGACCGCGATCGACGTCAGATCGGCAGGAAACGCCGGCCAGACACCACTTTCGATCTTCGGAATCTGCCCGCCGAAGTCGTCCTCGACGTGCATGCTCTGGCCCGAAGGGATCCGAACGCTCGAGTCCGACACCTCCATCTCGACGCCGAGCCTCCTGAAGGCCGGCACGATCGAGATCAGGTCATCCGGCTCGACGTGCGTCACGACGATCTCTCCGCCGGTCGCCGCGGCGAGGCCGACGAAGCTCGCAACCTCGATGTGGTCGGGCCCGATCCGGTACTCGCCTCCGCCCAGCTGCTTCGTTCCGCGGATGTGGAGGACGTTCGAGCCGATCCCCTCGATCTCGGCGCCGAGCGAGACCAGGAAGCGGCAGAGATCCTGGATGTGCGGCTCGCAGGCCGCGTGCCCGAGAACGGTCTCGCCCTCGGCGAGCACGGCGGCCATGATCGCGTTCTCGGTGCCCATGACGGACGCTTCGTCGAGGTACACGCGGGTTCCCCGAAGCCCGTTCGTCGAGAGGTCGTAGACACCGTCGAGCTCGATCTCCGCCCCGAGCGCGGCGAACGCATGGACGTGCGTGTCGAGCCGCCGGCGCCCGATCACGTCGCCGCCGGGAGGCGGGACGGTGACTCGTCCGAAACGGGCGAGCAGCGGGCCCGCGAGGAGGAAGGACGCGCGGATCTCGCGTGCGAGCTCGGGGTCGAGATCCGTCTTGGCGACGCCACGTGGATCGACCCGAACCTCGTTCGGTCCGCTCCATTCGACATCCGCTCCGATGTCGGCCAGGAGCTCGACCATCGTCTCGACGTCGCGAATGCGCGGGACGTTGGAGAGTCGCACCTCGTCCGAGGCGAGCACGCAGGCAGCGAGGACCGGGAGCGCGCCGTTCTTGTTTCCCGAGGCGCGAACCGTTCCCGAGAGCGGGCGGCCTCCCTCGATCACGAAGGACTGCATCGCGCGGGCAATGGTACTGGCGGTCTTCATGGGGTCATCCGTGCGTCAACTCCTGCACATTCGCGATCTCGAGCATCGGAATTCGCTCTCCGGGCTCGAACCCCAGCACCTGAGCATAGAACGAAAGCTCCGCCTCCAGGGCGCGGATGGTGCTCTCGGCCTTGCGGAAGACGTGCCCCTCCCCCTCGAGGAGGAGGTACGCGTGCGGTACTCCGCGCTCGCGGAGCGCCGTCACGATGAGCTCGGCCTGGGACGGAGGGACGACCACATCGTCGGCGCCGTGCAGGACGAGCATCGGCGTCGATATCCGGTCGACGAAGTGAATCGGACTGCGGGCGCGGTACAGCTCCGCCCGCTCCGGATGGGGACCGACGAGGATCTCCTCGTACCGCGACTCGAACTTGTGCGTGTCGCCTCCGACGAACTGCTCGAGATCGGCGAGCCCATAGTAGGTCGTCCCCGCGGCGAAGTCCTCGGTGAACGTCAGCGCGCACATCGCCGTGTAGCCGCCCGCGCTCCCGCCCCTGATCAACAGCCGATCGCCGTCCACGTCGTCCTGCTCGACGAGGTACCGCGCGGCGTACACGCAGTCCTGGAGGTCGACGACCCCCCACTGTCCGTTCAGGCGCTCCCGGTACGCGCGCCCGAAGCCTGTCGACCCGCCGTAGTCGACGTCGACCACTGCGAACCCTCGGCTCGTCCAGAACTGGGTCTCCAGGTCGACGACTGCAGTCGTGCTTCCCGTCGGCCCCCCGTGACTCATGACGATGAGGGGCGGCTCCTCGTCCTCCGGCTCGGAGTACTCCGGATTCAGCGGCCGGTAGACGAGTGCATGCGCCGTCTGGCCGCCGTCGGTCGGAAACTCGATCGCACGCGGCACCGACAGGTGCCCCGCGCTCACACCGAGCTCGGCGCTCGTGCGCACGATCTCCTTCTCCCCGGAGGACGTGTCGATCACGACGACCTGATTGGGAACCGTGGGCGACCCGGCGACCACGACCGCGCAAGAGCCCTCCGCACGGACATACGGCGATCGCCGCCAGGCGTCGAGCCCCAGCTCGAGCTCGGTGAGGGCACCCGTTTCCGGATCCAGCACTCCGAAACTCGTGAACCCGCCCGAGTTGTGGGCGCACACGATTCGCCCGTCGCCGAGGAACGCGAACGAGCTTGCACCGAACACCCACTGCGGATAGCCGAACTCCGCCTCCGCAGGGTGGAGCACCGAGCGCTCGCCGCCGCGGATCCGCTCGAGGTTCCACCAGCCGCTGCGGTCGCTGGCGAAGACGAGCTCCCCGGTCGGACTCCATTCGGGCTGCCAGATCGACTCTCTGCCGTCCGCTCCGGCGACCTGCGCGAGGTTCGTGAGCTCTCCGTCCGTTCCGCGATCGGCGACGAAGAGCTCGCAGCCGTCCCACGGCATCCACGGGAGGTCCCAGGCGAGAAAGGAGAGCCGCGAGCCGTCGGCCGAGATGCGCGGGTTCGAGTAGAAGTCGCGCCCGCCAGCGACGACGCGAGGCTCGGACGAGCCGTCGGTGGGGACGACCACGAGCTCGTTGACGACGTCGCTCACGCGACCGCTCTCCGCGTGCCGCTCGCGGACTCCCACCCACAGGCCGCCGTCCGGCGTGACCCGCCCGTCCGCGTACCGGTGGCGCCTGCCCTCTACCGCCGGCGTGACCGCGACCGGCTGCCCACCGGGTTCCACACGCCACAACCGCTGGTCGGCGGAGCTGGAGACGAACGCCGTTCCGTCGTGGGTGCAGTACGCGCCTCCACCGTACTCGTGGACCGCCGTCCGGACGTCGAAGCCAGCGGGCACGACGTCCCTCGGCTCGCGATCGCGCTCCGCCCGCACGAGAACCACCCGACCGTCCTCCGCCGGCCGGCCTTCCAGCCACCAGACGGCTCCCCCTTCGAGCCAGGGCATCGAGAGGAGCAGGCCCGACTCGGCAACCATCTCCGCCGTGATCGGGGACGACCACGACCCGTACGGGGCGACCGTTCGCTGCGTTACCTCGAGATCCAACGGCGGGCTATCGTACTGCGCCGTGCGGCCGACCCGTGAGCAGGCTTGGGAAACCCTCAATCGGTACACGACGAGCGAGTCGCTCATCCGACATGCGCTCGCGGTCGAGGCCTCCGTCGGCTTCTACGCACAGCTGTACGGCGAGGACGAGGAGCTCTGGCGTTCGGTCGCCCTCTTGCACGACTTCGACTACGAGATCCATCCCACGCTCGACGAGCATCCGCAGGACGGGGCACCGATCCTCCGCAAGGAGGGCTATCCGGAAGAGCTCGTCGAGGCAGTTCTGTCGCACGCCGAACATCTGGCGATGCCTCGCGACACTCCGTTGAAGCGGACGCTCTTCGCCTGCGACGAGCTGTCGGGGTTCGTGCACGCCTGCGGGCTCGTGCGGCCGACAGGGCTCGACGGCCTCGAGCCGAAGTCGGTGCGCAAGAAGCTCAAACAGCCGTCCTTCGCCGCGGGTGTCCATCGCGACGAGGTGTACGCAGGCGCCGAGCTCCTCGGACTCGAGCTCGACGAGCACATCGCGAACGTCATCGCGGCCATGCAGCCGATCGCGAAGGAGCTCGGACTGAGGACGGTCTAGCGACGCTACCGCTCGCCCTCGTGGCCGTCAGAGACTGCCGACGAGCCGCTCGAGGTCGTCATCGTTCGTCCACCAGCCGACGGATGCGCGAACGAGGCCGCGGCCCGGGAGGTCGCGGACGATGACGTTCGCCTCGGCGAGCCGCGAGACGATCGCAGCGGACTCCTCCACCGGCACACGCCAGGAGACGAGCGTCGCCCGATGTTCGGGTACGACGACGTCCGCCCCAGCCTCGGCGAGCGCCGCACGACAGCGTTCGGCCATCTCGAACGCTCGCTCGTGCCGCCAGTCGGGGAGGGCGGCGAGTGCGGCGCGGAACCCGGCGGCAAGCGCGTTCGGCGTGACGTTCGGGTCGAACCGTCGCGCGCCGGCGCGAGGCTCGAAGACACCGTCCGGCTCGTATCCCTGCTGCGCCAGGTAGCTCGGCCGCGCGACGCGGAGCGCTTCCGGCTCGGCAACGACCAGTGCTCCCGTCCCCTCGGGGCCGCAGAGCCACTTCTGGCCCGAGATCGTGTAGTAGTCGAGCCCCTCGAGATCGATCGAGATCGTTCCGACCGACTGTGCGCCGTCGACGAGGATCGGAAGCGCGCTCTCGGCCCTCAGCTCGCGCACGGGAAGCACCTGGCCGGTCGTCCAGAGGACGTGCGAGAGCGCGAACAGACGCGTCCTCGAGGTGACCGCGTCGAGGATCTGCGCCGGATCAGGGGGTACGACCACGACTCGCGCGCCCGAGGCGTGGAGCGGCCCGAGGAGTCCGAAGTGCTCGTCGGTCGTCGTCACGACCTCGTCGTCCGGCCCGAGGTCGAGCCCTGCGAGGACGATGTTGCAGCCGTCGGTCGTCGACGCCGTCAGCGAGACGGTCTCGACGTCGACCGCGACGAGCGCGGCGACCTCGGAACGGAGCTCCTCCCTGAGCGCAACGAGGCGTTCGAACTGTGCGGCGCTGCCCCGCCCTGCCCGCAGTCCGTTTTCCTCGGACTCGCGCATCGCCTCGATCGTGCTCCGGCCGAGAGGTCCGACACTCCCGGCCTGCAGGTAGGCGAACCGCTCGAGCACCGGGAACTGCGCGCGCGCCTCGTCGTAGGTCACGCGCGGGATTCTGCCGACACCGCGTCTAACGTTCGGGCCCATGCGCGTTGTCATCGCCGACCCGCCCGCGTACACGCCGCCGTACGACCGCTCGCTCGCCGCCGCGCTCTCGCGCGCGGGTGTCGACGTCGAGCTCGTGACGTCTCGATTCCGCTTCGGAGCAGTCGCGGGGCCCGAGGGTTACGACGCGCGCGAGTGGTTCTACCCCCTGTCTTCGCGCATGGGCTCGTCGCGACTCCGGCTCGCCGTCAAGGCGGTCGAGCATCCCCTCGGGATGGCGCGCCTCGCCTTCGCGAAGCCGGACGTGATCCACATGCAGTGGATCGGGGCACCGGAGATGGATCGCTGGCTCTTCCGCCCGCGCAGCCCCGCAGTCCTGACCGCGCACGACATCGTCCCTCGACGCACGCTCAGGAAGACCGCGATGTGGCAGGCGCTCTTCCATCGCTTCGAGCGCGTCGTCGTGCACTCCGAGCGTGGACGTCGGCAGCTCGTGGAATTCGGACTGCAGGCGGAGAGGCTGCGCGTGATCGGCCATCCGGTCTTCCGCTCCGACATCGACCGATGCGACGACGGCTGGACGGCGCTCTGCCTCGGTCTCATACGCCCGTACAAGGGGACCGAGGACGCCGTCGAGGCTACGCTCCGCGTCGACGGCGCCCGACTCCTCGTCGTGGGCGACCCGCGGATCCCGCTCGACGGGCTCATGCGGACGGCGGGAGACCGAGCCGAGTGGCGCCTCGGGTATCTCCCGGACAGCGAGCTTCGCCGCGCGCTCTCGGAGGCGACGGTCGGTCTCTTTCCGTACCGCGAGGAGATCGACCTCTCGGGCGCCCTCCTGCAGGTGCTCGGCGCCGGCGTTCCCGCGATCGTCTACGACATCGGCGGGCTCGGTGAGGTCGTCGGACGCTTCGGCGCCGGCGCAGTCGTATCGCCCGGTGACGTGGAGGCGATGTCGGCCGCGCTCGACCGTCTCCTGCGCGATTCGGACGCGCTGGCGACGGCTCGGGCGGGGGCCGAGCGCGCGCGAGACGAGCTGACCTGGGACGCGTCTGCTGCGGCGCACCTCGATCTCTATCGCGAGCTCACCTGATGTTCCGGCGCGGTCGTTTCCACGACTTGGCGGAGCGGCAGCTCGATCTCTTCGAGGTCGACGAGACGCGTCTGCTCGAGGAAGCGAGAGAAGCCGACGCCGCCTGGACGAGCGCGGGAGCGGACGAGAGCGAGGAGCGGTACGGCGACTACCAGCTCGTCGTCGACGCGGTCGGCGAGCGGCTCTACGACCTCCGCGAGACGTACGCCTCCGCGCTCGACGAGCAGGTGGCCGAGGAGTACCGTTCGGCCTTCAACCGAGCGGCGACGAAGCGCTTCCGGCGGTTCGCGTCGTTGCTCGACGAGGAGACCTAGGTCATGGCGCTCATCGAGGACTACGGCCTCATCGGAGACCTCGAGACCGCCGCGCTCGTCGATCGCCGCGGCTCCATCGACTGGCTCTGCGTACCGCGCTTCGACTCCGGCGCGATCTTCGCCGCGCTGCTCGGAGGCTCCGAGAACGGACGGTGGGTGATCCAGCCGGAGGGCGACTTCGAATCGATCGGGCGCCGCTATCGCGGCGACACCCTCGTCCTCGAGAGCGAGCTCGAGGCTCCGTCGGGCGTCGTGCGGCTCATCGATTTCATGCCGCCCCGCGAGCTGAGACCACAGGTCGTCCGCATCGTCGAAGGCGTTCGCGGGCGCGTGCAGATGCGGATGGAGCTCGTGCTCCGCTTCGACTACGGGTCGATCGTGCCGTGGGTACGCAACATCGAGGGCACCCTCGTCGCGATCGCGGGACCGGACGCGGTCCTTCTCCGCACTCCGGTCGAGCTCGAGGGTCGGAACCTGAGCACATATGCGTCCTTCGCCGTCGGCGAGGGCGACCGCGTCCCCTTCGTCCTCAGATGGTCGCCGTCTCACGAGCCCCTCCCGCCCCGCCTCGACGCCGAGCAGACACTCGTCGACACAGTGGCGTTCTGGGAAGAGTGGGCCGCACGTTGTACGCACACCGGCCCCTGGCACGACGCCGTCCACCGGTCGCTCGTGACGCTCAAGGCACTGACGTACGCACCGACTGGAGGGATCGTCGCCGCGCCGACGGCGTCGCTCCCCGAGGCGATCGGAGGCGTGCGCAACTGGGACTACCGGTACTGCTGGCTCCGCGACGCGACGCTCACCTTGCTCGCGCTCGTCCGCGCCGGATACGTCGACGAGGCACGCGCGTGGCGCGACTGGCTGCTCCGAGCGATCGCCGGCTCGCCGGACGAGATCCAGATCATGTACGGGGTTGCGGGAGAGCGGCGGCTCACCGAGATGGAGCTGCCGTGGCTCGCCGGATACGAGGGCTCACAGCCGGTTCGCATCGGCAACGACGCATCGAACCAGCTCCAGCTCGACGTGTACGGCGAGGTCGTCGAGGCGCTCTACCGTGCGCGCAGCCGCGGCCTCGAGCCTTCCGACGACGCCTGGCGACTGACGCTGAAGATCTTCGACTGGCTCGAGTCGGGATGGCGCCAAGAAGATGAGGGGATCTGGGAGGTTCGCGGGCCGCGCAGGCATTTCACGCACTCGAAGGTGATGGCGTGGGTCGCGTTCGACCGGGCCGTGAAGACCGTCGAGCGCTTCGGGCGGGAGGGCCCGGTCGACCGCTGGCGTGCAGCCCGGAACGAGATCAAGGCCGAGGTACTGCGTGAGGCGTACGACGTCGGGCTCGGCTCGTTCGTCCAGTACTACGGCACAGAACGGCTCGATGCCAGCCTGCTCCTGATCCCGCTCGTCGGGTTCCTCCCCGCGACCGACGAGCGCGTCGTCGGGACGGTGCGGGCCATCGAGCGGGATCTGCTGCGCGACGGCTTCGTCGAGCGCTACCGCGCGGACGTCGAGAACGTCGGCGTGGACGGGCTGCCCCCGGGCGAGGGGGTCTTCCTGCCCTGTTCGTTCTGGCTGGTCGCGGTTCTCGCGCAACAGGGTCGACGCGACGACGCACTCGCGCTCTTCGGGCGCCTGCTCGCGCTTCGGAACGACCTGGGCTTGATCTCCGAGGAGTACGAGCCCGAGAGTGGGAGGCTCGTCGGCAACTTCCCACAGGCGTTCACACATCTGGCGCTCGTCGAGACGGCGTTCACGCTGTCGAGACCGTCGCGCCGCCCGGAGGCGCGGTAGCTCGTCGATCGCGCATCACGCCTCGGCTCGTCTCGGCGTCTAGCGACGCCCGAAGGAATGGGGACGCGGAAGCGACTCCCACACGGTGTCGTTCTCCGCGACCCGGCGCGCGAGCGAGCCGAGCGGCACGAGGTCGGAGACGAGAACGTTCCGGTTCTCGCCCACTCGCTCATAGCGGCCACGGGCGAGGACGAGCGGCTCGGCGCGCACGGTCGCGCGGTGGCGCTCGTAGACCTCGGCCGGGACGATGAGGTTCACCTGCCCGTGCTCGTCCTCGAGGAGCATGAAGACGATCCCCTTCGCGGTCGACGGGCGCTGTCGGGCGACGGTCATCCCTGCGAACACGACCTGACTGCCGTGGCGCTCAGCGTGGAGCTCGACGCTCGAAAGCGTCCCCGCGGGAAGGTGCGGCCGAAGGAGTGACAGCGGATGCATCTCGATCGACATGCTCGTGTGCCGGTAGTCCGCGAGCATCCGCTCCCAGCGCGTGAGGTCGCGCAGGGGCGGGGTCTCGATCGTCGGCTCGAGCTCGAGGGGGAGCTGTTTCATCTCGCCGTCGGTGCCCGGCACCGACCGGGCGCGGAACACGAGACCGAGCTCCCAGAGGAGGTCGCGCCTCGGCTTCCAGAAGCCGTCGCATGCCCCGCCCTTCACGAGCGCCTCGAGCGCGTCCTGTGGGAACAGTGAGCGACGCGCGAGGTCCGCGACGTCACGGTACGGCCCGTTCGCAACGCGCTCGGCGACGAGCGCCTCGGCGTCGCCCATGCCGATCGACGCGATGTAGTTCAAACCGATCCGGACGGCGCGTATGCCCTGTAACGACGTGCAACCTGGCTCGGTTGCGTCTCTACGCCCTTCGACTCCGCCTTGTACCAGCTTGTTACTTCGCTCCTCCGGCCTTCCGCCGACTCTCTCGATCGCACAGCGCGCGCCACTGAGGTTGATGTCGACAGGGAGCACTTCGACGCCGTGTTTCTGAGCGTCGCGGACGAGCGTCGCGGGCGGATAGAAACCCATCGGCTGCGCGTTCAGGAGCGCGCACAGGAACTCGGCCGGATAGTGATGCCTCAGCCACTGGGACTGGTAGGCGAGCAGGCCGAACGCGGCCGCGTGCGCCTTCGGGAAGCCGAAGCCCGAGAAGCCGACGAGCTTGTCGAAAACCGTGTCCGCCGTCCCCGCCTCGACCCCCTTCTCTCCCGCACCTGCGACGAACCGCCCGCGGTAGGCCTCGAGCGCATCGTGGCTCCGCTTGCGGCTCATCGCGCGCCGCAGCCCCTCCGCCTCCCCCACCGCGAACCCGGCGAGCGCGATCGCGACCTCGAGTACCTGGTCCTGGAAGACGACGACGCCGAACGTCGCGCGCAGCGGCTCGCGCAAGAGCTCGTGGTCGACGGGCCAGATGTAGGACGGGTCGTCGCGTAGTCGCTGCCGCGCGTCGATGTACGGATGCACCGCTTTCCCCTGGATCGGCCCCGGCCGAACGAGCGCGACCTGCACCGTGAGGTCGTCGAGGTTCTCCGGCTTCGTCCGCAGGAGG
>DATIBA010000025.1:0-2780 GCA_035457765.1 Gaiellaceae bacterium
GGGGATGTTGCCGCCGACGACGCCCGTCGCGCCGAGGAAGCCGTGCTCGACGTCGACGAGATGCATCGACCCGCCCAAGCCGCGGCAGAGGCCGTCGGCGCGCCCCATGAGCTCCGCCATGACGCGAACGAGTGGCGCGCCTTTGGCGATCGCGTGGCCGTGTGCCCGGTGGTTGGAGTAGACGGTGTCGTCAGGCCGCAGTTGGCTGCAGACGCCGACAGCCACCGCCTCCTGGCCGATGCTGAGGTGGACGAGGCCGTGCACCTCGTCCGCGCGCGTCAGCTCGCCGACCCGTTCCTCGAAGGCCCGGATGCGCCACATCGAGCGCAGGAGTTCGAGACCGACGTCGCCGCCGAGCCGAGCCGACACACGGTCGGACATCTGTTAGGCCGCGACGGCGGTACCGAGCACTTGCTGCACGGCCCCGACGATCTTCGCCTCGTCCGGCAGGAGGTACTCCTCCATCGGTTCGCTGTACGGGATCGTCGCGTCGAGCGCTGTCACGAGCTGTACCGGCGCGCGAAGCGCAGCGAAGCCCTCGGAGGCAACTTCGGCCGCGATCACGGCGGCCGCCGACCCGTGGCGGGTCGACTGGTCAGCGATCACGAGCCGCCCTGTCTTCTCCACCGATTGGATGATCGTGGCGGTATCGAGCGGAGCGAGCGTGCGGGGATCGATCACCTCGACGCTGACGCCCTCGGAGGCGAGCTGCTCGGCGACGGCGAGCGCCTTCCCGAGAACCCAGCCGATGGCGACGATCGTGACGTCGCTTCCCTCCCGCACGACGTTCGCATGGCCGAGCGGGACGACGTGCTCGCCCTGCGGCACCTCGCCGTGCTCGAGCGTCAGCAGGTAGTGATGAAAGTAGACGACAGGGTTGTCGTCACGAATCGACGCCGTCATCAGGCCCTTCGCGTCGGCCGGAGTCGCCGGCACGGCGACTTTGAGGCCCGGGACGCCCATGAACATGCCGTAGATGGAGCCGGTGTGCTGCCCGGCCCACCCGGCCGTGAAGCCGTACCCGGCCTGCAGCACGATGGGCACGGTCACCTGCCCGCCCGTCATGTAGTGGAAGCGCGGCGCCTCGTTCACCACCTGATCCATCGCGACGAGCATGAACTCGGCCATGTACAACTGCACGACCGGTCGATAGCCCGAGAAAGCGGCGCCCACGGCCATACCGATCTCGGCCGTCTCGGAGATCGGCGTCACGCGCACGCGGTCTGCTCCGAACGCCTTCAGGAACGGGTCCTCGTCGTTCGTCGCGAGGTTCTGCCCGAAGTAGAGGACCGAGTCGTCGCGCTCCATCTCCTGGTGGATCGCCTCGCCGATCGCGGCGATGTACGGAAGCTCACGTGCCATGCTCGTCCTCCCTCGCCCTAGGCGTAGACGTAGTTGACAGCCTTCTCGGCTGCCGGGAATGGGCTCTCGAGGCCGAACTCGACCGCCTCCTGGATCTCCTTCCGCGCAGCATCTGCGATCGAGTCGGCCTCCTCTGCGGAGAGCGTCCCGTCGGTCACGAGTCGTGCCCGGAAACGTGGCACCGGGTCCCCTCGCTTCGCAGCGTCGTACTCCTCGGCGTTGCCGAAGATCGTGATCGCCTCGTGTTCGGGGAAGTGCAGCGGCACACCGGGCGGCGCGATGATGTTCCCGTGGGCGCTCAGGCGGTAGACCCTGGACTCGACCAGCGTCGGCCCCTCTCCTGAGCGAGCGCGCTCGACCGCCGCGGACACCCGCTCGTAGACCTCGACCGGGTCGCCTCCGTCGATCGTCGTGCCGGGCATGCTGTACGCCTGTGCCTTCACGGAGAGCGGCTCACCTGCCGCCGCGTTGGCATCCTCCTGCTCGACCTTCGTGTAGACGTTGTAGCTGTTGTTCTCCATGACGAACACGATGGGGAGCTTCCAGAGCGACGCGATGTTGAGGGTCTCGTGGAACGCGCCCTGCTTCGTGGCGCCGTCGCCGAAGAACGAGAGCACGACTTGACCCCGGCCGCGAATCTGGGCCGCCCAGGCCACGCCCGCCGCGTGCGGGATGCCCTGCCCGACGATGCCGGACGTCCCGAGGAACCCGCGCCCGACGTCGGTCAGATGCATCGAGCCGCCGTAGCCCTTGCAGATCCCTGTCTCCTTGCCGTATATCTCTGCCATCAGAGCCTTCGGGTCGGTGCCGAGCGCGATCGGATACCCATGGCAGCGATACGTCGTCAGGAGCTGGTCGTCGGGCCGTAGAGCGGCTAGGGAGCCGACGATGGAAGCCTCCGCCCCGTCCGCGAGGTGTGTGTGCCCGCGGATGACTCCGGGGTGCTCCTCGAACGTGCGCTTCACGCGCTCCTCGAACTCGCGGATGCGCACCATCTGCGTGAACATCCAGATCAGCCGTTTCTTCGAGAGGCCGTTTTCAGACACCAAGGCTCCTTTCTCGTACGGAAGCGAGCTGCGCGCTGGTCGTCTCGTAGGCGCGGTCGAAGATCTGCTCTATCGGCAGGCTCCGGAGCTCCTCGGAGAGCACCTCGACTCCCCAGGGGCCGTCGTACCCGAGCTCGCGGCACACCGACACATACTCGGCGATCGGGAACTCGCCTTCGCCGGGCAGCCGGCGGCGGTTGATCACCTCGTCGAGCCGGTCTTCCGCATATTCGTACGGGCCGTCACTGAGCTCGACCCAGGACACGAACCGCGACGGGATGCGGCGAAGGTCGTCGGGCTCGAGCCTGAGCTTGCCCAGGTGCCAGGTGTCGAGCGCGAGGCCGCCGTTCGGCGCGTCCGCTCCCTCGACGA
>DATIBA010000026.1:0-7846 GCA_035457765.1 Gaiellaceae bacterium
CGCACGCGATGTCTTCAGGCACAGGCGACGGCTGAAGCTCGCCTTCACCGTTCTGGTGCTTCTGCGCCAGCTGCGCAAGTCTTGAGGTCTTGGATCAGCGCAGCCCGCCCGCCTCCAGCTCGCGCTCCCTCCTCCGCGCGCTCGTACGCCCAACGGGTTCCAAGAATCGGGAATCCGATCTGTTGCGTCTGCTCGCGCGAGTCGATCCGACTCGTGCGGTCGCGCTGCTCCTACGTCTTCAGCGCTGCCCAATCGAAGGACTCGCCTATCGCCTGAAGGCGTGACCGCGTCTCGTTGTCGCAGAGCGCGCCGGCAACCCCGGCATCGAAGAACCTGCGCGGCTGAAGGCCAAGCGTGGCAGCTATTGGGTATTCACGGTCGAGATCGGTGTCGAACAGCCGGATCGTCGGTCGAGAGCGAGCACTGAACGCCCTCCGCTGTCAGGCGCGGGAGCGGATGTTCAGCGAGGGAGCGGATCGCTCCCGTGCAAAGGGTCGAGACAAGACAGACGTACTACCGAGTGACGGAGTAGTGCGAGACGGGCGTGCGACAAAAGGGGGAGGTCAGGCCAGGCGGGCGATCGCTTCGTCGGTCGTGATGACGTCTGCAAACTCATCCCGCAGGCTCGCGAGCGCGGTCCGGTGGATCAGATCGGCAGGGAAGACCTCGCCGTCGGGACCCTCGCGGTCGTAGGTACTGGCCGCATCACCCACGAACCACGTCTCGAAGCCCAGGTTGCCGGACATGCGGGCGGTGGTCGATCCGCAGTGGTCTGTGGTGAAGGCCGCGATCACCAGGGTCGTGGCGCCCGCGGCGCGCAGCCGTTCCTCGAGGTCGGTCCCGATGAACGCGGAATTGACCTCTTTGGTCAGCACAGGCTCCCCGTCGCGCGGTTCCGCTTCCTCTTTGAACGCGAACCGAGGGTCGTCTTCGTGGAACATCGGCCAGTCCGGATCGGTCTCGCGGTGCCGGACGTGGACGATCGGGGCGTCCACGGCGCGCCACGCCTCCAGGAGTCGAGCGACGTTGCGTTCGGCGCTCGGGTTGTTGTTGCGCTCCCCCAGGTCGGGGTCGTCCCACGCCTTCTGCACATCCACGACCAACAATGTCGGCTTCGCCATGGACGATCATCCTAGTTCGGGATCGTCGCCGCGCACCTCCTCGATGAAGCGCTCGGCTTCCTCGCGCAGACGAACGGCTCGACGAATTGGATCCGGTTCATCCGCCGATGCGGATCATCTTCCGGTTGACGAACTCCTCGGTGGCGTAGCGGCCGAGCTCGCGGCCGAACCCAGAGCGCTTGACGCCGCCGAACGGGAGTTCAGCTGCGTCTGCTCCG
This sequence comes from Gaiellaceae bacterium, assembly GCA_035457765.1. GTDB lineage: Bacteria > Actinomycetota > Thermoleophilia > Gaiellales > Gaiellaceae > GMQP-bins7. Next base: position 1,340 of record DATIBA010000026.1, read on the forward strand.
ACGACGTTCACGAAGACCATCCCAGCCTCGATTTGATCGGCGACGCGCAATGCCTGATCGGGGTCGGTGGTGAAGACGAACGAGCCGAGCCCGTACGGCGTGTCGTTGGCGACCGCGACAGCCTCGTCCTCAGAATCGACGCGATACACGATCGCTACCGGCCCGAACAACTCCTCACGGTGTACGCGGTTGTCCGGGGTGACTCCCGTGAGGACGCCGGGCGCGACGAAGTTGCCATCGCGTGTCCCGCCAACGAGAGTGGCACCCCCTGCCACCGCCCGGCGCAGCTGGTCTTCAAGCCGGTCGGCGGCTGTCGCCGAGGAAAGAGGGCCCATCGCCGAGTCGGGCAAGGATGGGTCGCCGGGCTCGATCGCCGTCAGCGCCTCGGTCAGCTTGCTCACGAACGGCTCGTAAAGGTCGGACGCGACAACGAAGCGCTTGGCAGCGTTACAGGCCTGGCCGGCGTTCTCGAGCCGGGCAGTGACCGCGGACTTCACCACACCGTCAAGGTCGTCCGTGCTCAGCAGGACGAACGGGTCCGAACCACCGAGCTCGAGCACGACCTTCTTGAGGTTGCGTCCAGCGATCTCTGCGACTGCCGCGCCCGCTCGCTCCGAGCCGGTCACCGAAACACCCTGCACTCGCGGATCGGCGATGACGTCGGCGATCTGGTCGTTCGTGGCGTAGATGTTGGTGTACGCGCCTATGGGGAAGCCGGCGTCGTCGTACACGGTCTGCATGGCGGCGGCCGACTCTGGGCATTGGGGCGCGTGCTTCAGCAGGATCGTGTTGCCCACGACGAGGTTCGGCCCGGCGAATCGCGCAACCTGGTAGTAGGGGTAGTTCCACGGCATGATCCCGAGGATCACGCCGACGGAGCTGCGACGAACGAACGCCGAGCCGTCTCCCTCCGACAGGCTGATCGGCTCGTCCGCCAACAGGGTTGAGGCGTTGTCGGCGTAGTACTGGTAGATCGCGGAACAGAAGTCGACCTCGCCGAGGGCCTGGTCGACCGGCTTGCCCATCTCGCGGACGATGATCTCTGCGAGCTCACCGCGGCGTTCCAGATGGAGTTCGCCCACGCGTCGGACCAGCGCGGCGCGCTCCTCGATCGTCGCAGTCCGCGACCACTCGCGGTGCGCCTGGTCGGCCGTCGCGATCGCGTCCGCGAGCTCCGCATCACCGATCGTCGGGTACGCCTTGACTAGTTCGCCCGTTGCCGGATTGGTCACCGCATAGTCGCTCACATCGTCCTCCTGCCAGGTCGTCGCTTGTGCCGTGTTCCAATCGTCACAAGCACTAGAGCAGTGCCGGGGCGTACGCGTCAAGACGGATGGTGCCTTTACTGAACAGGCAAGTGGCGAGCCGGGCGTCAGTTCAGCCCGCCCGCATCGAGCTCGCGCTCCTCGATCCGCAGGTGGCTCGCGAGTTCGGGATCGTCGCGGAGCGACGACGCACCCTGCTGTCGAGCACCCGAGAGCCAGCTCTCTGATGAGTTCCCCCTTGTCTCGTGCTTCGTCAGCGAATTCCCGGATGGGCGGGGTGTCCGCGGACGCTTAGCTGGGGTTGTGATGAGTCGCAAGTACGAAATTCACTCACTACGTCGGACGGTGTCGACGCGGTTCTCGAGCTGCCCCTTGGAGGCTGCTCGAGACTACGCGCGCACGTTCGGCTCTCCCGACGAGATCGCCATTCTCGGAGTCGACACCGTCATGTGGAGGGGCGCCAAGTTCACCGCCGTTCCCGTCTCGGAACCCGTCCCGACTGCGGGGGCGAGCTCGCGGCGCAACCACTCGTCGACCGCGCGCGGATCGGCTACCTCGTCCGGCCAGACGAAGTAGCCGACCCCGGTATGCAGTCGGGCGAGACTGACGCTAGTTCAGCCCGCCCGCCTCTAGTTCAGCCCGCCGGCTCCCGCCGATCCGCACGGACTCAAGAAGGGGGCCGGGCATCAACACGTACGCACACAGAGCGCCAAGGACGGTTTCGTGCGAAACCCGTCGATGGTGCAAAACGCGGTTGATGGTCACCGGAAGAGTGACCGTCACAAGCAACGCCACCGGCAGCAGATACGTCAGGCCTACGAGCTGAGCCGAGTCGACGAACAGCAGGATCGATGCGAGTGCGACCGCTACCCCGATCAGCACCACGTATCTCGTGCTCAGTCGTTGGCCAGCGTCCGGGTCGCTAGTAGCAACCACGAGCGCGACCGCTGACAAGAGCGTGCTGCCGATCGCTCCCCAACGCGGGTCGTCGACGAGTTCGAGCAAGAGAAGTTCGCGAGGAGGAGCACGAGGAGGCTTGCATAGCTGTCGAGCACGCGGATCACATCGTGCTTCGCGACCTGCCTCATGAAAACGATCCGACTACCGCCACGAAGCGACACGATACGAACTGGCCGGCTCATGAGTCCCTCGCGGCGTCAACCTGAGACGCCAGGTTGGCCGTCACAGTTCACCCCGCCCCCGCCTCGAGCTCACTCGTTGTTCTCAGTTTGTTTCTGCGCGACCTCGGGTCGTCGCTCTGCTCCTCCTCGACGAATCGCTCGGCGTCCCTGCTACGGATGAACGTCTCGACGGCGTCGCCGAGGGCTTCGTTGCGCTCGAGCGCTCGTCGAGAATGACGTAGCGGAGATACGCCTCGATCTTTCCCTCCGCGAAGATCGCCATGAACACCTCCAACGGCCTGACAGCGAGTCTGACGCTACGAAACACGACGCTCGACTTCACGCTGGCGGGGCATTCGTGGGACTAGCGAGCCCCGAAGATCACTCATTCGGCGCTTCGAGTCCCGCCAGCTTCACTAGCCCGTGCGCTCTTGCGACGTGGTCACGCGTCGGCACGAGGAGACACGACGACGTGGATGACCGACCGTCCTCGCGTCCACGCGATTAATCCGAGCGTCTCGAGGCGTTCCAGGGCCCATTGGAACGCGGCTGCCTGCGCGCCTGATCCGTACCGCCTGCGTATATCGAACGCGAAGCCTGTGCTGTGCGCATCAGCATCTGCCGCGGCACCGGGGTCGTGCGGGGTGAGCGTCGTCGCTGCCTCGTGGTCGTATGCCGCTCGTGAGAGCGCCAACGGGCGCTCTTCGCCGCTCAGCTCATGAACCTTCGCGGAGAGGTATGCGAGGAAGCGCGCGGCGCGGGGGCGGAGCGCGACATAGCGCGCCGGATTCTCCGTCAGGGGCGCGAGAACCCTCAGGAGTTGTGGATCGATCGTCCAATGGCCGCCGTTGCTCGGCCGTGCAGGGACGAGCACACCACTTGCGACTGCGTCTTCGAGTTGCGTGGCGTCGGCGTATCGCTCGCGCGCTCCAGGCGGGTGAAGCACGAGCGCGGCACTTGGCAGACGGTCGTGAAGCTCGGCGAGCCGCTCGAGTCGTCCGGGGTCGTTCCGAAGAAGATGCATGATTCCGAGCGCGCCGAGAACTCGCCAGTAGTACGTCTGCGAGTCGTCTCCGAGCGATGCGAGCAGTTCCCAGGAGGCTCGCTGAACCGTCGGCGAGGAATCGAAGTAGAGACGTGCGTAGTCGATGTCCGCCTCGCGGACGATGGTGTCGATGGGGTCGTCCTCTCGCGCCGTGTATGCGCGCACGACGTCGGAGAGGTTGCCGATTCCCATGTGGTACGAGACGACGGCGAGGTCGTCGCGTCCGAAGACCTTCTTCGCTTCAGTCAGATAGCGCACCGTGCCGGCGAGCGCCTGCTCAGGATCGAAGCGCGCATCGACTTGCCCGCGCTCGGAACGCAAACGAGCAGCTTCGGCGGCGTCGCCGCGGCGGACCGCCTCGTCCAGCAAGCGAGTGAGCCGCCGGCTCTCCTCGAGATCGACTTGCATCCCGAGAAAGTCCGTCGCGGTCCCCGCGACGATCTGTGTGAGCCCAGCCGCGTTCGCAGGGTCGTCTCCCGCGATCACGTCCTGACGCCCGGCGCTCTCGAGCAAGACGATTGCCTCGACCATGTCCGGGTCGATGCCCGTTCCCGATGTCGCTTCGTCCACCATGGAGCGAAAGCGCGCCGTGCGCTGCGCTGCACGAATTGCCCCGCCGGGGCTCTTCTCAAAGAGCACGTGGCTTAACCCGAAGGCGGCCGCCTGCTCGTATTCCTCGGTTAGGCCCGGCTCGAATCGGAGGGGATCGGGACGAGCGATTTGCGCGGGCAGTTGGAGCTCGATCGCTGGCTCCGGGGTCGTGTCCTGACGCAGTATGAACACCGTCAGCGCGGTTACAACGGCGGCGACCGCGACGCCTGCGATCCCGATCGCCGCGACCTTCACTTGAAAGACGCAGGGTTGAGCACTCCTTCAGACTGCCCGAAGTCGCCGTACCGGAAGCCGCTGAACGCTGCCGCGACAAGCCGTAGCTCTCCGGTCGCGCGCCGCTCGTGTTGCGCACGACATCCGTGATACGGTCCGCCGCCCGAAGCGCCAAGACCGAGGTATGAGCCGTGAACAGCATTGCCCCAATGGCGACTGATCCGGATCGGTGAGTCTCAGGCTCACCTTCGTCAGGGCGATTTCTCTGGGGGCGCTGTGCGTCCTATCGCTCGCGGCTCTTCGCGTCGTCGCGCAAGCAGCCACGCCTGCCACCGGTTTGCTCAGCCGTATGCCGGAACGCCGAAGTACCAGCAGTACGCGCCGACCGAGGCGACCAGCGCCCGCCAGATCAACCGTCACCTTGGCTCGAAGGCGGCGGACCGGATCGCGCGCAAGTTCGGGCTCAACAGACAGCAGGCATTCACAGCCAGGCAATACGCGCTATTCGTCAGCGGCACGGGGGTCGGCGGCAATTCGGCTGACCCACGACGGGAAGACCGCTGTACGTCAGAGTCAACGGCAAGGTGACGCCCATCGTGCTGAGCAGCTACGGGTTTCCCCTCACCGCCGAGTAGGTCCGCTAGTGCGCGAGTTGACGCTCGCGCGTACCCCTCACTACGAGAGGAACGCCGAGTCCGAGCGCGATTCCCAGCGCGAAACCGATGCCGATCTGTGGCCACTCGATCTCGCTCCCGGATCTCGTCGCCACCGGCACCGGCGCCTTTGACGGCTTCTGAGTCGTGTTCAGCTGGGCTCCTCTATTGCCGCCGAACGGCGCCGTCATTGGAATGACCACAGCCGAGTGGCCCTCGGCTCGCGCCTGCATGGACGGCTGCGTCCACGCCGGCCCGGCCGCGGCCGCGGCAGTCGGAACGAGCACCAGTGCCGCTCCGACGATGGCGATGATGAGTGAGATCCTGCGAGTCATCTCGTCCTCCTCGATCGTGTGAACAGACTGAATAGTCCGTATCCATAGCAGACTAATCGGTCTGTTTCAAGGTACAGTTCGGTCATGCCCCGCGACGGCACCGCAACCCGAACCCGAATTCTCGACGCCACCGAGGAGCTCGTTCTCGAGCAAGGCTTTGCCGGCACGTCGGTCGACGCGGTGATCGCCTCCGCCGGCACGACCAAGGGGGGCTTCTTCCACCACTTCGATTCGAAGCAGGAACTCGCGCGCGCGCTCGTCGAGCGCTACGTCGCGGCCGACATGGAGCTCTCCGACGAACTGTTCGCGCGCGCCGAGCAGCTGAGCAGTGACCCGCTGGAGCAGCTTCTCGAGCTCTTCGCCGGCCTGCAAGCGGAAATCGAGCGCGCGAGCAGCAATCCCGGCTGCCTGTACGCGTCGATCATGTACGAGCGCGGTCTCGTCGACGAGACGACGCGCGGGCTGATCGCCGAGGCGTTCCGCGCCTGGCGCACGCGCACGCGCGCGAAGCTCGACGAGGTCGTCGAACGCTACCCGCCGCGCGTCCCGGTCGATCTCGACTCTCTTGCCGACCAAGGCCTGGCCGTCTACGAGGGAGCGTTCGTCCTTTCGCGCGCGCTCTCGGAGCCGAAGCTCCCCGGCGCCCAGCTTCGCCACTTCCGTACGTACCTCGAGCTGCTGTTCCGCCCCGGTTAGAGCCCGAGGGCCCGGATCTAGTCGAAGAAAAGCACCTCGCGGCGCGCATGCGCCCACTCTACGATGTGTCGTCTGTTCTGGCTACAGGCTGTGGGCTAAAGACGGGAGCAGCTCGCGAGAAGGATCCCTGATCGGGAAGATGCGACTTGCGAAGCTGCGCGTCTCGCCATCGGCGCACACGACTCGGTGAGCTTTCCGCACACGAGGACCACGCCGTGGCGGGTGGTGCCGTGGCCGGCGCGGCGAGCCACAGCCGTCTCGGAGCCGGGGAGGGTGACGATCAACGTCCACGTCCCCGACGAGGGATCGCTCCAGGGCACCGACCTCTGGCTTGGCCGCTCCAGACGCGTCCACCGATCTAGTAGCTCGCCGCGCTGCGAACGCGACTGAAGTTTCGTTCGGATTCTTGGGGACCCATCGGGGACCCATGTCGCCATCGAGAAAACAAAAACCCCCGATTTACGGGGGTTTTAGGAGCGGATGAAGGGACTCGAACCCTCGACCTTCTGCATGGCAAGGACGGGGCGCGAGGTGACTGGGGCCGACTGGAGCCGACATTCGGCTTGT
>DATIBA010000027.1:0-20243 GCA_035457765.1 Gaiellaceae bacterium
ATTCTCTGCGCCGTAGCTCAACTTGACGCAACCCGCACCCGACGCCTGCGCCATGGCGATCAGCGCTTGCATGGCCGAACGGCCGTGCCCACGCCTCTGATGAGCACGATCGATCAGGAACCCGCCGATCCAGCAGGCGTCGTCGACCTGGTCGTGCCCCCACATCGCGAACCCGACGGTCTCGCCGTCGGCGAGGATCGCGAGCGGCGCCCATCCTTGCTCGCCCAGGTGTGTCAGCGCGAGATAGCCGGTAGTAGCCCCCACGAATCGCCTCTGATCCTCCGTGACTTCAAGGTCGGCAACAGCACGCCAGTTGTGATGACCGACGGGAACGATGCGAACACGCACCCGAGCGAGACTGATCGTCGGCGACGAGCCAGTCAAGGCCAGTGACCGTAAGGGCGCGCACAGGCGTCAGAGCCCAAGGCGTCCGACGTTCGACCGCTAGCACACTGGACACGACGGCCGCATGGGCCAGCGTTCGGGAATGTCATCCGAGCAGCTACGGCAACTTGCCGCGGGGCTGAGGCCCTTCCGAGCGTAGAAGGCCGTCCACGCCTCTGCCTCGCGGCGTCGACCGGCCGTCTCGAATCCGCATGAACACTGGATGGCCCCGGGAGGAGTCGAACCTCCGCCCGCAGATTCGAAGTCTGCCGCTCTATCCACTGAGCTACGGGGCCCGGCCAGACCACGGTAGCGAGTTCGGCCGCTACGCCGCGCGCTCGGACTCCTGCTCGTCTCGCACGTGCGCGGCCAGCACCCGTACGACAGTCGGGTCGAACTGGGTTCCCGCGAGGCGCTGCAGCTCCTCCAGCGCCGCCTCCGAGGTGCGCGCATGGCGGTAGGGGCGGTCGGAGGTCATCGCGTGGTAGGCGTCACAGGCCATCACGATCCGTGATGCGAGCGGGATGTCGTCGCCCGCGAGACCGTCCGGATATCCACTGCCGTCCCAGTGCTCGTGCGACGAGCGCACCACGAGCGCAACGCCGCGCAGGGCGGGCGTCGCGCGAAGGATGCGCTCGCCGACGAGCGTGTGCTGGCGGATGAAGGCCCACTCGCGCTCGTCGAGAGGCCCGGGCTTCTGGAGGATCTCGTCGGGCACCGCAAGCTTCCCGAGGTCGTGCAGCTGTGCCGCTCGCGCGAGCTCCTCGAGCTCGTGCTTGCGGAGCCCGAGCATGCGGCCGGTCGCGACGGCGAGGGATCCCACTCCCTCGACGTGCGAGTACAGCTCTGGCTCGCGGAGCGCGACCGCCTCGAGGAGCGCGGCCATCGTACGGTCGCTCTCGCCGCGCCTCGAGTGCTTCTGCGCGTAGAGGCGTTCGTCCGCGACCTGGAGCGCCTGACTCGCGTCGGTCGCCTCGTCCGGGAGCATGACCGCTCCGAAGGAGCTCTCGATCCGGAAGCCCTCACCGTGCTCCGAGAGCGCCTCGCACGCGCGGTCGATCAATGGCTCGGCATCCCCTTCGCCGACCGAGGCGATGAGGCAGAACTCGTCGCCACCGAGGCGATACGCAGCGCCGTGCTTGCCGGGGACGGCGGCCAGCTTCGTCCCCAGGCGCGTCAGGAGGGCGTCCCCGGCGGGATGGCCGAACGTGTCGTTGTAGGCCTTGAAACCGTCGAGATCGAAGATCATCAGCAGGGCGGCGTCGATCTCCGTGCTCGCGAGCCGGCGTTCGAGATCGATGAGGAGCTTGCGCCGGTTCCCGAGGTTCGTGAGCGCGTCCGTCGTCGCCTCCTGACGAGTCAGCTCGAACAGCCGGCGGTTCTCGCGGATCGTCAGCCCCAGTCGCACGCTGACCAGGAGCAGCACCGCCGTGGAAAGCACGATCGCCAGGAGGTTCACCGGCCGGAAGTGGTCGTAGACGAGGATGGCCGTGGCCGCGAGCGCACAAGCGGTGGGGACCGCGAGGTGCGGACGACCTTCGATTTCCAGCCCTGCCTCGCTTCGGTCGCGGGCCCAGGCGGCGGACGCGATGAGCAGCATCGAGGCCGGCCAGAGAATGTCGATCCAGCCGCCTTCGACGTACGTCCCGGCAGTCGTCTGGAACAGGTAGACGCCGTCCGCAATCGCCGTCGCGAGAGCCCCGAGCCCGAGAAGGAGCCAGCGGCGGCCGGGTCTCCAGCCCGTGAGCGAGAACACTCCGAACACCGCGGAGAGCAGGAGGACGTCTCCGAGCGGATGCGCAAGGCTCGTGGCGACGTTCGAGACCGAGCCTTCGGTCCGCTCGAGAACGTGCTCGACGAGAACGGCCGCGCCGAGCGCGCCGGCCGCGAGGGAGGCGGTTATCCCGTCCAGCCAGAGCGTGCCTGCGATCGAACGGCCTCGCGACCGGAGCAGGAGCACGATCCCGACGTAGAGCAGGACGTAGAAGCCGACGAAGCCGGCATCGGCCAGGAGTGGGTACGTCTGGGCTCCGAACGCCGCGTGCCAGAGCTCGCTGAACGTCCACGAGACGAGAGCGAGCGTGATCGTCGTCCACGCGGCGCGGTCTCGCTCGACGAGATAGACGTGGGAACCCGCGGTCACGCACGCGAGGGCCATGAGTCCGAGGTACACCCACGTGTTGAAGAAGCCGGACAGGAGCGAGTCGTCCGGCGCGGCGAGGATGACGAGTGCGTACACGGCCAAGCACGCGGCGGCGGCCGCGCGCGTGAAATGGATCCACACGCGATGCGACATGTACGGACGAGGATCGGCCCGCGGCGTTCGCTTCTTGAGCGCTCGGGACTGCTATGCGGCGCTCCGTGACGTCGTGCTGTGCAGCAGGCGCTCATTCGAGCGTCCCTCGAATGGTCCGGTCCGTCCGACGCCGGTCCTACCCTCGCGCCATGACGCTCGGGATCGTGGTGTTCGGTGCCGCGTTCCTCGTCGGGCTCGGGCTCGGCACGTACACGCGACGGCCGCTGTCGACCGCATTTCTCGTCCTCGGGAGCTTCACGGCCCTCCTCGTGCTGTCGGCGACGGGAGAGGTGCTCGGCGCGGCCGCCGTCCTCGCGATCGTATTCCTCGTCGGACTCGTCGCCGAGAGCATGCGCGAGACGTTCGCGCTCATCGTCGGCCGTCACTAGATCCGCTGCGTGCACTGGCAGCTCGCCACGCTTGCGCTGATCCTCCTCGGGTTCGCGGCGATCTCCGGTCGCATCGAGGGAACGTCGATCACGGCCCCTATCGTGTTCACGGTCGCCGGAGTCATCGTGGGCGCGCGCTCGCTCGGCCTCATCGACCTCGAGCAGCAAGGCGAAGAGATCAAGCTCCTGACCGAGGCGACGCTGACGGTCGTCCTGTTCTCGGAGGCATCCCGGATCGACCTCCGCGCCCTACGCGGCGAGGCGGGCGTTCCGGCTCGTCTGCTCGGAATCGGTCTTCCCCTTACCCTGCTCGCAGGCTTCGTCGCCGCGCTCGCCGTCCTCGGTCAGCTCGCGTGGTCGGAAGCACTGCTGCTCGCGGTGATCCTCGCGCCGACCGACGCCGCGCTCGGGCAGGTCGTCGTCACCTCCAAGCGACTTCCGTCTCGCGTCCGGCAAAGCCTGAACGTCGAGAGCGGGTTGAACGACGGGATCTGCGTGCCGCTCTTCTTCGTCGTCCTTGCCGTCGCCCAGGCGGAGGAGACGGAAGCGGGATGGCGGGACTCCATACGACTCGTGCTCGAGCAGCTGGGCTACGGAGCACTCGCCGGAGTGGGGGCGGGAGTGGCCGCTGCCGCCGTCGTCATCGTCGGCGTGCGTCAGGGATCCATCGTGCCGTTCTGGCTCCAGGTCGTTCCACTCGCCGGGGCGGCGCTCGCGTTCGGCCTCGCGCAGCCGATCGGCGGCTCTGGCTTCATCGCGGCGTGGGTGGGTGGCGCCTTCTTCGGCGGCCTTCGAAGGCGTGAGGGAGGCGACGTCTCGTACCTGATCGACGAGACGGGCGCCTTGCTCGCTGCCATCACGTTCATCGTCTTCGGGGCGGTGCTGCTCGTCCCGGCCCTCGAGAGCGCCACCTGGCAAGTCGCCCTCTATGCGGTGCTCAGCCTCACGCTCATTCGCATGGTCCCGGTCGGTCTCGCGATGCTCGGCACCGGCACACGACGGCCGACCGTCGCGTTCCTCGGCTGGTTCGGACCGCGCGGGCTCGCATCGATCGTCTTCGCGCTCCTACTCGTGGAGGAGGGAGGGCTGCCGAACGACGAGGTCATCCTCGTCGTGACCTTCGTCACGGTTGGCGTGTCGGTGTTCGCACACGGTGTATCGGCCGCTCCGCTCGCGCGGCGTTACTCGGAATGGCTCGAAACCCATCCGCGTCCGGCGCCGAGGCCGGTCGAGGAGGACGACGACGTGAGCAGCTAGGACGCCCTGGGGCGACGTGCCGCCGCCGTCTCGGCGCCCAGCAGGACGATAGCGGCGAGCAGGTAGACGAGCACGAGGAATGCGAGCACGGCTCCGATCGGGCCGTAGATCGTGTTGAAGCTCGCGAAACGCGTCGCGTACACGGCGTAGCCGTAGACGGTGAGCTCGAACGCGAGCGAAGCTGCAAGCGCGCTCGGCCAGAGCAACACGACGGGCGTGCGCACGGGCGGAACGAACCGGTACAGGGCGAGCAGGGCGGCAAAGACCACCAGGGTCGACGACGCGACGTCGGCGAGAGTCGAGAAGACGGTGGCGCCACCCGTCCAGCCGACCGCGTCGGAGAGGTCCGCACCGGTCTCCACGACGATCCGCACGATCACGGAGAGCGCGAACGCCGAGACCACCAATATTCCTGCGAGGCCGACGAGCGCGAAGTCTCGGAGCTTGCTGCGCACGTAGGTCGGACCTTGCTCCCGATCCCAGATGACGCGAAACGCGATGCGGATCGATGCCATCATCCCGCTTGCGGCCCAGAGCAGGGTCGCAAGCGCGACGACCCCGACGATCGGCGCGGTGGCGCTCGACGCAGCGAGCGTGTTGTCGATGCTCCTCTGGAGATCGGTGCCCGGAAACACGCCGAAGAGCCAGTTGACGAACTGCTCCCTCCTCGAGGGTGGCAGGACGACGTCGAGGATCGTGAGGAGGAGTGCCGCGAAAGGCACCAGTGAGAACAGGACGCGGTAGGCGATCGCCGCCGAGAGCTGCGACCCCGCGTGCCGGCTGTACGACCGCATGATCGCCGTGACGTACGTACGCGCACGGTCGAGGAGCTCGCGCACGCAGTCACCCTCTCAGCGACGATCCCTGGCTGCAACCTCGACCCGTGCTTCCTGAGACCTCTGAGGCGGGTGTGCTGGTCTCATGCGGGCGGGAGGACTCGAACCTCCAAGGGCCGAAGCCCAACGGGACCTAAACCCGCCGCGTCTGCCAGTTCCGCCACGCCCGCGTAGCAACAGGATAGGCGGCTAGGTGAAGCGCGCCAGCCGGAAGAGTCCGATGTCGTGCTTCGTCTCGCCCTGGAGGACGAGGTCGGCGAGGATCTCGCCGACGACGGAGCAGAACTTGAAGCCGTGACCCGAGAAGCCCGCGCCCACGACGGCGAGGTCGGTCTCCGGATGCACGTCGATCAGGAAGTGCTCGTCGGGCGTGGGCTCGAAGAGGCACGTCTTGAGAGCCAGGGTCGAGCCTGCCCCGTCGGGGATGTACCGCTCGGCGAATGCTCTCAGCGGGATCTCGTCGTCGAGGGTTGGCTCTCGCGAGATGAGATCCGGGTCGCCGCCGGCTCCGAAGTGGTCGTAGCGGCCCACCTTGAACCCCGGCACGCCGAACGCGGGGAACCCGTAGAAGTGCTCACCGTCGAGGACGAGGTTGAACACCGGCAGGCGCTCGGGCGTGAAGAGCTCGGGCCTGAGCGGTTGGAACCAGGCGAGCGCCTGCCGAAGCGCTCCTGCGAGTCCCTGCGGCAGTCGAGCGACGTTCTGTGACCAGGCCCCCGCGGTGAGCACGAGGCGGTCGGCTCCCACGGTGCCCCGGTCGGTGCGCACGCGGACGCCGTTCTCGGTCGTGCCCCACTCGAGCACGCGCTCGCGCGCTCGAACGGTCGCTCCTCGCGCGATCGCGCCGTTCACGTGCTCGACGATGCAGCGCTCGGGGAGCAGGAAGCCCGCGTCGGGCTGCAGGAAGACAGGGAGATCCGGGGGCAGCCGGAAGGCGGGGTGACGCCGCGCGAGCTCACGGCCGTCGATCGCCTCGTACGGGAGACCGTGCTCGACGCAGGAGTGGATCGCGCCGTCGTAGATCCTCTCGCCCGCCTCGACGATTCCGGTGATGTGCAGAAGCTGCTCGCCCGCCTCGGTCTCGAGCTCGCGCCAGAGCTCGTACGCGCGGTGCACGAGCGGGACGTAGTCCGGGTGCTCGAAGTACGCGAGTCGGATGATGCGCGTCACTCCGTGCGACGAGCCCATGTCGTTCGGAACGTCGAATCGCTCGAGTCCGAGCACCCGCTTGCCCCGGCGCGCGAGGTGGAAGAGGGCTGCGCTCCCCATCCCACCGACCCCGACCACCACGACGTCGTACCGTTCCACTCGTCGATCCTAGATCGGCTCAGCCGGCCGGGAGGCACGGCGGCCGGTGGACGCAAGCTGGTTGAATGGCCACGTGTCCACGGCCACCGTCGAGGAGCTCGGAGAGAACCGCGTACGTCTGACCGTCGACGTGCCGTCCGACCAGGTTCAACACGCGGTCGAGCACGCGCTGTCGGACCTGTCCGAGAGCGTCAAGATCCCGGGCTTCCGCAAGGGGAAGATCCCCGAGCCCGTTCTCGTCTCGCGGATCGGCAAGGACCGGATCTACGCGGAGGCGGTCGAGAGCCACATCGGCGGCTGGTTCTGGAGCGCTGCCGCGCGGAGCCGGGTGCGCCCCGTCGCGGACCCCGAGTACGAGTTCGAGCTCCCCGGCGCCGCCGACGAGGACTGGAGCTTCACCGCGACGGTCGAGGTCCAGGCGCTGCCCGAGATCGTCGACTGGACGACCCTCGAAGTGCCGCGCGCCGCGGTCGAGGTTCCGCAGGAATCGGTGGACGCCGAGCTCGAGGCGCTGCGGGAGTCCGTCGCCGAGCTGGCCCCCGCGGACGGCCGTCCCGCGCGCGACGGCGACACGCTCGTGGTCGATCTCGTCGACTCCAAGGGAGAAGCCCAGCGCGATACGGTCGTCGAGCTCGGAGCCGGCCGCATGGCCGGCGAGCTCGAGGCGGCGCTGTTCGGCGCGTCGGCTGGAGATACGAAGCAGGTGTCCTTCGCGCTCGCGGACGGGTCGACATCGACGGTCGAGATCACGGTGCGCGAGGTGCAGGAGAAGGTGCTGCCGCCCCTGGACGACGAGCTGGCGCGCGCCGCGAGCGAGTTCGACACGCTCGGCGACCTGCGTGCGAGCATCGAGAACGCGCTTCGGGAGCAGCTCGAAGCCGAGATCGACGCAGCCTTCCGAGTGACGGCCGTGGACGAGCTCGTACGTGCATCCGAGGTGCAGCCCGCTCTCACGCTCGTCCGCAACCGCGCCGCCGATCTCCTCACAGGCTTCGTTCGCTCGCTCGAGCGCCGTGGCGTCTCGGTCGAGACGTACCTCGCCGCCAGCGGCGGCAGCGCCGAGGAGCTCCAGCGTCAGATGGTCCTCGAGGCTGCGATCTCCATCTCGCGTGAGCTCGCTCTCGAGGCGCTCGCCGAACGTGCCGGGATCGAGATCTCGGACGACGAGGTGAAGGCGTACCTCCGCGAGGAGGCCGAGTCGGCCGGCGAGGAGGATCCGGACGGCCTCGTCGACGACGTGTGGGCGCACGGCCAGCAGGAGTCGATTCGAGAGGATCTGCGGCTGCGAGCGGCGCTCGACCGTCTCGTCGCCGACGTCAAGCCGATCGCACCCGACCTCGCCGCTGCCCGAGAGCAGCTGTGGACACCCGACAAGGAGAAAGCCGAGGGGGACACGAAGTTGTGGATCCCCGGCAGCAAGGAGACTTGATGAGCCCCCTGATTCCGATGGTGATCGAGCAGACCTCGCGCGGCGAGCGCTCGTTCGACATCTACTCGCGTCTGCTCAACGAGCGGATCATCTTCCTGGGCACGCCGATCGACGATCAGATCGCGAACCTCGTGGTCGCCCAGCTGCTCCACCTCGAGTCGGAGGATCCGGACAAGGACATCTCGATCTACATCAACTCGCCGGGCGGCATCGTGTACGCGGGCCTCGCGATCTACGACACCATGCAATTCATCAAGCCCGACGTGCAGACGATCTGCGTCGGGATGGCCATGTCCATGGGCGCAGTCGTCCTCGCCGGTGGCGCGCCGGGGAAACGCAGCGCGCTGCCCCACTCGAAGATCCTCATCCACCAGGGCTCGGCAGGCTTCTCGGGCCAACCGACGGAGATCGAGATTCAGGCGCGGGAGGTAATCAGCCTCAAGCGGCTAATGGAGGAGATCATGGCCAGGCACACGGGACAGACGGTGGAGAAGGTCTCGAAGGACATGGATCGCGACTTCTACATGACCGCGCCCGAGGCCAAGGAGTACGGGCTCATTGACACGGTGATCGAACACCGGTCATAAACTTCCCCTTCCCCTAACCCAGAAATCGGAGTAAAAGGAGAAACGTGGCTCGGGCGAGCGAGGGCAACGAGCAACTCCTCTGCAGTTTCTGCGGCAAGAGTCAGCGACAGGTCAAGAAGCTCATAGCTGGACCTGGCGTCTACATCTGCGACGAGTGCATCGATCTCTGCAACGAGATCATCGACGAGGAGCTGACCTCTCCCGCTCAGCTGGACCTCGACAACCTGCCCAAGCCGCTCGACATCTACTCCGTCCTCAACGACTACGTCGTCTCGCAGGAGGAGTCGAAGCGCACGCTCGCGGTCGCTGTCTACAACCACTACAAGCGCGTCCGCATGGGCCAGGAGGACGCGGAGGTCGAGCTCCAGAAGTCGAACATCCTCCTGCTGGGCCCGACGGGGTGCGGCAAGACGCTCCTCGCGCAGACCCTCGCCCGCATCCTCAACGTCCCCTTCGCGATCGCCGACGCGACGGCGCTCACCGAAGCCGGTTACGTCGGCGAGGACGTCGAGAACATCCTCCTGAAGCTCATCCAGGCCGCTGACTTCGACATCAAGAAGGCCGAGACCGGGATCATCTACATCGACGAGGTCGACAAGATCGCGCGCAAGGCGGACAACCCGTCCATCACGCGCGACGTCTCGGGCGAGGGCGTGCAGCAGGCGCTGCTGAAGATCCTCGAGGGCACCGTCGCCTCGGTGCCGCCCCAGGGCGGGCGCAAGCACCCGCACCAGGAGTTCCTCTCGATCGACACGACGAACATCCTCTTCATCTGCGGCGGCGCGTTCGCCGGCCTCGACAAGATCATCGAGCGCCGGATCGGGAAGAACACGATCGGCTTCGGTGCCGACATTCGCTCGCGGAACTCGCAGGAGAGCGCGGAGCTGCTCTCGAGCGTCATGCCCGAGGATCTCATGTCCTTCGGCCTCATCCCCGAGTTCGTCGGGCGGCTGCCCGTCGTCTCGGCCGTGCACCAGCTGACGCGGGAAGACCTCGTCGAGATCCTCACCGAGCCGAAGAACGCACTGGTTCGCCAGTACCAGCGCTTCTTCGGATACGACTCGATCGAGCTCGTGTTCACCGAGGACTCGCTGTGGGAGATCTCCGACCGCGCGCTCGCTCGCGAGACCGGCGCGCGAGGGCTTCGCTCGATCATCGAGTCAGCGCTCCTCGACGTGATGTTCGAGCTGCCGTCACGATCGGACGTGACGAAGTGCGTGATCACGAAGGAGACGATCTCGAAGGGCCTGAAGCCGACGCTCTTGACGAGCGCCGAGGGCGCGATCGACGAGCTCGACGAGCTGGCCGAAGAGTCCGCGTAGGACGTCACCCGTCGGTTGACGGTCGTCCGCGCGGTCGATATATCTCGTCGGTCCACGTGATCGAGGAGGTCCGATGACGTCGACCGGGTACGACAACGACCGCGCCGAGGCGTTCGCGGAGCGCATGCTCGACATGCTGAACAGCGGCGCTCTGATGGTGATGACCTCGGTGGGCCATCGCACCGGGCTCCTCGACGCGCTGGCCGAGAACGACTGGGCAACGAGCCAGGAGCTCGCCGACTCCGCCGGCCTGAACGAGCGCTACGTCCGCGAGTGGCTCGGCGCGATGACCGCAGGGCGCATCGTCGAGTACGAGCCCCACACAGGCCGCTACCGGCTTCCGGCGGAGCACGCCGTCTGGCTCACTCGGGCCGCCTCTCCCGACAACCTGGCGGTGGAAGCCCAGTGGATCACGTCGCTGTCGACCGTCGAGGACGACATCGTGGAGTGCTTTCGCGAGGGCGGGGGCGTTCCGTACGAGCGCTACCCGCGGTTCCACGAGGTGATGGCCGAGGAGAGTGCCCAGACCGTCCTCTCGGTCCTGTTCTCGCACATCCTCCCGCTCGTCCCCGGGATGACCGAGCGTCTCGACGATGGGGCCTCGCTCCTCGACCTCGGCTGCGGGCGGGGTCGCGCGCTCCTGCTGCTCGCGGAGCGTTTCCCGCGGAGCAGGTTCCTGGGCTACGACCTGTCGGAAGAGGCGATCTCGCATGCGGCCGCGCACGCGGACGAGCGCGGGCTCGACAACGTCAGTTTCGTGCAGCGCGATCTCAGCACCTTCGACGTGGATTCGGAGCCCGAGGCGTTCGCCTACGTCGCGACCTTCGACGCGGTGCACGACCAGGCGCGTCCACTCGCGATGCTGCGAGGAATCCGTCGCTCGCTGACGCCCGACGGCGTCTACCTCATGCAGGACATCCAGGGGTCGAGCCACGTGCACGAGAACATCGAGCATCCGGGCGGGCCGCTCCTCTACATGATCTCGTGCATGCACTGCATGACGGTCTCGTTGGCGCAAGGTGGCGACGGGCTGGGAGCGATGTGGGGCGAGCAGAAGGCGCGCGAGCTCCTTGCCGAGGCGGGGTTCTCGTCGGTCGACGTGCACCTCCTCGAGCACGACCCGTTCAACGCGTACTTCGTCGTGCGGCCCTGACCGCGCGGGTCGGACCCAACTGGTCCGACCCGCGGGTCTGACCCTCTGAGGCTTCTGCGTAGGGTGCGCTCGTGACGTTCACGACTCGGCCGGAGCTTCGCGGCACCTTCGGGATGGTCGCGTCGACGCACTGGCTGGCCTCCCAGGCCGGGATGGCCGTGCTCGAGCGCGGAGGGAACGCGTTCGACGCAGCGGTCGCGACCGGATTCGTGCTGCAGGTCGTCGAACCGCACCTGAACGGGCCCGGCGGTGAGGTTCCCGCGGTTTTCTGGGCCGTCGAGCGGGGTGAGCCGCTCGCCCTGTGCGGCCAGGGGGTCGCACCGGCGGCGGCGACGATCGAACGGTTTCACGAGCTCGGCCACGAGCTCGTCCCCGGTACGGGCTTGCTCGCGGCCTGCGTGCCGGGGGCGTTCGGCGGCTGGTTGCTGCTCCTGCGCGAGTTCGGCACCTGGCGCCTCGCGGACGTCCTCGAGCTCGCCGTCGGCTATGCCGAGCACGGCTATCCGCTGCACGAGCGCATCCGGCAGACGATCGAGCTGAACGAGGAGCTCCTGCGCGGGTGGCCCGGCTCGGCTGCCCTCTACCTCCCTGTTCCCGAGGCCGGCGCGCTCTTCCGCAACCCGACGCTCGCGGCGACGTACCGGCGCATCGTCGAGGAGAGCCGTGGGGGTTCGCGCGAGGACGAGATCGAGCGCGCGCGACTCGCGTTCTACGAAGGCTTCGTAGCCGAGGAGATCGACCATTTCAACGCGACCGAGGGCGGACTCATGACCGGGGCGGACCTGGCGGACTGGGAGGCGACGATCGAGCCCGTCGTCACCTTCGACTATCGCGGGCTGACCGTCTGCAAGACCCAGCCCTGGGCTGCCGGCGCGGTCGGCCTCCAGCAGCTCGCGCTGCTCGAAGGCTTCGACGTCGGGGAGCTGTCGGAAGCCGAACTCGTTCACGTCGTCACCGAGTGCGCGAAGCTCGCGTTCGCCGATCGAGATGCCCTGTACGGAGACACGGGCGAGGTTCCTCTCGACGTCCTGCTCTCGGTCGAGTACAACGCGGAGCGGCGAGCGCTGGTGGGCGACGACGCCTCGGAGGCGTACGGCTCGGGTATCGGCCGGCTCCCGTGCCTCTACGACCTGGCCGCCACTGCCGGCGCGGGCGAACCGGGCCGCGGGACCGTGCATCTCGACATCGCCGATCGCTTCGGGAACATGATCTCCGCAACGCCCAGCGGCGGCTGGCTGCAGAGCTCGCCGGTGATCGCCGAGCTCGGCTGGCCGCTCGGCACGCGCGCGCAGATGTTCTGGCTCGAGGAAGGACTCCCGTCGTCCCTTCGCCCCGGCTCGAGGCCGCGTACGACGCTCTGCCCGGGCCTCGCGCTACGCGACGGCGAGCCGTACCTCGCCTGGGGGACACCCGGTGGGGACCAGCAGGAGCAATGGGCGCTGCACGTGTTCCTCCGCCACGTCGATCGCGGCCTGAACCTGCAAGAGGCGATCGACGCCCCGGAGTTCCACACGGACCATCTCATCTCGTCGTTCTTCCCACGCGGGTTCGAGCCGAGATCGCTCGCCCTCGAGTCGAGGTTCGGCGCCAGAGTGGTCGCGGATCTCCAACGGCGTGGGCACGAGGTGACGCTCTGGCCGCCGTGGGCGGCCGGGCGCGTCACGGCGGTCGCACGCGAGCCCGCCGGGCTGCTCCGGGCGGGAGCGAACCCCCGGGGCATGCAGGGCTACGCCGTCGGTCGGTAGCGTCTCAGCGGTGGGCCAAGAGCGGACGCGCACGTACACGTGGGACGATCCGCTCGCTCTTCGCGACAGCATGGCCGGCCTCTCCGGACTCGAGCTCATGCAGAGGATGGCCGCGGGCGAGCTGCCCCCGCCGCCGATCGCGCAGACCCTCGGCTTCCGGCTGGTCGAGGCGACGCGGGGCCGGGCGGTGTTCGAGTGCGAGCCTGCGGAGTTCCACTACAACCCGATCGGAGTCGTCCATGCGGGTCTGGCCCTGACGCTGATGGACTCGGCGATGGGGCTCGCGTTCGTCACGACCCTCGACGAGCCTCTCGGCTGGACGACGCTCGAGGTGAAGGCGAACTTCACGCGCGCGCTGACCGTCGAGACGGGCATCGTGCGCTGTACCGGCTCGATCGTTCACCCCGGCCGGCGGGTCGCGACGACCGAGGCGCGGATCGAGGATTCGAAGGGGCGCCTTTGTGCACACGGCACGAGCACGATCCTCGTGCTCTCGGACTGACCGACGCGCGAGAAGCCCGCGGCGCACGGGAGGCTCGTGACCGAGTGCGCTACTCTCAGCCCATGCGCCACGCCGCGAAAAGCTTGCCATCGTCCCCGGTAGCCCGGCGGCGCCGCAGCGCCTAGCGGGCGAGCGCCGCAGCGACTCCTTTCTAGACTCCTGCGCGATGGATCCGCTCTACAAGCCGGAAGGCGTCGAGGCGCGCTGGCAGGAGACGTGGGAGGCCGAAGGGAGCTACGCCGCCGGTGCCGGCGCGCGCCGCGACGAGACGTACGTGATCTGTGTGCCGCCGCCGAACGTCACGGGTGAGCTGCACATGGGCCACGCCCTCAACGGCTCGCTCCAGGACGTCCTCGTGCGGTGGCATCGGATGCAGGGGCACGACACGCTGTGGCAGCCCGGCTACGACCATGCCGGGATCTCGACGCAGAACGTCATCGAGAAGGAGCTCGCGAAGGAAGGCCTGTCGCGCCACGACATCGGACGCGAGGCGTTCGTCGAGCGGACGTGGGACTGGCTCGAGAAGACCGGCCGCACGATCATGGGTCAGTTCCGTCGCCTCGGCTGCTCGCTCGACTACTCGCGTGAGCGGTTCACCATGGACGACGACTACGTCCGCGCGGTCCTGACGTTCTTCGTCCGTCTCTGGGACCGGGGCTGGATCTACCGGGACAACCGAATCGTGAACTGGTGCCCGTTCCACCAGACGGCGATCTCAGACCTCGAGGTCGTCCACGAGGAGATGGACGACACGCTGCTGACGATCCGCTACCCCTTCGCCGACGGCGACGGTCGGGAGGGCGTCTCCATCGCCACCGTGCGCCCGGCCACGATCCTCGGCGACGTTGCCGTCGCCGTGCACCCGGGCGACGACCGCTATGCGTCCGCTGTCGGCCGAGAAGTGGTCGTGCCGTACACCGAGCGCCGCGTCCCGGTCATCGCCGACGCCCGGATCGACCCCGAGTTCGGGACCGGTGCGCTCAAGGTCACACCCGGGCACGATCCGTTGGACTTCGACATCGGTCGCGACGCCCGGCTGCCCGAGCCGATCGTCATCGGCTTGGACGGACGCATGAACGAAGCCGCGGGCGACCTCGACGGGCTGACGCAGGAGGAGGCGGGCGCGCGAGTCGTCTCCTGGGCGGACGAGCGAGGATTGGTCGAGAAGCGCGAGCCGTATCGCCACTCGGTCGGAACCTGCGAGCGCTGCCACTCGCGGATCGAGCCGCTCGTCTCGCTCCAGTGGTGGTGCGCCATGGAGGAGCCCGCAAAGCCCGCGATCGCAGCGCTCCGCGAGCGTCGCGTGCGCTACCACCCGGAGTCGCAACACCGTTTCGCGATCGCATCGCTCGAGGAGACCCCCGACTGGTGCATCTCGCGGCAGCTCTGGTGGGGGCATCAGCTCCCGATCTGGTACTGCCCCGACGGGCATGCGACCGTGCGCGTCGACCCGCCGACGGTATGTGCCGAGTGCGGCTCGACCGAGCTCGAGCGCGAGTCCGACGTCCTCGACACCTGGTTCTCGTCGGCGCTCTGGCCGTACGCGACACTGGGCTGGCCCGACGAGACGGAGGAGCTCGCCCGCTACTACCCGGGCAACGTGAACTCGACCGCGCGCGAGATCATCCGGCTCTGGGAGAACAGGATGATCTGGACCGGCCTGGAGACGCTCGGTGAGGTTCCGTTCACGGACGTCATCATCCACTCGACCGTGCTCGCAGTCGATGGGCGGCGCATGTCCAAGAGCCTCGGCACCGGGATCGACCCCATGCAGCCGATCGAGGAGCACGGCGCCGACGCGACTCGATACGGATTGCTCAAGATCTCGTCGACCCAGGACGTCCGCTTCTCGTACGGTGCGATCGAGGAGGGGCGGAAGCTCGCGATCAAACTCTGGAACGTCGCGCGACTGATCCTCCAGAATGCGGAGGGCGTGACTCCGGCTCTGGTGCCGCGCGACGTCGAGGAGCGCTGGATCCTCGCGCGGATCGACGCCGCGCGTGCGGAGCTCGAGGACGCGTGGAGCCGGTTCGACTTCGCTGGCTCGACGGACACGCTCTACCACCTCGTGTTCGACGACTTCTGCGACTGGTACGCAGAGGCCATAAAGCCGCGGCTCTACGAGCGGAGCGTCGAAGCGACCGGGACGGCGCTCGCCGCGCTCGAGCGCCTGCTCACTCTGCTCCATCCCGTCATGCCACACGTGACGGAGGAGATCTGGTCGGAGCTTCCGCGCCGCGAGTCGCGACTGATCCTGGCACCGTGGCCCGAGCCCGACGCCCGGTTCGCCGACGATGTCGGCGCACTCGATCGGGTGCAGGAGGCGGCGCACATCTTCCGGCGAAGCGGCGTGCAGGTCGAGCTCGGCTCGGATGACGAACGCCGGATCTTCGCTGCCGTGGTGCGCCCGGAGCGCGTCCGCGTGGACGGGAATCGCGACGCCGAGATCGAGCGGCTGCGCAAGGAGGTCGCCCGGGCGGAGGGGATGCTCACCAACGAGCGCTTCGTCGCGAACGCGCCGGCGAACGTCGTCGCCGCCGAGCGCGAGAAGCTCGAGCGCTATCGCCGCGAGCTCGCCGCCCTCGGCGGCTGATCCACGTGTCGGCGGTCGGCTGGCTCGACGCTCTCTCGCCCTGGCCGCGCGAGTTCGGCCTCGAGGGAATGCGTGAACTGCTCGCCGAGCTGGGCGATCCGCAGGACGCCTACCCGGCCATCCACGTCGTCGGGACGAACGGCAAGTCGACTGCGACCGTGACGATCGAGCAACTCCTCCTGTCGGAGGGTCTCGCGGTCGGCTCGACGATCTCTCCCCACGTCGCCGACTGGAGCGAGCGGATCCGTCTGAACGGCGAGGAGGCCGACTTCGAAGCTGCCGTCGCCCGCGTTCGGGCCCCGGCCGAGCGCCTCGACTCGACCCAGTTCGAGATCGTCACCGCCGCCGCGCTCGCGGCCTTCGCGGACGCAGGCGTCGACGTGGCGGTCGTCGAGGCCGGAGTGGGTGGACGGCTCGATGCAACGAACGTGCTGCGAACGCGTGTCGTCCTGCTCACGAACGTCGGCCTCGACCACACGGCCGTTCTCGGCGAGACGCGCGAGGCGATCGCCCGCGAGAAGCTCGCCGTGGCTCGGGAGGGCAGTATCGTCGTGCTTCCCGACGAACGCTACGCGAGTCTCGTCCCAGGCCACGAGGTGAGGATCGGCGGCGCTCGCGACGCCGCGGAGGCGTTCGTCGGCCACCCGATCGCGGCCGATCCGCGCGTCGCGCTCCCCGGCCGCTTCGAGCGTCGCGAGGGCGAGATCCGGGACGGTGCGCACAATCCCGACGGTGTTCACTTTCTCGTCGGGCGACTTCGTGGCTCGGAGCCACCAAGCAAGGAGCTCGACTACACGATCGTCGTATCGATTCTCGCCGACAAGGACGCCGACGCAATGCTCCGAGAGCTTCGTCGAGTCGGAACGCGGCTCGTCGCGACACGATCGTCGTCCGAGCGCGCGATTCCGGCGGGCCGGCTGGCCGCCCTCGCGGAGCGCCACTTCGAGCACGTCGAGGTCGTCGACGACCCGCTCGATGCACTCGCGCGTGCGCACGTCCTGGGTGAGCCGGTGCTCGTGACGGGCTCGCTCTACCTGCTCGGCGACATCGCGCGGCGGCAGCGGTGGACCGCATGGGCAGGGTGACGGAGCGACTGTCGGTGCTCGCCTTCGCGGCTCTTCTCGTCGGCGCGATCATCGTGATCGCGTTCGGGCTCGGCTACGGGATCGGCAAGCTTCTGCTATGACCGTTGCCGTGCAGCCGCTCGCGCAATCGCTCGAGAATCCCGACTGGACGCTCCTCCGCAACCTCGGCATCGGCCTCCTCGTCGTCCTCTGGCTCGCGACCGCCTACTGGACGTTCAAGGACGCACGTCGTCGGATCGAGGACCCGTGGCTCGTGGCGCTCGCGACGCTCGTCGGCCTCTTCCCACCGTTTCTCGGGCCGATCATCTACATGTTCTTCCGGCCCCCCGAGTACATCCAGGACGCGCGCGAACGCGAGCTCGAGATCAAGGCGATGGAGGAGAGGCTGTCGCAGCTGGATCAGCGCTGTCCCGTGTGCCGTGCGCGCGTCGAGCCGTCGTACCTCGTCTGCCCGGTGTGTACGACTCGGCTGAAGTCGGCCTGCCCGACATGTGGTCAGCCGGTCGAATCGCTCTGGCAGCTGTGCCCCTACTGCGCGACGGAGATCCCGCCCGCGCTGCCTGCGCTCGAGGATCTCACTTCGACGCCGCGCCGGCGGCCGACGAAATAGACTCCCCGGCCGCATGGCCCGCGAGACGACACTCGTCCTCGTCAAGCCGGACGGCATGGAGCGTCGTCTTGCAGGCGAGATCATCGCCCGCTTCGAACGAAGGGGCCTCGAGTTGCGTGGAGCGCGACTCTTGAAGATCCCGAAGCCGATGGCCCGCGAGCACTACGCGGAGCACAGGGGCAAGCCGTTCTACAGCGGACTCGTCGACTTCATCACCTCGGGGCCGGTGCTCGCGCTCGCGGTGAGCGGCGAATCCGCGATCTCGGTCGTGCGGACGATGATGGGCGCGACGAATCCCCTCGACTCGGCACCGGGGACGATTCGCGGCGACTACGCGCTAGCGCTCGAGCAGAACATCGTCCACGGCTCGGACTCGAAGGCGAGCGCGCGCCGCGAGCTGGCGCTGTTCTTCCCGGACGGGCTTGTCTGAGCTTCCCGACTACGTCGCGGAGAACCGCGCGCTCTGGACGACGAGCAACGCGCAGTACACGGACGAGCAGGCGGACCGTGCCTGGCGCGCCGAGGAGATCACCTGGGGCATGTTCGGCAATCCCGAGACCGAGGTCCGCGTTCTCGGGGAGGTCGCCGGTCTCGAGGTGGTGGAGCTCGGGTGCGGGACGGCGTACTTCTCTGCGTGGCTTGCAGCACGCGGCGCGCGTCCCGTCGGAGTCGACGTCACACCCGCGCAGCTGGACACGGCGCGGCGCCTTCAGGCCGAGACCGGCATCTCGTTCCCGCTCATCGAGTCGAACGCGGAGAACGTGCCGCTTCCGGACGCGAGCTTCGATCTCGCGCTCTCCGAGTACGGCGCGAGCATCTGGTGCGATCCATACCGGTGGATCCCGGAGGCCTGGCGCTTGCTTCGCCCAGGTGGGCGTCTCGTGTTCCTCTGCAACAGTCCGCTCGTGATGCTGTGCGCGGTCGACGAGGAGGAAGCGACCGCCGAGCGACTGCTGCGGCCCCAGCGCGGGATGCACAGGATGGCCTGGTCGGACGGCGGCATCGACTTCCATCTCGGGCACGGCGACATGTTCCGCATCCTGCGGGAGACGGGCTTCGAGGTCGAGAACCTCATCGAGCTGTACGCCCCCGAGGGTGCCACGACCCACGAGTACTACGGGTTCGTCACCGCCGAGTGGGCGCGGAAGTGGCCGGCCGAGGAGATCTGGGCCGCCCGGAAGCGCACCTGACCGGTCTCGGATGAGCACCCGCCTGACGCTCGCGTCCACGAGCCCGCAGCGGCGCGCCATCCTCGAGCAGCTCCGAATTCCGTTCGAGGTCGTCGTCCCGACGTACGTCGAAGACGATCCCCCGGGGCGCGAGCCCGCAGAGCTCGTCCGCCTGCACGCCGAGGGCAAGGCACGCTCGGTCCACGGAGCGGGACGGCTCACGCTCGGCGTCGACACGGAAGTCGTCCTCGACGGTCGTGTGTACGGAAAACCCTCCGACCGTGCAGACGCTGCGCGCATGCTCGACGAGCTCTCGGGCCGCACTCACACCGTCGTCTCCGGCCTGTGTCTGCTCGGCGCCGGCGTGGACGTGGTCACGAACGACGTCACGGAGGTCACGATGCGCTCGTTCTCGCGCTTCGCGGTCGGGGCGTACCTCGAGAGCGGCGAGTGGGAGGGCCGCGCGGGGTCGTATGCGATCCAGGGCCTGGGTGGCCGACTCGTCCAGCGGATCGAGGGCGACTACCTGAACGTCGTCGGGCTTCCAGGCGCACTCCTCGTCTCGCTCCTCGAGCGTCATGCGCCAAATCTGCTGGAAACCGCATAGGTAGACTCGCGGTTCATCGTGGCCTGGTTCAAGTCCCTCACCGGCTTCGGCGGCCGCGACATGGCGGTCGACCTTGGCACCGCGAACACGCTCGTGTACGTGCGGGGCCGTGGCATCGTGCTCTCGGAGCCGTCGGTGGTCGCGATCGACCAGCGCACGGGCGAGGTCCACGCGGTAGGCGTCGAGGCGAAGCGCATGCTCGGTCGAACACCCGGGACCATCTCGGCGATCCGACCGCTCAAGGACGGCGTGATCGCTGACTTCGACGTCACCGAGCAGATGCTCCGCCACTTCATCCAGAAGGTGCACCAGCACCGGTTCGCGCACCCGCGCGTCGTCGTGTGCGTGCCGTCGGGCGTGACCGGCGTCGAGAAGCGGGCGGTCGAGGAGGCGACGCTCTCGGCCGGCGCGCGCCAGGCGTACCTCATCGAGGAGCCGATGGCCGCCGCGATCGGCGCAGGTCTGCCCGTTGCGGAGCCCACCGGGAACATGATCGTCGACATCGGCGGCGGCACGACCGAGGTCGCCGTGATCTCGCTCGGCGGCATCGTCGTGTCCCAGAGCATGCGTGTCGGCGGCGACGAGATGGACGAGTCGATCGTGAACCACATCAAGAAGGAGTACAAGCTCCTCGTCGGCCAGCAGACCGCGGAGGAGATCAAGCTCGAGATCGGATCCGCGTACCGGCTCAAGGAGGAGCTGTCGGCCGAGGTCCGTGGCCGGGACATGCTCACGGGCCTTCCGAAGACGGTGATCATCTCGTCGGAGGAGATTCGGCGTGCGCTCGACGAGCCCGTGACGCAGATCATCGACGCGATGAAGTCCACGCTCGACAAGACGCCGCCCGAGCTCGCGGCGGACATCATGGACCGCGGCATCGTGCTCGCCGGCGGGGGCGCGCTGCTCCAGGGCCTCGACGAGCGCGTCCGGCACGAGACGCACATGCCGGTGCACCTCGCGGAGAGCCCGCT
>DATIBA010000028.1:0-6110 GCA_035457765.1 Gaiellaceae bacterium
GTACGAGAACATTCGCTCCCGCACGGATGGCGACGTCCGAGACGACATGCTCGACGGGCCTCCCCTTCGCTGCCTTCCGGATCTCCTCGACGAGGTTCCTGCGAAGCCAGCCCGACGTGGTTTCGGGATGTGTCGAGACGACGATCTCGTCGATCGGCTCGGAAGCGAGCACGTCCTTGACCGCCGCGAGCGGCTCGTCGTCGAAGACGCCGCCGTGCGCGGGAATGCCTGTGGCGCGAAGCGCTTCGAGCGTTCGGTCGAGCCGGCGTCCGGCTGCCGCGCGACGTGTGTCCCGGTAGACGACGTATCCCTCACGCGGCTGCGTGACCGGAGCGACGACCGCGACCCTGATCGGCCCTTTGTCGGCACGACGACGTACAGCGTCCACCAGCTCGGTGCTGACGAGTGTCTCGTTCGCCACCACGAGCACCGAGGTCACCTCGTCTGTCACGCGTGTACCTCCTGTGGCTCCTTCGCGTCTCGGGCCGGACTCAGGACCGCGTGACGCGCCCCTGGTACACCGTACTCGTACGGGCCTCCGACGACCTGTGGGATCTCGTCGAAGTTGAAGATCGGCGGCGGCGAGGAAACCTGCCACTCGAGCGTGTGGGCACGCCATGGATTCGCGTCGGCGATCGGTCCGCGCGCCCAGCTCGTCACGACGTTGTAGACGAAGAGGACGAACGACGCGCCGAGGACGAAGGACGCGATCGTGATCGCGAAGTTGAGATCACCGAAGGCCTCGTCGTAGTCGAACACGCGCCGAGGCATACCCCGCAGACCGACGTAGTGCATGGGGAAGAACGTCGCGTTGAAGCTGACGAACGTCAGCCAGAAGTGCCACTTCCCGAGGCGCTCGTCGTACATCCTGCCGGTCATCTTCGGGAACCAGTAGTAGATGCCGGCGAAGATCGTGAAGACGGAGCCACCGAAGAGCACGTAGTGGATGTGGGCGACGATGAAGTACGTGTCCGAGGCCGCGATGTCGATCGGCACCGAACCGAGGTAGATCCCGGAGAGCCCTCCGATGACGAACATCGTCACGAAGCCGAGCGCGAAGAGCATTGGCGTGGTCAGGTGGATTCGGCCGCGCCAGAGCGTCGCGATCCACGAGAACACTTTGATGCCGGTCGGGATCACGATCAACAGCGTCGTGATCATCATGGGCACGCGCAGCCAGTCGGCCATGCCCGCGACGAACATGTGGTGCGCCCAGACGGAGAAGCCGAGGACGAGGATCCCGAGCAGCGAGAGCGCCATCAGCCGGTAGCCGAAGATCGGCTTGCGGGACATCGAGGAGATGACCTCGGAGACGATCCCGAATCCGGGCAGCATCATGATGTAGACGGCCGGGTGGCTGTAGAACCAGAAGATGTGCTGGTAGCCGAGCACGTACCCGCCGCCCTCCGGGGTGAAGAAGCTCGTGTGCATGATCCGGTCGAACATGACGAAGAACTGGGAGCCGGCGATGAACGGAGTCGCGATGACGACCAGCAGCGACGTCGTGAAGTTCGCCCAGACGAGCAGCGGCATGCGCCAGAACGTCATGCCCGGCGCGCGCATCGTGATGATCGTGACGAGGAAGTTGAGCGCAGTCATGATGCTCGACGCGCCCGCCCACTGCACGCCCATGTTGAAGAACGTCTGGCCGAGTGGCTGGCCCTCGGCGAGCGGCGCGTAGCCCGTCCAGCCGGCGCCGAACGCGCCGCCCGGGGCGAGGAAGCTCGCGACGAACATGAGCCCGGCGATGGGGAGAAGCCAGAACGAGAGGGCGTTCAGGCGCGGGAACGCCATGTCCGGCGCGCCCAGCATCAGTGGCACGACGAAATTTGCGATCCCGGCGAACGCCGGGATGATGAAGAGGAAGATCATCAGCGTCGCGTGCACCGAGACGAGCCCGTTGAACGTCTGTGAGTCCACGAACTGGAGCCCCGGCTGGGCGAGTTCGGCGCGGAAGTACATCGCCATGAGCCCGCCGACGGTGAAGAAGAAGAAGGTCGTGACGAGGTACTGAATCCCGATCACCTTGTGATCGGTGTTGACCCGGAAGTAGTCCTTCCAGCTGTGAGCCCCGTGGCCCGAATGGTCTTCTGCGCGAGTCGGCCGCCCGGAGATGTAGTACAGCCAGTAGTCGAACGAGCCGATCCCAGCGAGGAATCCAATAGGTGCCGTCACCATTCCCGCGACGGCGAGGATGACCTCGGTGTTCCAGTACGGCTCCCAGCTCCACCACCAGCGCAGGGCGAGGACGAGCAGCATCCCGAAGACGAACCCCGCTGCGGCCATCCACCCACCGCGCACCAGCCCGGGGCCGAGAACGAGCTTCCACGTCGGCCCGTGCGGCGGCTCGAAGTGGGCCGGGTACTCGGCGCGCGGTGTGTCGTCGACGGTCGCCGTCACGCTCGCTTCTCCTCGATCCAGCTGTCGAACTCGGCCTGCGTCACCACACGGGCCTTCGCGCGCATCGTCGCGTGCCCGAGCCCGCAGAGCTCGGCGCATACGACCTCGTACTCACCCGTCCGGGTCGGCGTGACGAGGATCGTCGTCTCGATCCCGGGTACCGCGTCCATCTTCTGGCCGAAGTTCGGCACCCAGAAGGAGTGGATGACATCCACCGCCTGCATCGTGAACTTCGCCTCGCGGTTCACCGGCAGGACGAGCTCGCCGGTGGTGAATTCTCCGTACTCGGGGTACTCGAACTTCCAGGCGAACTGCTGTCCCGTCGCCGTCACCTGGAGCGGCCGATCACCCGCCTGACCGTTCTCCGAAAGCACGACGGCGCTCACGATCCCGAGCGCGATCACGAGGAGCGCAGGGACTGCCGTCCACACGATCTCGAGTCCCGTGTGCCCGTGAATCGGAGGCCCGTCGGCATCGTCGTCCGGCGGAACGCGCCACTTCCACACCGAGTACACGACGACCGCTCCCACGAGCGCGAAGATCACGATCGACATGACGGTCGCGAACCAGTAGATGTCCTGGATCCGATCGAATTCCTCGCTCGCGGACGTGGGGAGCCACTGGAACAGGACCGCCACGAGCGTGACGAGCACGCCGAGCACGATGCCGATCGCGACGAGCTGAACGATCCCCTTGCGCACCGAGGCCGAGCCTACTTCAAGCGCGAGCCATCGGGGGGCTGGAACCGGATCCCGACCCCACTCCACCCTCGTGCCACGAATCGCAAAGGATCGCACTCGCTGTCGCCGGTCCGACGCTCCGCCTGCGACCGATCCCGGGGAGTAGCAGCCCGCACAAGGCATCCCCCTCGTGGGGGCTGCCGGCTGCGCCCTTGCTCACCCGCTCGAGGGATGGAGATACCCCGGACGGGGGAGCACCCATTGGGCGAAATGCCTCGATCGTGTGTGTCGCAGGTTCTGCGG
This sequence comes from Gaiellaceae bacterium, assembly GCA_035457765.1. Taxonomy (GTDB): domain Bacteria; phylum Actinomycetota; class Thermoleophilia; order Gaiellales; family Gaiellaceae; genus GMQP-bins7. The sequence continues at coordinate 3,384 of DATIBA010000028.1, forward strand.
CCCAATGATCACCTTCGGGACAACGAGGAGCTCGACGACGAACGGCGCTGCCGAGGTGGTCGACATGCCTCGTCGACACGTCGTCGCGATCGCCGTCCTGATGTGCGTGCCGCTCCCGCTCCTCTCGCTCGCGGCGACCGTGATGCCCTTGCCACAGATCGTCCAGAGAGCCGCCGCAACGTTCATCTCGATCACGGTTCCAGTGGTCGGCAGCGACGATCCCCTCCTCCGCGAGAAGGCGGCCCCAGTTCGTCGGGTCGAGATCACCTACGAATCATCCGAACAGACTCCAGTCGTCGCGGTCGCCAGGCGGCCGAAGCACGCGAAAACGCAGACGCAGGTACGCACTACTCACAGGAGCCACAGCTCCAAGGCCGCTGTGCAGGTCGACGCGGGCGGCGGAGTACAGGCGTCTGGGGAGACGAGTCCACCCGCAGAGACCACCGACCCGCCGACCAGCGGTCCCGCCGATGACCAGCATGGACCGGACGCGAGCATCGACCCGCCCACCTCGCCCACGGCCGGCTCCAGTGGCGGACGCGGGCAGAGTGGCGGTGACGCGGGTGGAGGCGGCTCGGGTGGAGGCGGCTCGGGTGGAGAGAGCCCGGGCAGCAGTTCGGGCGGAGAGAGCTCGGGCGGAGGCAGCGCGGACGACAGTTCGGGTGGAGGGAGCTCGGGCGGAGACGGCTCGGGTGGCGGCTCGGGAGCGAATCCGACGGAGCCGCCCGCTCATGGTCGAGACAACCCGGGTGGTGACAACGGAAGGGTGGAGCAGCCCGCCCCAGGCCCCGGATCGGAACCGGTCCCGCAGCCGGAGCCCCCATCGGGAGGGGGCGGTCCCCCTGACAAGGAACGCGGGAAGCCCTGATGACTCACAGCTCACGAGGGAACGGCTCCGCGCTCTTCGCAGCAGAGCGACCCCCACGGCTCGTCCTGCGCTTCGCCGTCGTGCTGTCCGTCGCTCTCGGCCTCGCCTCGGCGGTCATCCTCGTCGTCGTCCACCACTTCGCGCTCTCGCAAGCCGAGCGCAGCGCAGCCCGCCACGCCGGCCTCATGGCGTCTGCCGTCTTCCAGCGCGAAGTCGACGCGGAAGACCTGAAAGCGCCCGTGTCGCCGGGCCGTCGGAAGCAGCTCGACGCGCTGCTTCGCGCGTATGGCCTCGACAGAGGGATCGTGGCGCTCTCGCTCGTCCGTCGTGACGGGGTCGTCACCTATTCGACCGATCACCGGCTCATCGGAACGACCGCCTCGGCCCCACTCGCAGCCGAGGCAGCCGCCGGGACGATCGTCAGCGGCGTGTCGACCGACCACAACAGCAGCTCGGGGAGAAACCGCAAGATGCTCGAGACGTACGCTCCGGTCGGACCGAATCGGGCCGGTGGTGCGGCACTGATCGCACAGTCGTACGAGCGGATCGAGAGCGCGGCGCGGGCGCTGCAGCTTCGCGTCGGAATCGTTCTCGAGGCGCTTCTCGTCATCCTCTTCATCGTGTTCGTGCCGCTGCTGGCTCGCGTCACGAGGCGGATCAAGGGACAGATCGACCAGATCCATCAACAGGCGTTCTACGACGAGCTGACGGGCCTGCCGAATCGGACCCACCTTTTCGAACGGCTCGGTCTGGCAATCTCTCGAGCCGCGGACGAGAACCGGCTGCTCGCAGTTCTTCTCATCGATCTCAACCGTTTTCGCGAGATCAACGACACGCTCGGGCACGAGGTGGGGGACACCGTGCTCGTCGAGGCCGCGAACCGGCTACGGCGCGTTGCCGGTGCTGAGCAGCTGCTGGCGCGCCTCGGAGGCGACGACTTCGTCGTCGTCTCCGCGTTCGAGGACGCCGAGGACGCCACTGCGTTCGCCGACGCGATGCGAGCGGAGATGGAGCCGCCCATCGATTCGGACGGGATCCAGCTCGCGGTCGACACGACCGTGGGGATCGCGCTCTATCCCGCCGACGGCCTGGACGCACACACCCTGGTCAAGCATGCAGAGATCGCCACCTACACGGCGAAGGAATGGCGCAGCGGAGTTCTCGGCTACAGCCCCGCTGTGGATCCCCACGACCCCGAACAACTCAAGCTGACCGCGGCGATCCGAGAGGCCGCCGACCAAGGACAGCTCCAGCTCCACTACCAGCCGAAGATCGACCTCGCCTCGGGCTCGATCGCGGGATTCGAGGCGCTTGCGTACTGGAACCACCCGACCCGAGGACTGTTGCCCCCAGGCGCGTTCATTCCCGTGGCGGAGCGCACCGGGGCGATCCGGCACATCACACGCGCGATGATGCGAGCCGCTGTCGAGCAGCTGCGTGCATGGGCCGAGACCGAGCTCACGATCGCCGTGAACCTCACGGCGATCGACCTGCTCGATGCGGACCTGTCGAAGCGGATGAAGAGCTTGCTCCGAGAGCACCGGGTAAGTCCGAGTCGTCTGTGCATCGAGTTGACCGAGAGCACCGTCATGGCCGATCCCGAGCGAGCCCAGTCGATCCTCGGGGAGCTCGCCCGGGCCGGCGTACGCGTCTCGATCGACGACTTCGGTACCGGCCACTCGTCTCTCGCCTATCTGAAGGACCTCACGGTTCACGAGGTGAAGATCGACCGCAGCTTCATCTCGGACATGTCCGTGTCGCGCAACAACCGCATGATCGCCAAGGCGACGATTCAGCTCGTCCACAGCCTCGGCCTCCAGGTTGTCGCCGAAGGCGTCGAGGATCCCGAGGTTCACAGC
>DATIBA010000029.1:0-20346 GCA_035457765.1 Gaiellaceae bacterium
TGGCTGAGCATGCAGCCCTTGGGCGGGCCTGTCGTCCCGGACGTGTAGATGATCGTGAAGAGGTCGCCCTCGCCGACCGCCTCCGATGCCTCGTCCAGCGCGTCCGGGCTCCTCGCGGCGAGCTCGAGGCCCTCCGTGGCCAGACCGGGCAGGTCGCGGAACGCGAGGACATGCTCGAGCGCGGGCAGCTCCCCCGCGTGCTCCTCGACCTTCGCGAGCTGTTCGTCGTCCTCGCACACGATGCCGACCGCCTCCGAATGGGCGAGGAGGTAGGCGACGTCCCTGGCCGAGCTCGAGGCGTACACCGGGATCCCGACCGCCCCGATGCGGGCGAGAGCGAAGTCGAGCAGCGCCCACTCCAGGCTGTTGCGCGCGAGCAGGGCGAACGCGTCGCCCTTGCGCACACCCCGCGAGAGGAGCCCGTTGGCGTAGGCGCGGACGAGCTCGTCCGCCTCCTCCCAGGACACGTCGCGCCAGGCGCCTCTGGCCTCGACGAGGTAGGCGGGTCGCTTGCGGCCCGCGGCGACCGCGTCCTGCCAGAGCCGGGCGATCGTCCGGCGCGCGCTCGGTGGGCGCGTCTCGGGAGCCGCGGACGCCGTCTCGGTCACGCTACTCAGATTACTCGGAGGGGTTCGCTGGTTGCCGGCGAATCCGCCTGGTCCCTCTAGAGTTCCCTGAACCGATGCGAACGACCTGGAACGGATCCCTCAGCTTCGGCCTCGTCTCGATCCCCGTGGGGCTCGCGCCCGCGACGAAGCCCGCTGCACGCCAGTCGGATGTCTCCTTCCGCCTGCTCCATCGCGAGTGCGCGACGCCGATCAAGCAGAAGCGCTGGTGCCCGACGCACGACCGCGAGGTCTCGCAGGACGAGATCGTCCGCGGCTTCGAGGTGGCGAAGGGGCAGTTCGTCGTCGTCGAGGACGCGGACCTCGAGGCGATCGAGCGCTCCGACGACTCGCGCTCGATCGAGATCACGCGCTTCGTCCAGGAGGAGCAGGTCGATCCGATCTTCTTCGACCGTACGTATTTCCTCGTGCCCGCGTCGACGGCGGCACAACGCCGCCCCTACGTTCTCCTGCTCGAGGCGATGCGGCGGACCGGTACCGCAGCCCTCGGGCGGTTCGTTCGCGCGGGGCGCGAGAGCCTCTGCCTCGTGCGCGCCAAGGACGACGCGTTGGCGCTCGAGACGCTGTTCCTCGCCGAGGACGTGCACTCGCAGGCCGAGATCTCCGAGGCCGTCGAGGGAACCGAGGTGAAAGAGTCGGAGCTCGAGCTCGCCCGCCAGGTGATCGAGAGCCTCGCCGGCGACTTCGAGCCGTCGGAGCTCGCGAGCGAGTACCGGCGCGACCTGCGTACTCTGCTCGAGGCAAAGATGCGAGGCGAGGAGCTCGCTGTGCCCGAGCCCGTCGAGGTGGCACCTGTCGTCGATCTCATGGAGGCACTCAAGGCGAGCGTGGCCGCGGCGAAGAAGGGCTCCGAGGCGGAGAAGCCACAGCGCGCGAAGAGGTCGCGCGCGAAGGCGTCGTAGGGCTGGCTCGCGCACTCGGCGAACGCGATCTCACCGTGTGAAGCGCGTCTACGAACAGCGGATCGAAGACGAATCCGTTAGCTCGTTGCTGGTTACGACCGCGAGGTGGAGGCTCCGGCCCCGACTGCCTCGAGCGACGCCTGGAAGAGCGTCTTGTCGATCTTCCCCTGGTAGATCGGTACGCCCTCCTCGATGCAGATGCGGATGACCTCCTCGCGATCCATCCCCACCTCCTTGGCGAGCTCTTCGGGCGTCAGGTGGTTGGGCATCCGTGCCTCCTTCCAGCATCAAAAAAGCCCGTCCGCGCAACGTGCGCAGCCGGGCTTCGAGTCATTCGCTTCCCCGGGCGGGTCAACCGGCCCGCCTCTCGAGAACGACAGTCACGCTCTGAGCATACTGCGACTCCGGCGGGCTGCGCAAACGGGTCCGTGCGACGCCCGCCCTGCTGCCCTGAAGCCGGTACCCTGTTCGCGCCCGGGGTGTGGCGCAGCCTGGTAGCGCGCTCCGTTCGGGTCGGAGAGGCCCCCAGTTCAAATCTGGGCACCCCGACCAAGTCGTGGGGGGGAACCGAGGTTCCCCCCCACGTGCCCGTTTCCTCGGCGCGGTCGCGGTACGGGGCGCGGCTCGTTCGGGTGGGCCCTCAGCCGGCCTCCGGCCGCGGCGGTCCTGTGCTCGGATCGACACGTCGTTATCCTCGCTGCCGGTGCTGAAGGCCGTTCTGTTCGACGTCGACTTCACGTTGTTTCGGCCCGGGCCGGAGCTCGGCCCGGAGGGGTATCGGCGGGTGGGGGAACGCCACGGACTCCGGCTCGATCCCGACCGCTACGTCGAGGCTCGGACCGCGGCCATCGACGAGCTCCAGCGAAACCACGAGCTCGTCCACGACGAGGAGGTCTGGATCGCGTTCACCGAGCAGATCGTCCTCGGCATGGGCGGCGAACCAAGGGGCGCCCGCGCCTGCGCGACGGACATGGTCCGCGAGTGGGAGCGGCACGAGAACTTCTCCCTGTACGAGGACGCGCTTCCAATGCTCGCCGAGCTCCGGCGCCACGATCTCAGGATCGGGCTGATCTCGAACGGTCAACGCGATCTCGACGAGTTCGCGGCCCACCACAGCCTCGAGGTGGACGCGATCGTGGGGTCGAAGGCGCACGGACGGGTGAAGCCGCACGCGTCGATCTTCCTCGCGGCGCTCCGGGCCCTCGAGGTCGAGCCCGACGAAGTAGCGATGGTGGGCGACTCCTACGAGGACGACATCGAGGGTGCTCGCGCGATCGGTATCCGAGCGATCCTCCTCGACCGGGACGGCCTCCGTCCAGAGGCGACCGACCGTATCGACACGCTCCTTGCGCTGCCCGCCGCACTCGGTCTCGTGCCGACGCCCTGATCCCACCGGTCAGAGCCTGAGCTCTCGTCGCCAGGCCTCCGTATGGGCTCCGACCGGCACTGGATCTGGTACCTCACCGTGACCGAAGGCCAACGCGGCCTCGGCTCGCGTCGAGGCAGGCCCCACGCACACATCCTCGTCGCCGAGGTGCACGAGCCAGTCGGCGAGCGATCGCGTTGCGAAGATCGCTGAGAGCTCCATCGCAAGTCCTTCCTGATCCTCGTCGTACTGCCGGTCGGCGAGGGCGGGCTCGCCGAGGAGCTCGCAAAGGCGACTGAAGAATTTGGGCTCGAGCGCGCCGACCGTGATGAAACGCTCGTCGGCCGTCGCGTAGAGGCGGTAGCACGCGAGGCCGCCGGTCAGCATCTTGGGCAATGGATCGCCGCCCAGCCGATGTGCGACGAGGGCGTGGGCGCGATGGGTCATGGAGACGACGATCCGCTCGCCCTTCCCGGTTCGGTCGCGCCCGTGGAGCGCGGCGAGGATCTCCGTGACGGCACCGAGCGCGCCGGCGGCGATGTCGGCAAGCTGGATCGGGGGTAGCGCGGGGGCGGTGTCTTCGAGGACGCCCGCCCACCCGAGGTAGTTCACGTCGTGGCCGGCTCTCGTACGATGCGGACCCTCGTCGCCGAACCCGGTGATCGAGCAGTAGACGGTCGTCTCCGGCACGTCGTCGGGGCCGATTCCGATGCGTGCGGCGATGCCTGGCCGGAAACCCTCGAGGACGACGTCTGCCACGGCGCACAGGGCCTGAGCGAATGCCACATCGGTGGCGAGATCGCACACGATCGACTCCGTCCCGACTCGGAGCGCAGTGTCCCATGCGGGAGCAGTCGAGCGCATCGGATCGCCTTCCGGCGACTCGACTCGAACGACGCGAGCGCCGAGCCGCCGGAGTTCGTGGGTTGCGCAGGCGCCGGGGAGGAGACGGGTGAAATCGACGACGACGATGTCAGCGAGTGGTTGCACGCGCGCCGAGCGTATCTCTATCTTGCGTGTTCGTTGACTGACCGTTCAATCGTTCACACCGAGAAGCGCAAGCTCATCCTCGACGCGGCGATCCGCGTGTTCGCCGAGCACGGTTACCACGGATCGCGCGTCGGCGACATCGCACACGACGCGGGCGTTGCGCACGGCCTCCTCTACCACTACTTCGCGTCGAAGGACGACGTCCTACGCACCATCTTCGTCGAGAACTGGGGCGAGCTCATCGGCCGCTTCCGTGACGTCGAAGCGACCGATGAGCCCGCTCCTGAGAAGCTCGAGGGAATTGCCAAGATCCTGCTACGTACCTGGCGCAACGACCCTGCGCTCGTGACCGTAATGGTTCGAGAGGTTGCTCGGAGCCAGCAGCTCCAAGGGCAGGTCGAGGAGGTGCGAGAGGCGTTCGCGATCGTCCAGCGCGTGATCGAAGAGGGTCAGGCGACGGGTGCGTTTCGGCGCGGAGTCGACGCTCGTCTGGCGAGTTGGATCTTCTACGGCGGGCTCGAGGAGGTGCTCACGGGCTGGGTGCTCGGCCAGCTTCCGGACGGCGAGGAGGAGGTCGCGCGCGCGGAGCGGACGGCGATCGAGATCGTCCTGCACGGCCTCAGCGCATAGGCTCCCCGTCATGGATGTCTTCAACCTCCACGGTGACGAGTGGGATCGCGTCGAGGACAGGGTCGGCTGGCGGAGCAGGGACGGCTGGGTGGGGGCCCGCCTCGGGGCCGAGCTCCTGGGCGGGAGCCTGTACGAGCTCGAGCCCGGCGATCGCCTGTGGCCCTATCACCTGCATCACGCGAATGAGGAGTGGTTGATCGTCGTCCGCGGTCGGCCGACGCTCCGCTCGCCGGACGGCGAGCAGGAGCTGCGTGAGGGCGACGTCGTCGTCTTCCTGCGAGGGAAGGCCGGGGCGCATCAGGTGTCGAACCGGACGGATGCCGCTATTCGCGTCCTCATGCTCTCGAGCATGCTGGCGCCAGACCTCGTCGAGTACCCCGACAGCGGCAAGGTCGGTGCGCGGAGCGTTACGGGCGAACGCATTCTGATGAGCCGCCCCGGGCCGCTGCTCGACTACTGGGACGGCGAGGACTGAGCTTCGCGCGGGGTCGGATCCACGGTCCGATCGTTCCGCACGCCGGATTCCGACTGCGAGATAGCGTTGCCATCGCTGGTGTCTGCGGCACGCCCGTCTTGCAGTTCCACGACGAGCGAGCCTAGGACGGTGCGCGAGCGCTAGCGGAACGCGTTCTCGCCGGTAAGGGCTTGGCCGACGACGAGGGTGTGCACCTCGTGCGTCCCCTCATATGTGAGCACCGACTCGAGATTGTTCACATGCCGGATCACGGGGTACTCGAGCGTGACGCCGTTCGCGCCGAGGATCGTACGGGCGGTTCGGGCCACCTCGATCGCTCCGCGAACGTTCCCCATCTTTCCGAGGCTCACGTGCTCGGGACGGAGGGTGCCTGAATCCTTCATGCGGCCGAGGTGCAGTGCCACGAGTGTTGCCCGGTTGAGTTCGAGCGCCATCTCGGCGAGCTTCTGCTGCGTGAGTTGGTAGGCGGCGATGGGCTTTCCGAAGACGATTCGCTCTTTCGCGTAATCCAGCGCCGACTCGAAGCACGCGCGGCCGGCGCCGACCGAGCCGAAGACGATCCCGAAGCGAGCCTCGTTCAGACACGAGAGCGGACCCCGAAGCGAGCTGGCGCCCGGAAGGAGGTTGTCGTCGGGCACGCGGACGTCTTGGAGGACGAGCTCGGACGTCACCGATGCGCGGAGCGAGAGCTTCTTGTGGATTTCGGGCGCCGAGTACCCCGGCATGCTCTTCTCGACCACGAAGCCGCGGATCGCGCCGTCGTCGGTGCGGGCCCAGACGACCGCGATGTCGGCGATCGTGCCGTTCGTGATCCACATCTTCGCACCGTTCAGAATCCAGTCCGGGCCGTCGCGGCGCGCATGCGTCCGCATCGAGCCCGGGTCGGAACCGGCATCGGGCTCCGTCAGGCCGAAGCAGCCGATGATCTCGCCCGTGTGCATCGGAGGGAGCCAGCGCTCCTTTTGCTCCTCCGAGCCCCAACGCCAGATCGCGAACATGGCGAGCGAGCCCTGAACCGAGACCGCGCTTCGGACGCCGGCATCCCCGGCCTCGAGCTCGAGGCAGGTGAGGCCGTAGGCAACGGCGCTCGCTCCCGGCAGCCCGTAGCCGTGTAGGTGCATTCCGTACAACCCGAGCTTCGCGAGCTCGGCCATCAGCTCGCGCGGCAAGATGCCCAGCTCGAACCAGTCGCCGATCTCCGGGAGGACGTTGTCGCGTACGAACTGGCGCACGGTGTCACGAATCGCGCGCTCTTCGTCGTCGAGGAGCGCGTCGATTGCCAGCAGGTCGAGAGGATCGAGAGCCGGGAGCTCGGTGCTTGTCGCCATGCGCACACATCCTACGAGAACGCCTGCGCGTGCTTGATCCGGTGCCGTGCCAGCGTCTACACTCGTTGACTGACTAGTCAATCGAACCAGGAGAACGAACAATGACTCAAGTCGAGGCCGGCGTCGCGCGTGGCGTCTCGTTCGCACTCACCCCAGAGCAGCGGGAGTTGCGTGCACTTGCGCGCGAGTTCGCCGAGAAGGAGATCAGGCCGGTAGCAGCGTCGTATGACGAGCACTCGACCCATCCGGCCGACGTGATCGCCAAAGCGCACGAACTGGGGCTCATGAACCTCCATGTGCCCGAGACGTTCGGCGGGGCGGGGTTGCCCGCGTTCGACGGCATGCTCGTCGGCGAGGAGCTGAACTGGGGATGCTCGGGCATAGGCACGTCGATCGGGGTGAACGGCCTGGGCGCGGCGCCCGTGATCATCGCCGGCACGGACGAGCAGAAGGAGCAGTGGCTACCCCCGTTGCTCGACGAGCCGATCCTCTGCTCCTTCGGCCTCAGTGAGCCGGACGCCGGCTCGGACGTCGCTCGGATGAAGACGACTGCCGAACGCAGGGGCGACGAGTACGTCCTGAACGGCTCGAAGACGTTCATCACGAACGCCGGGTATGCGGCTTGGACCGTCGTCTTCGCGAAGACCGATCCGGGCAAGGGGCATCGCGGGATCTCCGCCTTCGTCGTTCCGATGGACGCGCCAGGTGTCCAGATCGAGAAGCATCTCGACAAGATGGGCCAGCGCGCGACGGACACATCGGCGTTCGCGCTCACGGATGTCGCCGTTCCCGCGGCCAACCGGCTGGGCGAGGAGGGCGAGGGCTTCAAGATCGCGATGAAGACGCTCGACTTCACGCGTCCGGGCACCGCGGCCGGCGCCGTCGGTGTCGCCCAGGCCGCCTACGAGCACGCGGTCGAGTACGCGAGGGAGCGGGTCACCTTCGACGTCCCGATCGCGATGCACCAGGGCGTCAACTTCCTGATCGCGGACATGGCGACCGAGATCGAGGCAGCACGGCTGCTCGTCTGGCAATCGGCGTGGCTGCACGATCAAGGCCGGCGTGCCACGCTGCAGTCCTCCTTCGCGAAGCGCTTCGCCGCGGACACGGCGATGAAGGTGACGACTGACGCCGTCCAGATCTTCGGTGGCTACGGCTACATCAAGGAGTACCCGGTCGAGAAGCTCATGCGGGACGCAAAGCTCTTCCAGATCTACGAGGGGACCTCGCAGATCCAGCGGCTCGTGATCGCCAAAGAGATCTTCCTGCCGCGAGACGCCTGAGCTCAGGCCGAGAGCGCGCGCTGGAAGGGCGGAAGGAAGCCAGGTCGGAGGCGCGTCTCGCCGAGCCACTCTTGTAGGCGTGCCGCTTCCGCCTCGATCGCGGATTCCGCATCCTCACCTACGTCCTCGAGCAAGCGGTACCTGATCTCGCCGTCACGGCGCTGCGACCACCCCCCGACGACGCGGCCGTCCCACCACACGGTCGGCCCGGCGTTTCCATTGCTGTCGAACAGCAGGGGCGCGTGTGGCCCCACGTACCAGTCCCGGTCCTTCCATCCCATCGTCGTCGGATCCAGCGTGGGCAGCAGCGCCGCCCAGGGCCCGAGGATCGCAGTGCGCTCCACGTCGTTCTCAAGTACGTACCCCTTCGCCCCGCCGAGATCCACCGCGACGTGCGGCACGGCTTCGAGCGCAGCACGTGTCTCGCGACTGGTCCACCCCGTCCACCAGCGCAGGTCGGTCTCCGTTCCGGGGCCGAAGGCCGCGAGCCACCGTCCGAGGAGCTCTCTCCGGGCCGTCGCAGGGTCGATCGCGACGATCTCCTCGTCGAGCCAGTCCGTCGTGGGCACCCAGCGGTACTGGCCGTTCGTCCACGCGCCGCGTGGGCGACCGCGGTTCAGCTTCCCCTCCATCGCGAGCTGAGGGAGGATCCGCGAGCCCGCGCTCTGCGTCGTCTCCCAGCGTGTGCCCGCTCCAGCGCGGATGCGCTTCGCGAGCATGGGGACCGAACTGGTCACGTCCGAGGTGAAGGCCTCGCCGCCCTCTTCGACTGCGTGGAGCGCGGCTGCCATCGCCCGCCGCACCCAGACGGCCGGCTGCTTCGAGATGCCACTGACTGCGACCATCTGTCCGAGTCTTCGCCGCTCGCGTGCTGCGATCGTCCGCGTGCATGCCGCGTGGACTATCGGTACGAGCTCTCGGGGCACGACGAACAGCGTGCGCCGCATCCCGAGCATGCGCACGACGATGCGATCGACGTAGAGCTCGCGCTCGATGTCCGCGGGTGTGATCTCCCACGTACGCGCGCGCACGGACAGGAACACGGTCGCCGGGTCCGTCGAGTGAAGCGCGACGACACCGTGTGTCGCATCGAGCATTGTTCGCGCCCGCTCATTGGGATACAGACGATGGCGACGGGCGAGTCGTGCTCTCCGCTCGTCGGCCGCGATTCGCTCCACGAGCCTCTTCTAGCACCGTAGGATGGCGCTCGTGGCGCTCCAGATCGATCTTTCCGGACGCGTCGCCCTGGTGACCGGAGGATCGCGTGGGCTCGGCCGGGCCGACGCGCTGACGCTCGCGCGTGCCGGAGCCGATGTCGCGATCGCCGACATCCTCGTCGAGTCCGAGCTCTCGGAAGAGACCGACCGGTGGGGTGCGTTGGCGACGGCCGCTCGCACGCAGGGCATGGTGCACACGGAGCAGACCGTGGATGAGATCCGTACCCTCGGCCGTCGCTCGCTCGCCGTTCGCTGTGACGTGACCGACCGCGAGCAGGTCGAAGCCGCGGTGTCCCGGACCGTCGAGGAGCTCGGCGCCGTCGACATCCTGATCAACAATGCAGGCACGCTGGACCACGTCGGGCAGTTCCACGACCAGAGTCTCGAGTTGTGGGAGCGCGACCTGCGAGTGAACCTCACGGGTGCGTTCAACTGTGCGCAGGCAGTCTGGCCGCACATGAAGGAGCGAGGTTGGGGGCGGATCGTGAACATGGCCTCCGTCGCGGGCACACTCGGCGGGTTCGGGCAGGCGAGTTACTCGACCACGAAGGCGGGGATTCTGGGGCTGACGCGGACGCTGGCGATGGAGGGTGGTCGCCACGGCGTCACGTGCAATGCGATCGTTCCCGGGATCATCGGCACCGAGGCGTTTCACATGGCGAACTCGGCGATGAACGAGCGGATCGCGGCTCGCACGGTCTTCAAGCGACCGGGCGAACCGCAGGATATTGCGAACGCGATCGCGTTCCTCTGTTCCGACCTCGCCGGCTACATCACCGGAGTCGGGCTGTACGTCTCCGGGGGAATCGAGCTCTTCGTCTTCTGAAGCCGCGTCTCACGGGGCACCCCAGCCCACCACCCACTGCCGATTCTAGTGCGGGAGGGTTCCCGGGTGTTGACCGCATCGTAAACGAAGAGTGCGGATGCTTCCCCAGCGCGTCATGTGCCGAGCGGCTGAGCCGTTTTTGGGTCGCTGTAACATGCCGATCCCGTGCGCGCCGAATCACCCATCTACTCCTCCCGGAGCCGTCGACGAGTCCGAAGTCGATCGCGCGTTGCAGCCGTCGCGCTCTCTGCCACGGGCCTGTTCCTCCTCGCTGCGCTCATCGGTCTGGCGTACTCGGGATCGCGGCAGAAGCTCGCCGAGGGGACACGCGTCGCAGGTGTCGACGTGGGCGGGCTATCGAGAGGGGCCGCGGTGGCCAGGCTCGATGCCAGATTCGGCAGGGTCGCCGCGACTCCCGTGACGTTCACCGCCGGAGGCGGGCGTTTCCCGCTCGCCGCGAACCAACTCGCAGTCGAACCGGACTGGGGAGCCGCGGTCGCGGCGGCCGGGCGCGCTGGCGACGGTTTCGGCCCAATCCGTGGGCTTCGCCGCTTGCGCACGCGGTTCTTCGGCGCCGAGGTGCTACCTCGACTCGCGGTCTCGAACGCGGCGCTCGAGTTCGCGCTCGACGGGATCGCCGCGCAAGTCGACCGCACTCCCCGAAGCGCCGCGCTCGTCCTGCGCGGGTTGCGGGTCGAGCCGGTTCCCGAGCGTGCGGGAGCCCGGCTCGAGCGAAACGCCGCCGCCGAGGTCGTCGTTCGAGCGCTGGGACGGCTCGATCGCTCTGGTGCCCCTGTTGCCCTCCCGGTAGCCGTCGCCCCGGCGCCGGTGACGACGGAGATGCTCGCGACGGCCGCGCGTCGTGCACGCGTCGCCGTATCGGGTCCAGTGTTCTTGCGAGGGGAGTCCCGTGGCTGGCGTCTCTCTCGCAAGCGCATCGCGGCGCTTCTCGATCTGCCGAACGCCGGTGCGACGCGGATCGCGTTCGCCGGTGCGGCAGCCGACGCGTACTTCCGTGGGCTGGCGCGGCGGGTCGACAAGCCTCCGACAGATGCCCAGTTCGCGGCATACGGCGAGGGCATTCGTATCGCTCCCTCGCGCGACGGGCGCACGCTCGACGTTCCCGCCACCGCGCGCGCGTTGCTGAGCGCCGCAACAAGACAGACGGAACGCGGTGCGCGGCTCGCAATCGTCCGCGCGACGCCCGAGCGTACGACTCGCGACGCACTGGCAATGGGGATCGATCGCAGGATGGCGTCCTACATGACGTACTACTCGGGGACTGCCGACCGGATAACCAATCTCCAGCTCGGCGTTCGAAGGCTCGACGGGACGCTCGTTCGGCCCGGTGGGACGTTCTCGCTCAACGAGGCGATCGGGGAGCGGACCGTGGAGCGAGGCTTTCGCGCGGCCCCGGTGATCATCGGGACGAGGTTCGCCGAGGAGATCGGCGGCGGCACGTCGCAGGTGGCGACCACGGTGTTCAACGCGGCGTGGGAGGCAGGGCTCGAGATTTCCGAGCGAAATCCGCATTCCCTCTACATCAGCCGCTACCAGCTCGGACGCGATGCCACCGTCTACTGGCCTTCGCTCGACCTCAAGTTCGTGAACGACACCAGTGCATGGGTGCTCGTCAAGGGGTTCGTCGAGCGTGACGGAATCAGCGTCGCGATCTACGGAGGGGAGGACCGGCGTGTCGTGAGCTCGCCTGGGACGTTCGAGGTGACTGGGCCGGTTCCGGTCAAGCGCGTACCGGACAAGACGCTCCCGAAGGGCAAGACGGTCGTCGAGGAGGAAGGGTCGGCACCGAGCCGCACGTCCGTGACCCGAACCGTGTACGCGGCCGACGGTTCGGCCATCCGAGACGAGACGTGGACGACGTCGTACAAGGGGGAGACGAGAATCGTTCGCGTCGGCACCAAGGTCGAGCAGCCCGAGGCCAAGCCCCCGCGGGGCGAGACCGCCAAGCCGCCGGCCGAGGCAGGCTCCTCTTCTACGGTTCCTCAGCCCTAGCCACGGCTTCCGCCAAGCGGGCGGGCACGCGGACCGGGCGGTGCGTATCGCGATCGACGGTCGCGTGATTCGTGTAACCGTCCGCGACGAGCTCCCCGTCGCGCTCGATCCGGTACTCGTACCGAAACCGCGCGCCGCGCACGTCGGTGCAGCGCGTCCATATCCTCAAAGTCTCGTCGAAGCGCGCGGCCCGGTGGTAACGGACGCAGATCTCCGTCGTGAGTGCCTCGACGCCCCCGTCGCGGATCGCCTGGTAGCCGCCCGCGTGGGCGGCGAGATACGCGACGCGGGCGACCTCGAGCCAGACGACGAACGAAGCGTGATGCGCGACGCCCTGGGCGTCGGTCTCGGCGAAGCGGATGCGGATGTCGGTCGAGAACGAGAAACCCTCCACAGCAGCAACCACTACCATCGCCGCGTGTCCGTCGCTGGTCTTGCCGCGCTCGTCCGCGAGCGGCAACCGTGCGTCGTGCTGACCGGAGCGGGTGTGAGCACTGAGAGCGGCATCCCGGATTTCCGCTCATCGGCCGGGATCTGGGCCGACGTCGACCCCTTCGAGGTCGCGTCCATTCAGGCCTTTCGGCGCGATCCCGAGCGGGTGTGGGACTTCTACCGCCGGCGGATCCACCTGCTCCTCGACGCAGAACCGAACGTGGCACACCGGGCGCTCGCCGAGCTCGAGCGGCGAGGCTTCGTCTCCGCGATCGTCACACAGAACATCGACACGCTCCACTCGCGCGCCGGCAGCCGCACCGTCATCGAGGTGCACGGCTCCATTCGCTTCGCACAGTGCCTCGACTGTCTCTGGGCCGAGAGCACCGAGGCGGTGCTCGCGCAACTCGAGGAGCGCTCCACGCCGCTCTGCCCACACTGCCATGCCGTGCTCAAGCCGGGCGTCACACTCTTCGGCGAGCTCCTTCCGCCCGGAACGCTGGAGCGGGCCACGGAACTCGCCCGCACGGCGGCACTCCTGCTCGTCGTCGGATCGTCGCTCGAGGTCTGGCCCGTCGCAGGGCTTCCACTCGAGGCTCGCAGCTTCGCGATCGTCAACCGCGGGCCGACCGCCCTCGACGACCGGGCTGCCCTCAAGGTCGACGCAGTGGCGGGCGAGGCCCTTGGCGCGCTCGTCGATCATCTTTCACAGTCGACAGGGCGTCATCGTGTGAGTCCGCATGAAGGAAGACCGGGCACGTGAGCTCGGCGGCTGCTATGACTAGCGGCATGACGGAGACGGCTTCGAAGCGAACGACGGCCACGAGCGGCGTCAAGCTCGGTGAGAGGGACCTCATGACCCGCCTCACAGACGCCGGTGAGGAGGCGCTGCAGCGGATTTCAGAGCTTCCGGGCGGTCAGCGAGCGCTCACGGCGATGAACGACCTGCGTGCTCGCGTCGACGACCTCACGAAGAAAGTACGAGGCATCGATGCGCTCGAGGAACGGGTCACGAAGCTGGAGAAGGAGCTCGCGGCCCTGAAGAAGGCGAAGGCGGCCCCGACCCGCAAGTCGACTCCGCACAAGCCGTCCGAGTAGCCAGCGGAACGTCGGCCGTCCGATCGCCGAGACTCGGGCTGGCTCGTCATGCCGCTGGGACCCGAAGGCGCAACGCCTGCGGGACGACCTCGAATCGCGCGGGCGTCGTTCCGGGCTGCTCGCCGTCCAGCTCGATCGGGAGCGGCTCGTCGCTCTCGACGGTCACGACGTGCCCGCGGAGCAACTCGAGACGTGGATGAGGAAGGTGCTTGCCGCGATACGTCTTGGGCAGGACGAAGAGGAGGTCGCGCTTCGTCACGTCGCCGATCAGGAGGGCGTCGAACAGCCCGTCGTCGGGCTCGGCCTCCGGGCACATCATCATTCCGCCGCCGAGGTAGCGGCCGTTCGCGACGACGACGTCGATGATCTTTCCCTGCCGGACCTCCGCGTCCACGGACACGCGCAGCTCGCCGGTCTGCCAGCGCGCGAACACGGCCAGCGTCGACCAGTAGTAGGAGACTCTCCCGCCGAGTGCCTTCGACGTCGCGTTCGCCCGCTGCGCGATCGCACCGGAGATCCCGGCACTCGCGACGTTCGCGAAGTAGGAACGTGCGTCTCCTCCTCCCCAGGTGCGATACGAGACGACGCCGAGGTCGATCTCACGGACTTCCCCGTCGAGCGCGACGGCGACGGCGGCATCGAGATCGCGCGGGATCCCGAACGTTCGCACGAAGTCCCAGCCGGTGCCCCGAGGGATCACAGCCAGCTCGACACCCTCGGTCTCGGCGACACCGTTCACGACTTCGTTGACCGAGCCGTCGCCACCCACCGCGACGAGGAGCTCGGCTCCGGCGCGGGCGGCCTCCGCGGCGAGGGCGCTCAGGTGCCCTGGCTCCTCGGAGATGAGGGCGTCACCCGTGAGTCCGAGAGCGGCTGCCCGGTGTGCGATCTCGGGCCAGCGCTTTCCAGTCGATCCTCCTGCCGACGAGGGGTTGACGAGGAAGACCGTGCGGCTGGCGCTAATGGTCGCCCTGGCCGGCCGTTGCCGTGTCGAGCGCGATCCGCGTCATGCGATCGACAGCCGCTCGAAGCTCGTCGTCGGAGATGCGCAGGAACTCGCCCTCGACGACGATGTCGCTCACGGTGAGGAGACATCCGCCGTGCACACCCCGCAGCGCGGAGAGCGTGAACAGCGCCGCGGCCTCCATCTCGACCGCGAGGATGCCGCGCTTCGACCAGCGCTCGTACTGGCCTTCGTCCGGGTTGTAGAAGAGGTCGCTCGAGGCGATCGGCCCGATGCGGAGAGTCTGGTCCGTGTGCTTGGCGACGTGCACGGCCTCGTGGACGAGCTCCCAACTCGCCGTCGGGCAGTGCGGCTCGCCCCCCACGAGATGCGTGGCGGTCGCGTCGGCCGGGACGGCCGAGATCGCGACGATGAGATCGCCGAGCGCGTGGTCGGGCTGGAGCCCACCGCAGGTGCCGACGCGCAGAAGCCGCTTCACGCCGAGCTGGATGAGCTCCTCGAAGACGATGGTCGCGCCCGGACAACCCATCCCCGTTCCCTGCACCGACACCGGTTTGCCTTCCCACCGCCCCGTGAACCCGAGCAGCCCTCGCTCGGCGTTCACCTGGACGACGTCGGACAGAAAGGTGTCGGCGATGTACTGCGCTCGCAGCGGATCGCCTGGAAGCAGACACGCCTCCGCGTAGTCGCCCGGGTTCGCGCGGAGGTGGATCGGCACGGCCGGAAGCCTAAGGCTTCCGGATGCGATGCATTTTCCGAACCGCTTGCCGGCGGCTCTCCTAGAGTTTGCCGAGTGAGCGCGAAGCTCATCGAGCCCAAGCGCGACCAGATCCTCCGGTTCTGCGCGCGGGATCCTGTCGAGCGGGTCTTCCTCGAGGACGTTGCGAGACGCGGGCTCGGCCGTTTCGTTGCGCGCGCGGACGGCCGCGAGTTGACGGCTCTGTGTCACATGGGCATCAACGTCGTCCCGTCGGGCGAGGGCTGCGGCGCGTTCGCCCGCCACGTCGTCCGCGCAGCGCCGCGGATGCTGATCGGTGAGTCGCGCGCGGTCTCGGAGTTGTGGGATCAGGCGCGCTCGGACCTTCCTCACGCGCGCGAGGACCGTCCGGGGCAGCCGGTGTTCGTCATCCGAGAGTCCCCGCCAGCCGGAGGAACGGGGCTTCGCCCGGCGCAGCTTGACGATCTGGAGCTGCTCCTGCCGTCGTGTGCAGCCGCGCACGAGGAGGAGCTGGGTATCGATCCGCTCCAGCGCGATCCCGACGGGTTCCGCTGGCGTACGCGAAGCCAGATCGAGGAGGGGCGGTCGTGGCTGTGGGCCGAGGACGGCGTGATCCTGTTCAAGGCCGAGGCTTCGGCCTTGACACCCGAAGCGGTGCAGCTCCAGCAGGTGTGGGTCGATCCGGTGGCGCGGCGGCAGCGAAACGGCGCCCGTGGCCTCTCGGACCTCTGCCGACTCCTCCTCGAACGCGTGCCCGCGGTCTGCCTCTTCGTCCGTGCGGAGAACGAGGCGGCGATCCGCCTGTACGAGACGATCGGCATGGAGCACGTGCTCGACTACCGCTCAGTGCTGCTCTAGACCCATGGAGTGGTTGCTCCTTGCGCGCCATGCGTTTGCAGGCTCCAATCGCGATCGCACCGCGTCGTGCGCCGTTCCCGGAGAGGGACTGACCGCGGAGGGCGTCGAGCAAGCCCGGCTTCTGTCGTCGCGCCTCGCCGGTGAGGAGATAGCGCTGGGGGTCGCATCGGAGCTCGCGCGGACACAGGAGACGCTCGAGCTCGTGCTCGCCGGACGGGCCGCACCGCAGCTCGTGGTCGGTGACCTGAACGAGATCGGGTTCGGGTCCTTCGCAGACGGACCGCTCGACGCGTACCGCGCGTGGGCTGCCTCGCACGCGCCCGCCGAGCCTGCGCCCGGTGGCGGGGAGAGCCGCGCGACCGCCGCAGCACGTTACGCGCGCGGTCTTCGTCGATTGCTCGAGCGGTCGGAGAGCACCGTGCTGCACGTCGGTCATGCGCTCGCCGTGCGGTACGTGATCGATGCCGCCCGCGGCCTCGTCCCTGCCTCACTGATGGCGCCGGTCGAGCACGCGGACGTCGTCCGGCTGAGCGCAGCGGAGGTTCGGTCCGCCGCCGTGCTTCTCGCGGACTGGAGCCGGTCACCGCAGTTCAGAGCCCCCAATGCTCTGGACAGCCGTGCGCACGATCCTCACGCTGGACGCCCCCGGGATCCCTCGATCTGATGAGCGGCGGTTCGGCATCGAAGTCGACCATCCTGAGGATGAGCTCCCGCGTCCGGCTCGCAGTCTGTCTCGTTGCGGTGCTCGCGCTCGCCGGAGTCGCGGGCTGCGGCGGAAGCGATGCCGCGCCCGTCGCAGGCGAGCCGGTCAGCTTCGAGGAGCTCACCCGTTCCGCGAGGGCGAGTGCAGACGCGCGGAGCGCCCGGTTCTCGGTCGGCATGACCATGTCCTTGCCGGGCGTGGAGGAGCCGTTCGCGTTCACGGGTGAGGGTGCGTTCGATACGGCGTCGGACCGCGCGTCGCTCTCGATGGACATGTCCTCCCTCGCGAAGCTCCTGGGAGGCTTCGTCGCCGGTCTCGCCGGCCCCGGCGCCGGGGACGTCCCGGACTTCGACGACCCGAGTGGCTGGCGGATCGACGCCGTCCAGGCCGGCACCGAGAGCTACGTGCGCTTCCCGGCGCTCGCCGACCGGCTGCCCGCGGGGAAGTCCTGGATCCGGACCAATGGGAACGCGAACGTGGACGGCTTCGACCTCGAGCAGTTCTCGACCGGCGATCCGCGCGAGCTGCTCGAGGTCCTGAAGGCGGCTCCGGCGGAGATCGAAACGCTCGGACGCGAAGAGCTCCATGGCGTCGAGACGACGCACTACCGTGCGCTCATCGATCCTCGCGAGTACGCGAAACGGGCGACTGCCGAAAAGAGCGAGGAGCTCTTCTCGCTCGTCGGGGAGCTCGGGGCGCAGCCCGGCCTCACGACCGTTCCCGCGGACGTGTGGCTCGGCGCGGACGGCCTCGTCCGGAAGCTCTCGCTGGAGATTTCCGCGAGCCAGCCCGGAAGCTCGGGGTCGAGCGGTGCGTCGATCGCGTTCGAGCTGTGGGACTACGGCGAAGACGTCGAGATCGAGCTGCCATCTCCGTCGGAGGTCGTCGACGCCTCGGCTATCGGCTCGTAGCACCCCGAGGGCACAATGGGCGGGTGGCGAGTGCCGTTCGAGATCGGGTCGAAGAGTCGATCCGCCGCGACGATCTGATCGTGCCTGGCGGCGAGGTCCTGTGCCTCGTGTCCGGCGGGCCCGACTCGACGTGCCTCTGGCACGTCCTCGGCTCCCTGGGTTACCGGGTGTCGGCCGTCCACGTGAATCACGGCCTCCGCGGCGCGGAGTCGGACGAGGACGCGCGCCACTGCCGGAATCTCATGGGAGCGCTCGTGTTGGAGCAGGGTGGCTCCGAGCGACGAGGGCGGACGGAGGCGCAGCTCAGAGACGTGCGGTACAGGTTGACGGAGGGGCACGGTCTTCGAGCGACGGGGCACACGGCGTCCGACCAGGTCGAGACGATCCTGTACCGACTCGTCTCCTCGGGATCGACGAAGGGGATCAAGGTGAGGCGAGAGGACGGCGTCGTCCGGCCGTTGCTCGGCGTGTGGCGCGACGAGACCGAGGCGTACTGTCGCGAGCACGGGCTCGAGGTGAGGCGTGACTCCTCGAACGCCGACACGAAACGCGGGCTCATCCGCCACGAGATCCTGCCGCGGCTGCGCGACCTCCATCCCGGCGCCGACGCGAACCTGCTCGCGCTCGCGGACGCGCGTCCGCGCCTGCCGAGGGCGCTCGAACGGACGCTGGCCGACCTGATCTCGTCGACGGAGGGTACGAGGTCGGTCGACCTCGGGCATGGGATCCGCGCGGTTCGGGAGTACGACGAGGTCCGTCTGGAGGGTCGCGTCAGGTTCGGGCCGTGGCTGCTCGAGAGTGCCCGGCCCGGCCTCTCGGTGCGAACGCGCCGGCCGGGAGATCGGTTGGCGGGCCGGAGCAAGAAAGTGCAGGATCTGTTCGTGGACGCCAAGGTTTCGAGGCGCGAGCGCGACGAATGGCCGCTCGTCCTCTCCGGTGACGAGGTCGTCTCGGTTCCCGGCGTCGCCGATGCACCTGGCTGGGAGGATGCCGTCCGCGCATGGAAAGATACGGAGACGTGACCGCAGCGGAGCTCGAGCGCGGAGTGGGGGAAGTCCTCATCGACGAGGAGGCGCTGCGGGCTCGCATCGTCGAGCTGGGCGCGGAGATCTCCGCCGACTACATGGGCCGCGACCTCCTGCTCGTCGGCGTGTTGAAGGGCGCCGTGTTCTTCATGGCCGACCTCATGCGTGAGCTGACCGTGCCGTGCGAGATCGACTTCATGGCGATCTCGAGCTACGGAGCGGCGACCGACTCCTCCGGGGTCGTCCGGATCTTGAAAGATCTCGACATCAACGTCGCGGGACGAGACGTTCTCGTGGTCGAGGACATCATCGACTCGGGGCTGACCCTCTCGTACCTCATGCGCAATCTCACCGCGCGGAAGCCAGCCTCGCTCGAGGTGGTCGCGCTTCTGACGAAGCCCGAGCGCCGCGAGATCGAGGTCCCCGTGCGGTACGTGGGCTTCGATATCCCCAACCGATTCGTGATCGGGTACGGCCTCGACTTCGCCGAGCGCTACCGGAATCTTCCCTACGTCGCCGTGCTGCACGCGGACCTGGTGCCGAACGCCACGTAGAGCCTCCAACGTGGTTGAGCGCCCGTCCGGCTGCAAGCCGATTGTGCGTTGGGGGCATCTTCCGTCACAATCCGCCCATAACGGGGGACAAGGGCGTCGACCCGTGGTGCCGAAGAAGCAGGGTGCTACCCTCCGAACACCGACGTGAATCGCTTTTTCCGTAGCGCGCTCTTCCCGCTGATCGTGATCGTCCTGCTCGTCTACCTGGCGAGTCAGACGCTCCTGCCCGGGCGTTCCGAGGCCCGGAAGATGACGTACTCCGAGCTGATCACGCAGGTCCAGAACGGGGGCGTCAACGACGTCGTCTTCAACCCTCCGAGGCAGCAGATCACGGCTACGCTCGTCGAGGGCGGCAAGGTCAAGGTCAACTACCCGACGCCGCAATCGGCGACTCAGTTCCAGAATCTGCTCGCGAAGCAGAACATCAAGTTCGACTCGAAGGGCACCGGGTCGTCCGCCTGGTGGGCGCTGCTCATCAACTTCCTCCCGTTCGTGCTCCTGATCGGGTTCTGGATCTTCCTCATGAATCAGATGCAGGGCGGTGGATCGAAGGTGATGAGCTTCGGCAAGAGCCGTGCGAAGCGCATGTCGCCCGACTCGCCGAAGGTCACGTTCAAGGACGTCGCCGGGGCAGACGAGGCGGTCGAGGAGCTCCATGAGATCAAGGAGTTCCTCGAGAACCCGAAGAAGTTCCAGGCGCTGGGAGCGAGGATTCCCAAGGGGGTTCTCCTGTTCGGGCCGCCCGGCACCGGCAAGACGCTCCTCGCGCGCGCGGTCGCAGGTGAAGCTGGCGTCCCGTTCTTCTCGATCTCGGGCTCCGACTTCGTCGAGATGTTCGTCGGCGTCGGCGCGTCGCGCGTGCGCGACCTCTTCGAGCAGGCGAAGCAAGCCTCGCCGTGCATCATCTTCATGGACGAGATCGACGCGGTCGGTCGCCATCGTGGCGCCGGCCTCGGCGGCGGTCACGACGAGCGTGAGCAGACGTTGAACCAGCTCCTCGTCGAGATGGACGGCTTCGAGATGAAGGACAACATCATCCTCATCGCGGCCACGAACCGCCCCGACATCCTCGATCCTGCGCTTCTCCGTCCCGGCCGCTTCGATCGCCAGATCGTGGTCGATCGTCCCGATCGCCTCGGCCGCAGGAAGATCCTCGAGGTGCACGCCCGTGGCAAGCCCCTCGCGCGCGAGATCGATCTCGACACCCTTGCAGCCGGTACCCCGGGCTTCACGGGTGCAGATCTCTCGAATCTCATCAACGAGGCGGCGCTGCTCGCGGCTCGCAACGGCAAGAAGATGATCGAACAGGTCGAGCTCGAGGAGGGGATCATGCGCGTGATCGCCGGCCCCGAGAAGAAGGCCCGCCTCCTGTCCGAGAAGGAGCGCAAGATCACCGCCTACCACGAGATGGGCCACGCCCTCGTCGG
>DATIBA010000030.1:0-22644 GCA_035457765.1 Gaiellaceae bacterium
CCGGCGACAAGGTCTCACTCGTGATCTATCGCGGCGCGGACAAGTCGAGCGTGACCGTCACGCTCGGGCGGCGGCCCCCCTCCCCCCAGGGCTAGCTGCCGATCGGGCCCCGGCATCGACCGGGGCCTGATCAACCTCGGCAAGGGGTCCGACCGCCTGCCCGGACCCCTGCCGACCTCTCCTTCCCGACGCTAGGCCTCGTCGAGGGCGGCGCGGTTCGCCGCGAGGGCGGTGTCGGTGAGCTTGTAGCCTCGCTCGACGAGCGCTCGCTTGTGCTTCTCGGGCCACAGCCGGTCGCTTCGGAAAGTCGGGTCGAGCCGGTCTTCGCCAGGGCTGCTTCGGACGATCAGCGTCGGAACGTGCCTGTCGTGACGGAACGGGAAGCGGGCGGCGCCGAAGCGCTCCTCGAGCTCCTCCCGAAGTCGTCCCCGGCGCCAGGGCGGGGCGGCGGAGACGGCCGTGGCGACGACGTCGGCGCGAAGTCGAGTGAGCTCGGCCACCGAGGTCTCGCGCTCCTGGGCGAGACGCTCCTCCAGCACCGCGTTCCGCGCGAGCGTGACCCGCATGAGGCGAACGATCATCTCGCCGTAGTGGGCCGGCTCTCCGCGCGAGGCACGTTCTTGTGCGAGGCGAATCTCCGCGAGGAGAGCGCGGGCGGGCGGGACGGCGCGAAAGCGCTCGAGCCGTTCGCGGGTGCGTTCGAGGAACGTCGTGTCGGTTGGTGCGTAGCTCGGGACGTATCGGAATGCGGCGATCGCCGCAACGTCGGAATTCCGGTACGCGTGTTCGAACGGGAAGTTGCGCACCCAGCCTCCATCCGTCGCGATGACGCTGTCCACGGTGACCGGGAGCACGAGCCCACTGATCGCCGCGGACGCGAGGATGGCTCTCCCCATCGCGTCCGGGCTCGTGGAGCGGGCGGAGTACCGGAGCTCGAAGTCGCGCGTCTCGTCGGCGTCCGGGTAGTCGCTCACATCGGTCGCGAAGACGACCAGCTCGATGTCCGAATCGGCGAGTGCGCTTCCGAGCTCGTGGGGGTTTCCGATGCGGTCCGCGATCGTCCCAGGGAGGGTGTAGTCGTGAAGACCTCCGGGGAACTGCCAGACGGGTCGTGGCCTGAATGCATCCTCGGGCTGGAGCCCGAGGAGGAACTCCTCGAGGTCGTCCAGCCGGTCGAGCGCAGCCATCGTTCCTGCCAACGCCCCGGCTGACGTCCCGTAGATCCACCCGACTCGCGGCCAGAGCGGGTCCTCGCGGAAACGCTTGAGGAAGCCGAGCTCGAGGAGCACGCCGTTGATCCCCCCGCCCGAGAGGACGACCGCCAGGTCGCGCTGGTCGGAGACACGCACGAGGCTATTGTGCCCCTGTGGAGTCGGAGCTTCGCCGGGGCGTCTCAACGCTCTCCGACGTCGGTCTCGAGGAGGACGCGGAGCTGTGGGAGGGCGACGACTTCGACGACCACAGCGGCTGGTTCTGCGTCCGGACGGATCCGTTTCCGTGCCCCGCGGAGGGATGCTCGTTCGTCGCCGACTTCATGACCGCGGCCCATCTCGTGCTCGTCTGGGAGGAGCGAGACGACCCAAACCTGCTCTGGCACGCACAGCGCGCGAAGGAAGTGGGAAGGAACCCCCGGGTCGTCTCGTACGAGCCCGGCTTCGGGCCCAGTGCTTCGTACTACGCCTGGGAGGCGGCGGGCCGCCCGGTGCACGGGGTGAAAGGAAAGCCCTAGGCTCTCCCTAGAATGCCTCCGTGGGTGTCGTTCGGGAGAGGATCACGGTGAGCGGGATCCGCTGTGAGCGGTGCGTTGGACGGCTCGCCGGCGCGCTTCGCGGGCACGAGGGGCTCGAGTACGCGAACGCGAATCTCGTGGGTGACGTCGACCTCGCCTGGGACGAGGAACGGACGTCGCGGGACGCGATCGTGGCGCTCCTCGCCCGTTCCGGGTTTCGCGAGGTTGCACTCGATCGGGAATAGTGCGTTCGCGGGGCTCGTTGCAGGCTCCTGTAACGCAAGGGTACGGTAGGCCGGTGAGCGAGCCCGAGCCGGAAACCGAGGCGCGCCGCATCGCAACCGAGGCACGCGATCGGGCACGTTTCGAGGAGGAGGCACTCTCGCTCGCTGACCAGGTCTACCGAGTAGCGAGGCGACTCGTCGGCTCGCGTGAGGAGGCAGAGGATCTGGTGCAAGAGACGTACGCGAGGGCATTCCGGAGCTGGCGCTCCTACTCGCCGGGAACGAACATGCGCGCGTGGCTTCTCCGCATCCTCACGAATCTGAACGTCGATCGGGGCCGCCGCATCCAGCGCACGCCCCAGACCCAGGCGCTCGAAGAGACCGACTACTACCTCGCGAACAAGCTGGCGTCTGCGGCAGGCGAGCAGGTGCTCGAGACGGACGATGTCGTCGAGCGCTTGTCGCAAGATTCCATCGTGAACGCGCTCTCGGAGATTCAGCCTCAGTTTCGCGATGTCGTCGTGCTCGTGGACATCGGTGACTTCACCTACGCGGATGCCGCGCAGATCCTCGACATCCCGATCGGAACCGTCATGTCTCGCCTCCACCGCGGCCGCCGGGCGCTGAAGCAGCGCCTCGCAGAGGGGGCGGTGACGTGAGCCGCGAACCGTGCGATCGCTGCGAGGAACTCCTCCAGGACTTCCTGGATCGCACGTTGTCGGACGCCGAATGGCGCGAAGCGGAGACGCATCTCGCCGGATGCGACTACTGCTCACGTCGCTATCGCTTCGAGGAGAGCCTGCGGCGGTACGTGAGGACGAGCGCTATCGAGCGCATGCCGCCCGGTCTCATGGCGAAACTCGACGAGTTGCGCGGTCTCGACGCGACCGCCTAGCTTCTAGAGATCCGAAGGCCTGTCGACGTCACCAGGCCGACCGAGGTCGTCGCACGGGATGAGGCGCGCAGGATGGCTGCGCAGGCCTTCGTCCGGGATGTCGGTCCACTCTCGACGGCCGATGACGAGCGGATGTCCTCTCTCGCCGTCGTACGACGCCGCGACGATGCCCGCGGTCTCTGCCCAGGCGCCCAAGACTCGCACCACCGCACGGGGTGACAGGCTCGGCCCGTCGGCGAGCACGACGACTGCGGCGTCGACGTCGTCGTCGAGGGCTGCGAGTCCGCAGCGGAGCGACGCTCCCGGCCCGCGAGCCCACTCGGGGCATTCGACGATTCGGCACGAAAGCGCTCGAGGCTCGGAGCAACGAGCCTCGAGCTCGTACGCTCCTGCGACGATGACGATCTCGTCGACCGGCGCCGCGGACAGGCGCTCGAGCACACGCGGTAGCAGGAGGCGCTGCTTCGCGGAGCCGAACCGCGACGCCTCGCCGGCCGCGAGGACGATCGCGGCGATTCGCCCCATCAGCTCTCGGTGGCCGTGACCGAGTCGACGACGACCGTTTGCGACGGCGGCCCGTCCCCGACGCCGAGCGCATCGATCCGATCGACCGTGTCCATGCCCCCGGTGACCTCGCCGACGATTGCGTATTCGGCCGGGAGCCCGGCGTCGTCACTGCTCACGACGAAGAACTGGCTGCCTGCGGTTCCGGGGGCCTCGACACCGGACTTCGCCATGGCGACGACACCCCTCGTGTAGGCGGCGTCCGACGGCGGCAGGTCGACCGTCGTGTAGCCGGGCCCGCCCGAGCCGCTCTGGGTCGGATCGCCGCCCTGGATGACGAAGCCGGGCACCACTCGGTGAATGATGGTGTCGTCGAAGTAGCCGGCATTCGCCAGCGCCACGAGCGACGCGGTCGTGTTGGGCGCGAGCTCGAGGTCGAGCGCGACGGTGAACGTCCCGCAGCTCGTGTCGAACGTGAGGGTGTACGTCCTGGACGGGTCGAGCGGTTCCGACGGAGCCTCGTTCCCCCCCGGCTCACGCGCCTCGGGCGCGTCGACGCTCGTGCATTCACCGTTGCTCCCGGCGACGGTCTCCGTCCCCTGACCGTCGCCGCCTCCGCATCCGGCGAGAAAGGCCAGAGCGACGGTCAACACGAGAAGGGAGCGCACGGGCTGCGATCCTATCCGCCGATGTCGACAATGACGCGCTGCGAGTGGGCGGCTGGTGGTGACGAGCTCATGCTCGCCTACCACGACGAGGAGTGGGGCGTACCCGCTCACGAGGACCGCCACCTCTTCGAGCTGCTCACGCTCGAGGGTGCCCAGGCCGGCCTCTCCTGGTCGACGATCCTGCGCAAGCGCGAGGGCTACCGGCGCGCGTTCGCCGGCTTCGACCCCGAAGTCGTCGCTCGCTTCACGGAGACCGATGTCGAGCGTCTTTTCGCAGATCCGGGAATCGTCCGGAACCGCCTCAAGGTCGAGTCGACGGTGGTCAATGCGGCGTGTGTCCTCGAGGTCCAGGACGAGCTCGGAAGTTTCGATGCGTACCTTTGGAGCTTCGTCGCCGGTGAGCCGATCGTGGGCCGCTGGCGCTCGCTGGTCGAGGTGCCGGCCGAGACGGCGCTCTCCCGCGCGCTGTCGAAAGACCTGAAGAAGCGAGGGTTTCGCTTCGTCGGGCCGACGGTCTGCTACGCGTTCATGCAGGCGGTGGGCCTCGTCAACGACCACACCGTCGACTGCTTCCGGTTCGAGGAGCTCGCTGGGTGACTGCCTTCGGTCCGATACCGGGGGAGCGGTTCCATCGACGGCTCGTGCGTCGGCGGTGTCGTCGGTCCCGTGCTCGCGCGGCGACTACGCGCGCGTCGTGATCGTGACGAGGTCGGCGAGATTGACGAGCTGAATCGCCGAGCGGAAGGTGGCGACACGCGCGTCGCCGGCCGCCAGCTCGGCGCCGTCCCTCCAGAGCTCGTGCGCGGTCACGAGCAGCTCCTGGATCTGTTCGGAGCTTTCGGGATGACCGTTGTCCCGCTCGCGCGAGGTGTTCACGGCGAGACCGAGAGCCCCGATGGCGTCGTGCTGGCGAAGCCAGAGCATGGGGACCGCCATCGAGATGTACTGGTGGATCCGCGCGAAGGTCAGAGGCTGGAGGAGCGAGGTCGCGCCCTTCGGTGCCGACAGCGGCTCGAGCTCGGTGCCTTCGAAGATTCGCCGGGCCGTTCCCCCGAGCATCAGCCGGAGCTGCTTGTCGTCGAAGCCGGCGAGCTTCGCGGTTCGGACCGCGAGGAGCAGCGAGTTCGGCTGACGTCCGTACGGGTAGTCGGACGCGTAGACGACTTGCTCGGGTGCGACCTGTCGGTACAAGTCGAGGAGATCGACGCCGCTCCAGACGGACGTGTCGAAGAAGACGCCGGGCATGCCACCCAGACGCCCGGCCAGTCCCGCCATGTCCGCGATCCCAGCGTGTGCGACGATGAGTCGGACTCCGTCGTAGCGAAGCACGAGCCGCTCGAGGTGCTCCGCGATCGGGGGTAGCCCGCGGCCGCCGTGTATGAGGATCGGGACGGACCGTTCGACGGCGAGCTCGAAGACCGGCCCGAGACGCACGTCGTCGAGCGCGAATGCCTGCGCCCGCGGGTGGAGCTTGATTCCTTTCGCCCCGAGATCGAGGCACCGTCGCGCCTCCTCGAGGGGTCGAGCGGTGAGGTCGAGTCGGACGAAGGGGACGAGGCTCTCGCCGGATCGTGCGGCGTGGGCGAGCGTACGGTCGTTCGGGACGCTGAACGCCGGCTCGCGATCGTGTTCGTCCATGCAGAAGACGAACGCCCTCTCGAATCCGTAGAGGTCGAGCATTCCCATGAGCTCCTCGTAGAGCCCGTTCGTTCCGTCGATGTCGCTACCGAGGTGGGTATGGACGTCGACGAGCCGCGCGTGCTCGGGAAGCTCGACCTTGAGGTCGGCATCCCATGCCGCGACGAGCGCCTGCGCGCGTTCGAGGGCCGTCACGGGTTTTCCCTCGGCGCATCGCCGGTGAGTGCGGCCCAGACACGCGGTGGCGTCAGGGGAAGCTCGCGCATGCGGGCTCCCGTCGCCGCGGCGACCGCGTTCACGATGGCCGGGGCTGCGGCGACCACTGGCGCCTCGCCGATCCCCTTCGCGCCGAACGGCCCGTCCGGCGCCGGAACCTCCACGATCAGCGTGTCGATCTCCGGAACACGGTCCGCCACGGGGATCGCGTAGTCGAGGAACGAGCTCGTCAGCAGGTGTCCGCTCTCGTCGTGTTCGAGCTGCTCGAAGAGCGCCCAGCCCATCCCCTGCGTCGTACCCCCGCGCATCTGGCCCTCGACGAGGGCAGGGTTGAGCGCCCGCCCGACGTCCTGGGCGATCACGTGCCGGAGGAGCTCGACCTCGCCCGTCTCCCGGTCGACGCGAACGTGCGCGAGGTGGGCGGCGACCGATGGTGCGCCCGCGGTCTGAGCGGATCCGGCGTGCCCCTCGATCGGTTCGTAGCGCCCCCCGAACCGGAGTGCCTTTTGGGCGATCTCCTCCACCGAGATGGAGCGATCGGGGGCGCCGATCGCGCGGACCACTCCGTCGACGACCTCGAGGTCGTCAGGCGCGATCTCGAGCTCCTGCGACGCGGCTGCGAGCACCTTCACGCGGGCCGCTCGTGCAGCGCCCTCGACGGCCTTGCCCACCGTATACGTGATCTTCGAGCCGCCGCTCGCTCCGGCATAGGGGCCGGTTGCCGTGTCCGCGGTGACGACCCGGACCTTGTCGGGCTCCAGACCGAAGGCGGCGGCCGCGATGACCGCGAACCCCGTGTTCACGCCGCTCATGTCGGCGGCGGACGTGACGACGGTCATCGTCCCGTCCGCATCGACCCGGCATACCGCTGCCGCCGGCTCGTTGCCGCCCGGCCAGTAGCCGGCGGCCATGCCGACTCCCTCGCCGGGCGGGAGCGAACCCCGCTCGTGCCAGAGTGGATGCCCGCGCAGACGCTCGAGGACCTCGACTGCCCCGATGGTCGGAAACGGATTGCCGCTGACGCCGACGTCGCCCTCGACGACCGCGTTGCGCAGCCGCATCTCGATCGGATCGAGGCCGAGCGCTCCTGCGAGCTCGTCGAGCAGCGTCTCGAGCGCGAAGGCCGCGGTGGGTGCGCCCGGTGCGCGATACGCCCCGAAGGTGAAGCGGTTCGTCTGGACCCCGTACCCGCGGAGGTCGTGCGCCTTCCACCGGTACGGTCCGGCGACGAGTTGCGTCGTGATCCCCTCGACGCCCCAGCCGGTGTTCGACCCCCGATCGACGAGCATCCGCGCTTCGATCGCGGTGAACGTCCCGTCCGTGCGCGCGCCCACGCGAAGGTGCGTGACCTGGGCCGACTGCGGATTCGTCGACTGGAAGTCGTCCCGGCGAGTCAGGACGAGGCGGACGGGGCGGCGGAGCGCGAGAGCGGCTCCCGCGACGAGCGGCTCGATGAGCGCGAACTTCCCCCCGAACGCGCCGCCGAGCGGCTCGGCGACGATTCGGATTCGCTCGAGCGGGAGGTCGAACGCGCGGGCGAGCTCCCTTCGGGTCACGAACGAGCCCTGCGTACTCGTGGAGACGACGAGCGTCCCCGATGACTCGAGCCATGCCGTCGCGACTTGTGGCTCGATGTACGCCTGGTAGACCCACGGGGTCCTGAACGTTCCCGACACGACTGCGTCACTGGCCTCGAACGCTGCCGCAACGTCCCCCGAGCGCCGGTTCACGGTATCGACGACGTTTCCGGAGAGCTGCTCCTCGTCGGCTTCCTGCTCACCCTCGTCGACGCCGGCGTGGATCGACTCCAGGTCGCCGCCGCCCTCGGCCTCCTCGAGGAGACGGGCGAGGGGAGCGCCGGGAGCCATGGCCGCTTCGAGCCCCACCACTGCCGGTAGCGCCTCGTATTCGACCTCGACTGCCTCGGCGCCGTCCTCGGCGGCGGCCTCGGTCTCGGCCACGACGAGCGCGACGGGCTGACCTGAGAAGACGACCTCCTCGCGGGCGAGCGGCTCGGCGGTCCTGTCGCTTCCGCTCGTTGCCAACGGGAGGTCGGTTGCGACGAGCACCGCTACGACCCCGGGCACGGAGAGCGCTGCCTCCCGATCCACCCGTCGGATGCGTGCGTGGGGTTCGGTCGAGAGGATCGGGCGAGCGTGCAGGAGGCCATGGACGTGTCCGTCTGCCGCGAACCTCGTCGCACCGGTCACCTTGTCGGGCGCATCGAGCCGCGGGCGAGCGACGCCGATCAGCGTTTCGTTCATCGATCCTCCTCCGCGCGCCTAGCCGCACGCTCGAGCGCACGCTCGACGAGGACGACCGCGAGACGGCGTCGGTACGCGGTCGATGCGAAGCGGTCGCCGAAGATCTCCGTCGACTCGAGCGCACGTGCCGGGTCGACGCCCTCGGGGAGGACGAACGCGGTGCCTGTGAGTCCGGTGAGGGCGATCACACGCTCCTCCGACGGTCCGACCAGCACCGCGGCTCCGGCGACGGCGAATCCCGACGCCGGGTGCTCCAGCGAGACGTACGCCGAGCCGGAGCCCTGCTCGGGAATGGGGAGGACGATGCCGGTCACGAGCTCCTGAGCGCCCAGTGCGGTCGTGAACGGGCCGACGAGGAAGTTCGCGAGCGGAATGACTCGGTCCCCGTTCGGCGAGCGAAGCTTGACGGCGGCCCGGAGCGCGAGCAGGACCGCGGGGATGTCCGACGCCGGATCCGCGTGGACGATGCTTCCGCCCACCGTGCCGCGATTACGAACCTGGAGGTCCCCGATCGCGGCGGCGCACTCGGTGATCGCGGACAGTGCGGGTCGTCTGAGCTCCTCGACTCGAAGCAGGTCGTCCCAGGTCGTCAGCGCGCCGAGGTGCAGCTCGCCGTTGTGAATGTGCACGCCTCGAAGGTCGAGGCGCGAGATGTCGACGACGAGCGACGGGCGGACGATCCGCAGCTTCATGACCGGAAGCAGGGACTGGCCGCCTGCGAGAGGTCTTGCGTCCGGTTCGGCCAGGAGCACGAGAGCGTCGTGGACGTCCGCCGCACGTGCGTAGCGAACGGGTGCCGGGATCACGAGCCCGCTCCTCGCAACGCGCCGCTCGCCGCGACCACCGAGTCGACGATCGTCTGGTACCCGGTGCAGCGACACAGGTTGCCTCGGAGCGCGTGGCGGATCGTGTCGCTGCCCGGTTCGGGGTCGCGCGAGAGCAGGTCCACGGTCGTGAGGATCACACCTGGCGTGCAGAACCCGCACTGCAGCCCGTGGTGCTCGACGAACGCGCGCTGGATCGGATGCATCTCGCCGTCGTCCGAAAGGCCTTCGATCGTCGTGATCTCGGCGCTCTCCGCCTGCACTGCGAGCACGGTGCAGCTCTTCACTGCGCGATCGTCGAGGAGGACGGTGCAGGCACCGCACTGGCTCGTGTCGCAGCCAATGTGCGTACCGGTCAGGCCGAGCTCGTCGCGGAGCGCGTGCACGAGCAGCGTTCGCGGCTCGACCTCCAGCGAGCGCGACTCGCCGTTGACGCTCAGCGTAAGGGCTTCAGGCACCGGCAGGGAGGGCTGCGAGCTTCTCACGC
The DNA here is from genome assembly GCA_035457765.1 of Gaiellaceae bacterium. GTDB lineage: Bacteria > Actinomycetota > Thermoleophilia > Gaiellales > Gaiellaceae > GMQP-bins7. Next base: position 9,450 of record DATIBA010000030.1, read on the forward strand.
AGGTACGCGAGGTACGGCTGGGGGTCGATCGTCGGGGATCCCGTCAGGCGTTCGATGGTCTCCCTCGGTGTGAGCTTTCTTCCGAGCGAGTAGAGGTTGTCGCGAAGCCACGCCGAGAGCGGCGCGAGCTCACCGGCTTCCATCTGCGCGTCGAGATCCGGCAAGGCGTCGCGTACCGCACCCCAGATCTGGAGCGAGATCACGTTCCCGAGCGCATACGTCGGGAAGTAGCCGATCCCGCCCTGCGACCAGTGGATGTCCTGAAGGACACCCTTCGCGTCGTTCGGTACCTCGACCCCGAGGAGCTCGCGCATCGACGCGTTCCAGACCTCCGGGAGATCCTTCGGAGCGAGCGTTCCCTCGATCAGTTGCCGCTCGAGGTCGAAGCGCAGGATGATGTGCAAGGTGTACGTCGTCTCGTCCGCCTCGACGCGGATGAGCCCGGGCTTCGCGCGGCTGATCGCGGCGAGGAACGAGTCGAGATCGACGTGCCCGAGTTGCTCCGGGAACGTTTCTTGGAGCGGCTCGAACCAGTGCGACCAGAAGGGCCGGCTCCGGCCGACGAGGTTCTCCCAGGTCCGGCTCTGCGACTCGTTCACGCCGAGTGAGGGAGCACCGGCGAGCGGCGTCCGCTCGAGCGATGCGGCGATCCCGTGGGCGTAGAGGCCGTGCCCCGCCTCGTGCATCGCCGACGACACCGAGTCGAGCCCGGTGTCGTTGTACCGCGTCGTGAGACGGACGTCGCGTGTCGAGAAGGAGGTGCAGAAGGGGTGGACCGTCGGGTCGAGTCGTACCGAGCCTTCCTCGAACCCGAGGGTTGCCAGCATGCGCTCGCAGAACTCGCGCTGCCGGTCCTTCTCGTAGGGAAGCTCGAGGAACGAGGAGTCGACGACGGGAGCCTCCCTGACGAGTTCGGAGAGCACGGGTTGGATCGCGTCGAAGATCTCCGCGACCTCGGTCGTCTTCATGAACGGCTCGAAGTCGTCGAGGAGTGGCGTGTACGGGGAGTCGTCCCACTCGAAGCACTCGATGTAGCGGCGCTTGAGGTCGAGATTTCTCTCGAGCGCGGGGAGGAAGCTCGCGAAGTCGCTGTTCTCTCGGGCTTCGATCCAGATCTGGTTCCCCTGCGCCGCGGCGCGCGTCATCTCCGCCCGCAGCTCGGTCGGAACGCGATGCTGCTTCTCCCAGTCCCGACGGGTTACACGGATGAGACTCGCGTCGTCGGAGTCGAACTCGAGCGACTCCTCGAGCGGCCGAAGCCGTTCGAGCAGCTCTCCGATCTCGTCGTCGACGAACTTCTCGTGTGCGATGCGGCTCAGCGTGCCGAGAGCCTCCGCGCGTGCCGAATGACCTCCGGGCGGCATCGTGACCTTCTGATCCCAGAACAGCACACCCATCGAACGATGGAGGTCGGAGATCTCGGCCAGGCGCTCTCGGAGCGTGCGGAGGTCGGCGTCCACCGCGGAGCACTCTACCGGCGGCGTCCTTCGGTTCCGCGAACGCGCGTCGGGCGACGGTGGAGCAGGCTCGGCCGTCCGGGGAGGTGCTGCCGGCGAGGAACCGCGAGGATAGGATCGGCGGCCGTGACCGTTCTGATCGTCGGCGACACGGTTCGGACTCCCGAGCTTCGCCATGAGGTGCCGCTCATCGTCCCCGATCCGTTCGTCTACGCGGAGATCGACGGACACCGAATCGTCGTCATCGCCGCCATGGAGGTGGCGCGGGTCGATGCGCTCGGCGTGGGCCTCGAGGTTCGGCCGACCGAGGAGTTCGGCGCCGACGAGATCCGGCGGAGTGGGCTCTCTCGGCGTGCGGCGGCGAACGAGCTGGCGATTCGCGTCGTGCGCGGTCTCGGGATCGACCAGGCTCGCGTGCCGCAGACGTTCCCGCTCGGCCTCGCCGACAGACTTCGCTCGAGCGGGATCGCGCTCGAGGTCGTGCAGGAGCTCTTCGACGACCGAAGACGGCGGAAAAGCTCGCAGGAGCTTTCGGGGATCAGGCGCGCGCAGCGGGCGGCCGAGGCCGGCATGGCGACGGCGCGCGACCTCCTCGCACGTGCTGAGCCTTCCAACGGGGGGCTCTCGGTGGACGGGGAGCCCCTTACCTGTGAGCTCGTGAAGTCGCGGATCCAGGAGACGTTCCTCGCGTACGGCGCCGTCGCCGACGAGATGGTCGTTTCCCACGGCCCGCAGACGGCAGTCGCGCACGACATGGGATCGGGACCGATCTCGGCCCACGACGTCGTACTTCTCGACCTCTTCCCCGTCGACGTCGAGTCGGCGTGCTTCGCGGACCTCTCGCGGACGTTCATCGTGGGACGAGCGCAGTCCGAGTTTCGCGAGTGGCACGCGCTCTGCTGCGAGGCTCTCGCGCTCGCGTCCGCGGAGGTGCGCCCAGGTGCGGACGGCCGCGAGATCTACGAGCTCGTGTCGGCGTTCTTCGCGGGCCGGGGCTTTCCGACGCTGCTCACGAAGCCCGCGGGCGAGGTCCTGCTCGACGGCTTCTACCATGGGCTCGGCCACGGTGTCGGCCTCGAGGTGCACGAGGCCCCCGGTCTCGGGATGCTCGGCGAGAAGCTCGTCGCCGGCGACGTGATCACGATCGAGCCCGGTCTGTACCGACAGGGCTTCGGTGGCGTCAGGGTCGAGGATCTGCTCCACGTGACCGACGACGGCTACGAGCTTCTGACCGACTGCCCCTACGAGTTGGAGGTCTGACCATGAGACACCGCTTCTCGCGTTTGTCGGGCGCCGCTGACGGTGCCGGGCCGGAGGGCACAGTATGAGCACCACTGGCCCGGAAGGCACGGGGCCGTCAGCGGCGTCAGATGACGGCGGAGCCGGGCTCAGCCCGGCGCGAGCCGTGACCGGTGAGAACCGCGAGCAGGCGATCGAGACGCTGATGGCGGAGGAACGCCGCTACCCACCAGCCCCCGAGTTCACGACACATGCGAACGCGAAGGCCGAGGTCTACGACGTTCCGTTCGAGGAGTTCTGGGAACGGCAGGGGCGAGAGCGAGTCACGTGGTTCCAGCCGTTCACCTCCCTCCTCGAGTGGGAGCTCCCGTACGCAAAGTGGTACGGGGGCGGCAAGATCAACGTCACCTACAACTGCCTCGATCGCCACGTCGAGGCGGGCCTCGGGGACAGGGTGGCCTTCCACTACGAGGGCGAGCCCGTGGGTGAGCGCGCGACGATCACGTATCAACAGCTCCTCGACGAGGTCGTACGCGCCGCGAACGGGCTGAAGGCGCTCGGCGTGGGGAAGGGAACGCCCGTCGGGATCTACATGGGCATGGGGCCGGGGCTCCCCGTGGCCATGCTCGCCTGCGCGCGTCTCGGAGCACCTCACACGGTGGTGTTCGGCGGCTTCTCGGCCGAAGCGCTCGCCGGCCGTCTCAACGACATGCGCTGCGAATTCCTCCTCACGCAGGATCAGAGCTACCGTCGCGGCTCGCTCGTGCCCCTGAAGCAGAACGCGGACGAGGCGCTCGCAGCGTGCCCGGGCGTGAAGAAGGTGGTCGTCGGCCAGCGGACGCGCGCCGAGGTGCCGATGACGCCCGGCCGTGACCTGACCTGGAACGAGCTCACGGATGGCCAGTCCACGGATCCGGCGACGTGCCCGTGTGAACCCATGGACTCGGAGGATCTCCTCTACCTCCTCTACACGAGCGGGACGACCGCAAAGCCGAAGGGGATCGCGCACACGACCGCCGGCTACCTCGTCGGCGTCTCGACGACTCACCACCTGATCTTCGACCTGAAGCCCGAGACCGACGTCTACTGGTGCGCGGCGGACATCGGGTGGGTCACGGGCCACAGCTACATCGTCTACGGGCCACTCTGCAATGCGGCGACGAGCGTCCTCTACGAGGGAACCCCGGACTTTCCCGACAAGGACCGGTGGTGGGACATCGTCGAGCGGTACCGGGTCACGATCCTGTACACGGCGCCGACCGCGATCCGCGCCCACATGAAGTGGGGTCCCGGGCACGCTGCGAAGCACGATCTCTCGTCGCTGCGCCTGCTCGGCACCGTCGGCGAGCCCATCAATCCCGAGGCGTGGATGTGGTACCGAGAGCACATCGGTCTCGGCCGGACGCCCATCGTCGACACGTGGTGGCAGACCGAGACGGGGATGATCCTCATCACGCCGCTTCCCGGCGTCACGATCACGAAGCCCGGCTCTGCGACGAAGCCGTTCCCCGGGATCGAGGCCGGAGTCGTGGACGACCGTGGCAACGAGGTCGGTCCGGGCGGTGGCGGCTACCTCGTGCTCAAGCGACCCTGGCCGGCGATGCTGAGAGGCATCTACGGCGACGATGCTCGCTACCGCGCCACGTACTGGGAGCGCTTCCCGGGGCTGTACTTCGCCGGCGACGGGGCCCGAATCGACGAGGACGGCGACTTCTGGCTGCTCGGCCGCGTCGACGACGTGATGAACGTCTCGGGCCACCGCATCTCGACGATCGAGGTCGAATCGGCTCTCGTGGACCACCCGAGCGTGGCCGAGGCTGCGGTGTGTGGGCGTGCCGACGCGCTCACCGGCCAGGCAATCGTCGCCTTCGTGACGCTGAAAGGCGGCGAGGAGGGCACGGTGGAGAGGCTCGAGGAGCTGCGGAACCACGTGGCGGCGAAGATCGGTCCGATCGCGAAGCCGGCGAACATCGTCTTCACGCCCGAACTGCCGAAGACGCGCTCCGGAAAGATCATGCGACGGCTCCTGCGCGACGTGGCCGAGGAGCGGCCGCTCGGCGACACGACCACCCTGGCCGATCCGGCGGTCGTGTCCGAGATCGCCGACCGCGCCGTGGCCCAGCCCACGGAGGAGTGACTACACGCGGGTCGCGTGCCCGGGTCGGACGGCGACGAGCGCGGCCTCGAACGCGGCAACGGTCCGATCGATGTCGGCCTCCGTCGTCCGCCAGCCGGAGACCGAGACGCGGATCGCCGGGCGACCGTCCCACATCGTCCCTCCCATCCACGCCTCGCCGCTGTCCTGTACGTGCTCGAGCGCGCGGTTCGTCACCTCGTCGTCCTCGAAGCGGAAGAGCACCTGGTTGATCACGACATCGTTGAGGAGCTCGCAGCCCGGGAGACCCGAGATCGCCGCGGCAAACCGTCCGGCCAGATCGCAGCAGCGGTCGACGAGGTCCGCGACGCCGCTTCGCCCGAGAGATCGCAAAGCGGCATAGACGGTGAACGCACGTGCGCGGCGGGACGATTCGGGCGTCCAGTCCACTGCGTCCCGCACCCACTTGCCCTGACCCTCGAAGTACGAGGCCCTCATGGTCATCGCTGCGTTGTGCGCAGCGGGTCTCGCGCAGAAGGCCAGCCCGCAGTCGTAGGGGACGTTGAGCCACTTGTGCCCGTCCGTCGCCCACGAGTCCGCGGCGGCGGCACCGTCGACGAGATGGCGCCGCTCGGCGCTCGCCGCCACCCACAGCCCGAACGCCCCGTCGACGTGGAGCCACGCATCGGTCTCGCGCACGATCTCGACGATCTCGCGGAACGGGTCGTACGAGCCCGTGTTCACCTCTCCGGCCTGCGTGCACACGATCGTCGGTCCCTCGATGGACGACAGCGTCGCCCGGAGCGCGCCGGGTTCCATGCGGCCACGGTCGTCGGCGTCGACGACGGCGAGCTGGGAACCGCCGATCCCGAGCAGTCGGAGCGCCCGGTCGACGGTCACGTGGCGGAGCCTTCCCACGACGACGGTGATGGGGGGCGAGCCAGCGAGCCCGCGGTCACGGAGGTCCCAGTCGCGGGCCGCGAGCACCTCGTGCCGGGCTGCGGCGAGTGCGGTGACGTGCGCCATCTGGCAGCCGGTCGTGATGGCGAACGACGTCCCGGCCGGCAGCCCGAAGAGCTCCTTCAGCCAATCGCCGACGATCTCTTCGACCACGGACGAGGACGGGCCGAGGACACCGAGCCCGGCACACTGGTCCCAGACCGCCGTCAGCCAGTCGGCCCCCACGGTGGCGGGGAGCGCACCGCCCGTGACGTAGCCGAAGTACCTCGGCCCTGCCGTCGCCACGACCCCGGGCTCCGCCTCGCGGGCGAGGAGCTCGACCACCTCCAACGGATCGGTGGGGGAATCGGGAAGCGGCCCACCGAGCGCCGTCGCGATGTCCTCGACAGCCCGTCGCGGGAACACCGGTCGCTCCTCGAGCGACTCGAGGTAGTTCGCCGCCAGCTCGGCTGTTCGAAGCAGGAGCGCGCGCTCGTCGCTCATGCAGCGAGCAGCTTCTCGAAGCGGGCCGGATCGTCGAACGGGCCGACGAGCGCGAGGTACAGCCGTTTGCCCTCGAAGAGGTCGCGCGCGACGTGCTGGACGTCTTCCGCGGTCACCTCGTCGAGTCTCCGGAGGAGCTCGTCCGGTTCCTCGATCTCCCCCTCGAGAACCTCGCGGCGAAGGCCGTACTGGATCGTCCCCTGTGGGCTCTCGAGCCGAAGCACGAAGCGCCCCTTCGCGTACCCGCGCGCCTTCTCGAGCTCGTCCGGGGGCACCGGGTCCGCGGCGATCTTCCGGAGCTCGCCGAGAATCGTCGTGATCGCGTCGTCGACGCGGTCCACGTCGACGCCGGCGTTCGCGTAGAACGTTCCCGTGTCGGTATAGGCCGTGTTCCCGGCGTGCACGTAGTACGCGAGCCCGCGCCTCTCACGTACCTCCGTGAACAGCCGCGACGACATGCCGCCGCCGAGCACGACGGCCAGGAGCTGGAGTGCGTATCGGTTGGGATGCCCGATCGGGTAGCCCCGCACTCCGAGGATGAGGTGGGCCTGCTCCGAGGTCTTCGTGTGCAGCATCACGGGCGACTCGTCCGGTGGGAGCTCGACCGGCGCCGGAACACCGGTCGGCCGCTCCTGGATCCCTCCGAGCAGCTCCTCGAGCAGCTCCGGGAGGCCGTCCCCGATGCGTCCGCCGACGCCGACGACGATTCGCTCCGGCCGGTACCAGGTGTCGAGGTACGACGTGAACGACTCCCGGGTCGTCGCCTCGATCGTCTCCTTCGTACCGAGGATGTCCCACCCGAGCGGCTGGTCGGAGTAGAGCAGCCGGTCGTAGACGTTCCCCACGTAGCGCTGCGGCGTGTCGAGGTAGACATTCATCTCCTCGAGAATGACACCCTTCTCCTTCTCGATCTCGGCGGGGTCGAAGCGCGAGTTGAGCAGCATGTCCGAGAGCACGTCGAAGGCGACATCGCGCGTCTCGGAGCCGCAGCGGACGTAGTACCCGGTCAGTTCCTTGCCGGTGAAGGCGTTGAACTCGCCGCCGATCGCGTCGATCTCGGTCGAGATCGTCCGCGCCGTCGGACGCCGTTCGGTCCCCTTGAAGAACATGTGCTCCGCGAAGTGGGCGATGCCCTTGGACTCGGGCGTCTCGTAGCGCGAGCCCGCGCCGATCGTCACGAAGCACGACACCGATGCGATCTGCGGCATCGTGGCCGTGACCACGCGAATGCCGTTGGCGAGCGTCTGCTTCTCGAAGACGGGCATCGGCGCGATGGTATAGACAGCATCCGTGCCCGGACAGTTGACACGAAGGGCCATCGCCGCACAGCCGGCGTGGCTTCGCCAGGTTCCCGAGCGCGTCGGAAACGCCCGGCTTCCGGAGGGCGTGCGCGTCCTCTTCACGGGCTGCGGAACGTCCCACCACGCCGCCCTCGCCTGCGGGCCCGCCGCGCAGGCGCTCGAGGTCGTCCTCGGTAACGCGCCGTCCGCGGACGTGCTCGTGGCCCTGAGCCACGAGGGCGAGACGCAGCTCACGCTGGAGGCCGTCGAGGGGTTCCGCGGGGAGACCTGGCTCGTCACCGGAGCCCCGGAGAGCCGGATCGCGCGCGCGGCCGACCACGTCGTCGTCGCGACCCCGGAGGTCGAGGAGAGCTACTGCCACACGGCGAGCTACACGTGCGCCGTCGCCGCTGGAAGGGCGCTTCAGGGCGAGGACGTGAGCGGGCTACCTGCGGCGGTCGCGGCCGAGCTCGAGGCCGAGCCGCTCCGCGTGTCCACGCACGACCGCTTCGTGGTCGTTGGTGCCGGTGCCGACACTCCAACGGCCCTCGAGGCGGTCCTGAAGCTTCGCGAGGGCGCGCACGTCGCCGCCGAGGGACACCACACCGAGCAGCTCCTGCACGGGCATCTCGCGGCGATCGACGACACCGTACGCTGCTTCGTCCTCGAGGGAGCAGGGCGGGCGGCCACTCGAGCGCGGGACGTGATTCGTGCGCTCGCCGAGCTGGGCTGCGAGGCGACTCTCGTTCCGACGAGCCATCCTGTCGTCGACGTCGTCCGCTTCCAACGTCTTACGTGCGATCTCGCCGAGACACGTGGCATCGACCCGGACCTCATCCGGTGGGACGAGGAGCCCTGGGACCGGGCGCGCAAGTCGTACAGCTGATCAGAGAGGATCGTTCCGTCATCCACGAGGAGGGAGAAGCCCGTATGTCAGCGTTCGACATGAGTCTCGTCCAGTGCGGAGCCCGCCTTCGCCGCTCGCCCTACTACGAGGCCGAGCAACGCCACGGGCCAAAGGGCTACACGGTCTACAACCACACGCTCTTCCCGATCCGCTACGACGATCTCGAGGCCGAGTACTGGCATCTCCTGGAGCACGTGACCCTCTGGGACGTCGCCGTCGAGCGGTGCGTGGAGATCTCCGGCCCGGACGGCTTCGCCTTCACGCAGCTCCTGACACCGCGGAACCTGAGCGAGTGCGCCGTGGGTCAGGCGAAGTACGTCCTCGTATGCGCGCCGGACGGCGGGATCCTCAACGACCCCGTTCTGACGCGGATGGACGAGAATCGCTTCTGGCTGGCGCTCGCCTCGAGCGACGTCCTTCTCTACGCGAAGGGCCTCGCGGCGTACGCGGGAATGGACGTCGAGGTACGTGAGCTCGACGTGGCGCCACTGCAGATCCAGGGGCCGAAGTCGAAGGACGTCGTCCGGGCACTCTGCGGCGACGAGATCCTCGAGCTCCGGTACTACTTCTTCGTCGAGACCGACATCCGGGGGATTCCCGTCGTCGTCACGCGGACGGGTTGGACCTCGGAGGTCGGATACGAGCTGTATCTCTGCGACCCGAGTCGCGGCACCGAGCTCTGGGAGCTGATCATGGAGGCGGGCGAGCCGCATTTGATCCGACCCACCGGTCCATCCGACATCCGCCGTGTCGAAGGCGGGATCTTCAACTGGGGCGCGGACATGACCCACGAGAACAACCCCTTCGAGCTCGGCCTCGACAGGCTCGTCGACCTCGACGCCCCGTGCGTCGCCCGCGATGCGCTGATCCGCATCGCCGCCAAGGGAGTCGATCGCCGGATCGTCGGCGTCGAGCTCGACGGAGAGCGCTTCCCCTGGTTCAACTTCACGAAGTGGCCCGTCAGCGTCGGGGGGTCACGCGTGGGGACGGTCACTTCCGCGGTCTACTCGCCGAGGCTCGAACGGAACATCGGTTACGCCTGGGTGCCCGTCGAGGCGGCGGTGTTCGACACCGAGCTGCAGGTCGAGAGCGAGTGGGGCCCCCGGATCGCCCGGGTCGTCTCCATGCCCTTCTGGGACCCTGCGAAGTCGATCCCCGTGGCGTAGCGAGTAACCGGCGAGGCTCGGCCCGATGCTCGCTACAGCTCGCTCCGGCATCGAGCCCTTGCGAGAGCGCCCCTTCCGGCTCCTCTGGATCGGACAGGCAACGAGCGCGGTAGGAGACGCGATGACCCCGGTCGCGGTCATCTTCGCGGTGCTCGAGACGACCGGCTCGGCCGGAGACCTCGGGATCGTGCTGGCCGCGTTCACGCTCGCTCGCGCCCTCTTCATCCTCGTCGGCGGCGTCTGGGGCGACCGGCTCCAGCGCCGGCTTGTGATGCTGAGCTGCGATCTCATTCGGGCGGCGGCCCAGTTGACGCTCGCCGCGCTCGTGATCGCGGGCTCGCCGCGGCTCTGGGAGTTCGTAGTGCTGGCGGTGATCATCGGCTGAGTCGTTCTTCAGCCCCGCCTCGACGGGCTTGATCCCACAGACGATCAGCGCAGGTCGCCTGCAGCAGGCGAACGCGTGGATGGCCCTGACGCGGAGCGGGTCGTGGATCTTCGGGCCGCTGCTGTCGGGCGTGATCGTGTCGGCGGCAGGACCGGGCGCGGTCTTTGCGATCGACGGCGTCACCTTCCTCGTCAGCGCCACGTTCCTCTCGATCCTGCGCGTCGACGCGGCCATGCCGACGGGGCGCACGTCCTTCTTCGCCGAGCTCACACAGGGCTGGCGCGAGGTTCGCATGCGCCGGTGGCTGTGGGCGAGCCTGCTCGCCTTCGGCGTCGGCAACTTCGCCTGGGGCGCCGTGCAGGTGCTCGGTCCGCTCGTCGCCGAGCAAGATCTGAACGGAGCCGCATCCTGGGGCTTCATCGCGACCGCGGGCGGAGCAGGCGGGGTGATCGGCGGCGTCGTCGCCCTCCGCTGGCGGCCGTCACGGCCGCTCCTCGCCGGCAACGTCGTCATCCTCTTGCTCGCCCCGTACGTCGCGGCCTTCGTCGTGCCGTGGCCGACTGCAGCTCTGGCCGTGCTCTCGCTCTTCGCCTTCGGCTCGATCGTGGTCGCGAACACGCTCTGGGAGACGGTTCTCCAGTCGTCGATCCCGAACGAGATCCTCTCGCGCGTCAGCTCCTACGACTGGGCCGTCTCGCTCGTCTTCATGCCTCTCGGCTTCGCGCTGTGGGGACCGATGTCCGACTGGATCGGCGTCGACATGACGCTGCTCCTCTCGGTGGCCATCCTCGTCGCGTCGAAGCTCGGGGTCATGCTCGTGCCCGAGGTGCGGGGGATGCGTCGACATGAAGCGGGCGTTGTGTCCGCGGGAGAGAGCACTGTTCCCCGGGCAGTCGCGAGGTAGCTACCGGGAGCGATCCTCGAGCCGGTAGACGAAGCGGAGCGCCTGCCAGCGCTCGTCGATCGAGCACTCCTGTTTCGAGAGTTCGTCTGGCTGCGCGAGCGGGACCGCGAGTCGCTGCCGGCGGCGCCCCACACTTCTGCTCGTTCGCCGGACGGCCCCTCGACCTCTCGTACGTCCGCCATCTACTCCCGAGACTCGCGCGCAACGCGGGGATCGAGCGCCGGGTGCACGCGCACGCCCTGCGACACGCGTTCGCCGTGGACATGGTCCGTTCCGGCGCGCCCCTGTACGTCGTGCGGGACGCGCTCGGTCACTCGAGCATCGCGACGACGCACGTCTACCTGAGCCGGGTCGGGCACACGAGGCGGTCGAGGCGATGCAGAACCGCCACTCGCCCGACTAGAGCGACTGGCCGAATGCCCCGGAATAGCCCCATTTTCGCCGTGCTGGCGAGAAGCCCCGCTATATGGTCGCGGATTCGGCGAGAACCGTGGCTGCTTGGTCGGCGTTGCTCGTTGACGGTCGCCCTGAACGGCGCCAGTGGCCGCACTCTCCTCCATGTGTGGCCGTGCCTCGGCCGACTCCCACTCGGCGATCTCGATCAGCTTGTCTGGGTGGTCGAGCCCCTCGTACTAGTCCGCATCCGTTTGGGGCCTTCCACCGATGTCGTGGCCACCCTGTCGGTGCGACAGTGGACCACGATTAGAGATTGGAGGCGTTGGGTGACACGGGCCATCGAAGTTGCTTCAAGGCGCGTCCGCGTTGCTGCGCTTCTCTTGATCGCAGGTCTGGTGGCTGGCCCGGTCAGCACGCACGTGTACTGGATGCTGGGCGGCACCTGGGGGCTCTATGGCCTCACCGGAACCCGCGATGAAGTGGCGACGACGGCCGTGCGCGTTGTGGCCGCCGTTGTCGTCGTGCTGCTGATCGCCGGGATATTGGTGGTTCTGGCGCGAGTCGGGTTGTGGCAGCAGGCGTTCGTTTCTGAACGCCTGATCCGGTTCTTCGCTTGGGCGCTCGCGGGGATCTTCCTGCTCGAGACGCTGGCGTCCTTCACCTGGAGTAGGGAGCACGAGTGGTGGATGTACGGGCCGGTCTCGCTCGTGATCGCACTGCTGGCGCTCATCGTCGCGGGCTCGGGCGGCGCGTGGCCTCACTTTCACCGGCCGCGCCGGACGCTGGCTTCGCACTGAAGGAGGCATCGTGGCCCCAAAAACTCTTCCCATCTCAGCGGAAAAGCCGGTTAAGTGGTCGGTCGCAGAAGGCGCGGTGATCCGCGCAGAACATCTGACGAAGCGGTTTGGCGACGTACTCGCGGTCGACGACTTGTCGTTTGCGCTCCAGCGTGGCACGGTTACCGGCTTCCTCGGCCCGAACGGCGCCGGAAAGACAACGACGCTGCGGATGCTGCTCCACCTCGTCCAGCCGACCTCCGGACAAGCGCTCGTCTTCGGCGGCCGCTACCAGGATCTCGAACGCCCAGCAAGCCGCGTCGGGGCGGTACTGGAAGCGGCGGACTTTCATCCCGGTCGCTCCGGTCGCGACCACTTGTTCGCGCTCGCGCTCGCGCTGGGAGGCGAGCGCGAAGACGGCAACTGGTTCCTTGGACGGGAACGGTCCGCTGCCAGGCGCGTCGACACTATGCTCGATCTGGTCGAGCTAGGGAGCGCCGGTCGCCGCCGAGTCGGAAGCTATTCGCTCGGAATGCGGCAGCGGCTCGGGCTCGCGGGCGCGCTGCTCGGTAACCCCGAGCTGCTGATCCTTGACGAGCCGGCAAACGGACTCGATCCCGAAGGCGTCCGTTGGTTGCGCGACTTCATGCGCAGCTTCGCCGCCGGGGGCAAGACGGTCCTCGTCTCCAGCCACGTGCTCGCCGAGGTGCAGCAGACCGTCGACCAGGTCGTGATCATCAACAAAGGCAAGCTCGTCACCTTCGAGCCGCTCGCCCAGCTGACCGCGAAACTGACGGGCGCCGTCCGCGTCCGCGCGCCGGGTGCTCATAGGCTGCAGGCGGCGCTGGCGGCCGAGGGGATCCGCTCGACGCTCCTGGACGGCGACGAGCTCCTCGTCGACGGGGCGCCCGGCGCCCGGATCGGCGAGCTCGCCTTCGTCGCCGGCATCCCCCTGCACGAGCTGGCGCCAGAGTCATCCAGTCTCGAGGACGTCTTCCTCGAGCTTACCGCGGAGGAACCGTCATGACCGACCAGCTGCTCTCCGAGCTACGCAAGATGCGCTCGACCCGCACCAACCTCGGGCTGCTCGCCGGGATGGTCGCGCTGATCCTGCTGACCGTCATCCTCACCGGCTTCATCACCAAGA